>NZ_LVDJ01000007.1:0-234867 GCF_007636505.1 Shewanella sp. KCT
CTGTTATCCCCCTCGACTGGGCAGTTCCCTAGGCATTACTCACCCGTCCGCCGCTCGTCAGCAAAGAAAGCAAGCTTTCTTCCTGTTACCGCTCGACTTGCATGTGTTAGGCCTGCCGCCAGCGTTCAATCTGAGCCATGATCAAACTCTTCAATTAAAAGTTTTTGTGTTTGGCTTGCGCCAAACGACTCAATGAATTCTGATTCACATAAATGACTCGGAAGAATCATCTACATGTTTGTACATATTGCTATGAACACTCACTATCTCTAGTGAAACTAGATTTAGTAAATCATGCATTGAGATTTAAATCGTTTTCGATTGACTCAATACCTGTGAGTGTCCACACAGATTTCTTGTTTTATCTTGTTAAAGAGCATTGCATCGTTATTTTCGATGCCGCCGCTGGCGCCTGGCCGCTGGCTTAGGGATGCGTATTCTACACTTCCCGATGTTGGCGTCAAGGGTTAATTTTAAGAAGTTTTTCAAGCGTCGATTCTTTAACCAGAAAGCGACATTTGAAAGCCTTAAACCACTCTCTGCCCGACTCAACTCATTGCGTTTAACCGCGACTGGAATCGAGTCACTGACCAGGCTGAACCCCTCTGTTTATCTGGTTTTCACCAGTTGAAGAAGTTGCTGCGCCGTGTCAGTGGATGCGCATTATAGGGAGACGATTCTTTTACGCAAGGGCTTTTTGAAAGAAAATGACACTTTGAAGACTAAGCGGGCAATAATCAGACATTAAGTACAAAAAAGGGGCTAAAAAGCCCCTTTTTCCTATCTTTCGCTATCTTTTACTATTAACGAGTAATAGTCGAAGCCAGGTTATTGGCTAAAGAAGCGCGACTCTTGGGTCGCCTCGACTGTCTCACCGTCTAATACCGTGGTGACCTTGAAGTCGACTCTGGTCATGGCACGTGACAGTCCTACAGGATCCACGGCGACACTCACAGGCAGGGTCAGCACCTCGCCTCCTTCGATGGTCACAGATTGCGGACCATACCACTGATAGTCAGGCAGACCTTCGACACTGAGTTGATACTCATGCTTGGCTTCCGTCTTATTGAGGATCTTCAGGGTAAAGGTGTTCTCAATTAGACCTTGATCATTTTCCCTAAAGAGCTGGTTACGGTCGCGAATGATATCGATACGCACAGGCGCTATGGTCACCGTCGCATAGATAAAGACTAAGATCATGAATGCCAACACGGCGCCATAACCCAGGAGCTTAGGTCGTAGTACCTTCTCTTTCACGCCTTCGAGTTTGTTTTCTGTGGTGTAGGCAATTAGGCCTTTGTCGTAACCCATGCGCTCCATGGTGGTATCACAGGCGTCGATACACGAGCCACAGTTAATACACTCATATTGCAGACCGTTACGAATATCGATACCGGTAGGGCACACCTGCACACAGAGATCGCAGTCGATACAATCGCCCAGCCCAAGGGCCTTAGGATCGGCCTTACGCGAACGGGGACCACGATTTTCACCGCGCTTAGTGTCATAACCCACGATAAAGGTGTTCTTGTCGAACATAGCCGATTGGAAGCGGGCATATGGGCAAATGTGGATACACATGATCTCGCGCATCCAGCCGGCATTACCATAGGTGGCCACGGTAAACAGGGTTACCCAGAAATAGATGGCGCCCGAGGCGCTGCCACTAAAGACGTCGGCATAGACTTCGGTAGTCGGTACGAAATAGGAGACGAAGGTCATGGCGGTGAGTAGCGACACCAACAACCAGGAGAGATGCTTGGCGGTCTTGCGCCAGACCTTATTAAAACTCCATGGCATCTGATCTAACTTCATCCGCTTATTACGGGCACCTTCAAATTTCTCTTCGAACCAGATGAAAATAAAGGTCCACACCGTCTGCGGGCAGGTATAACCACACCAGACACGGCCAAGATAAGTTGTCACAAAAAAGAGACCAAACGCGGCTATCATTAATAATGCAGCGAGTAAGGTAAGGTCTTGGGGCCAAATGGTTAGGCCGAAGATATGAAACTTCTGCTCACCCAGGTTAAACCAGACGGCTTGTCTGTCTCCCCAGGGGATCCAGGGCAAGATGAGGAAAAAGAGCATAGCAACCCAGCCCAAGCGGCGACGTAGCTGAGTCCAAAATCCTTCTATTGCTCTAACATAAATACGATTGCGGGGATTAAAACGATCGGATTTATTCTCGTCCGGCTGATGAATTTTGATCCGCTCAGCCTTGGAATAATCCTTTTTATTTGATTCTGCGTTCATATTTAACAGCCTTACAGCTTTAATATTCCATGAAAACTGGCTTATTATACATTTCTAATACTGATTGTTCACCATGGTTGGATAAATAATGAGAGGCTGGATTATTTTAGGTGCAGGGATAGGATTACTCTATTATCTAGCGACCGAGACAGACAAACTCGATGAGCCCATCGCGCAAACGGATGCCCTGATGAAGCGTATCGAACGTAAACTTGACTCGATGACGGGAACCAAGATCATTCGCGTCGACAAGAATATTGCGATGTTCAAGACGCAAATCGCCGAGCGACTGACTCGAAAAGAGTTAGCGGCACTGGACAATATTCTCGAATCGAAAGAATCGGTACTCGAGTTTACCGAGAAATATTGCGGCAACAGCAGCAATCGCTTTGACGAGCTGAGCAAAGATAACCAGCAATTTATCTGCGACAAGCTCAGATAATCCCTCACAGGCGGCAGAAAGCTTTGCCCAGCGCACGGTTTTCTGCAGCCTAATTGATCTCTACTCATAATGAGCCTAGCCTTGGCTCATCATCTCGATGCGACATACATAGGGTTACGAACATGACAGACAAGGTTTCCGATATCTTTGATCCCTCCTTATGGGATCGAGTACCTGGATTTGATTTCGAAGATATTACCTACCATAGGGCGAAGGATCAGGGCACGGTACGTATCGCCATCGATCGTCCAGATTGCCTCAACTCATTTCGCCCTAAGACGGTCGATGAACTCTATATCGCCCTGGATCATGCCCGCCAATGGTCTGATGTAGGTTGTGTGCTCCTGACCGGCAACGGCCCGTCGGCCAAGGGACAATGGTCTTTCAGTGCTGGCGGTGATCAACGTATTCGCGGCAAGGATGGCTACAAGTATGAAGGCGAAGAGACAGATAAACCCGACTTGGCGCGCATGGGCCGCTTGCATATCTTAGAGGTGCAGCGCCTGATCCGTTTCATGCCTAAGGTGGTAATAGCGGTCGTGCCGGGCTGGGCGGTAGGCGGTGGTCATAGCCTGCATGTGGTCTGCGATCTAACCTTGGCGTCTAAAGAGCATGCGGTATTTAAACAAACCGACCCAGATGTAGGCAGCTTCGACTCGGGGTACGGCAGCGCCTACCTCGCCAAGATGATTGGCCAGAAGCGCGCCCGGGAAATTTTCTTCCTCGGTTTTAATTACAGCGCCGATGAGGCGTTCGACATGGGCATGGTCAATCGCGCCATCCCCCATGCTGAGTTGGAAACCGAGGCACTGAGATGGGCCAAAGAGATCAACTCTAAGTCGCCTACTGCCATGCGTATGTTGAAGTATGGCTTTAACCTGCCGGACGATGGCTTAGTGGGTCAGCAACTGTTTGCCGGTGAGGCGACACGCCTGGCCTATGGTACCGACGAAGCGGTAGAAGGACGTGATGCCTTCCTGGAAAAACGGGATCAGGATTTCTCTAAGTTCCCTTGGCATTATTAGTGTCTAAGTACGACTAAACCTAAGCGCATTGCTAATCGGTACGCATTAAGAATCAATAGCCAAATAACACCAGCCACCCAGAGTGCCAGTTAAGGAATCTGTCACTCTGGGCATTTTTCTCGACTCGCTCATCTTTATTAATCGTCTTACTGCATTAAGCCAATCGCACTCTCCGACTTTACAATTTAAATGATAATGATTATCATTTGATTAAATCTAAGAGGAGACGCATCATGGCTAAGACATTCACCTTTGCAGTACTACACTTCGGTGTCGCATTCGGAATCACCTACCTGTTAACCGGTAGCATAGTGATAGGTGGCGCCGTGGCACTCATAGAACCGGCGATCAACACTGTCGTGTTCTACTTCCACGATAAGGTGTGGCAGCGCATAGAGAAGCGCTCCCAGCCGCTGTTAGCCTGATTGGCTAAAATTATTGTCTCTCCGGCGTATCTTTTCTACTCTCCGTATAAAAAACAGGGCAAACCTGGTAATAAGGTTTGCCCTACTATTTGTACCAATTCCCGCTGCTGACCCTTAGTCGACGCTTTCATTCACCCTTTTCATTCGACGACTAGCACACCTTTGTACATCTGCATCTGGCAGTGGAATGCATACTCTCCGGGTGTCATGGCCGGAATATTAATAACCGTAGGCTTATCCAATGCCAGCTCCTCACTGATCTCCAGCGCCGGCAGCTGTAGGGTCGCCGAACAGGCTGACTTATCCTGCCTTAGAAAGGTGAGTGATGTCGCCTGCCCCGAGGGGATCTTGATACGCGACGGCGTATATACCCCATCCTTGACCACAATCTCTATGCCTTCTTGACTCACGGGCGTCTCGGGCGAGTAGAGCCAGAACCACCAAACAATAAAACCTATCAGGGCGAGACAGAACAGATTGATAAATAACATACCAGCCTCCTAATGCGCTTTGGCTTTAAACAGACGCAGACGATTGGCGTTGCTCACCACGGTTAGCGATGAGAAGGCCATGGCCGCACCGGCAATCACAGGATTAAGCAGTAAGCCAAACATGGGGTAGAGGATCCCGGCGGCAATGGGAATACCGGCGGCGTTATAGACGAAGGCGCCAAACAGATTCTGTTTGATATTTCTCAGCGTCGCCTTGCTGACCGCAATCGCATCGGCCAAGCCGTGCAAGGAGCCTCGCATCAGGGTAATGTCGGCACTCTCAATCGCCACATCCGTACCCGTACCTATGGCAAAGCCCACGTTAGCCAGTGCCAGCGCCGGGGCATCGTTGATACCATCTCCCGTCATACCCACTACCTCGCCATCTTGCTGCAGCTCGGCGACCTTACTGGCCTTATCCTGGGGCATCACCTCGGCAAAAAACGTATCTATACCCACCTTATCCGCCACCGCCGCGGCCGTGGCCTGATTATCTCCGGTTAACATCACCACCTTAATGCCATTGTGCTTGAGCCGTGCGATCGCCTCGGCCGAGTCAGGCTTAATAGGATCTGCCACCGCTATGATGGCAATAAGCTCTTTGTCCTGCGCCAGATACATGGGCGTCTTGGCCTCCGCCGCCAACTGCTGCGCCTTGGCCTGGTAGGCCTGAGTATCCACACCGAAGTCCTGCATCAATGCCTGATTACCGAACAGCAGGGCCTGCCCATTCAATTTGGCCTCGACCCCGCGCCCGGAGATGGCATTAAAGTCCTCGACAGCCTCCATTTGTATGCCGCGGCTGTTAGCCGTCTCGACAATCGCCTCGGCCAGGGGATGCTCTGAGTATCGCTCGATACCGGCGGCCAGGGCTAATACCTCGTCCTCGCCAATAGAAGCAGCCTGAGTGACCACCACATCTGTGACCTGAGGTGAGCCCTGGGTAATAGTGCCCGTCTTATCCAGTACCATGACACTGATCTTAGAGGCGGTTTGTAGCGCCTCGCCGTTACGGATCAACACCCCAGACTCGGCAGCCTTGCCCACACCCACCATGACAGACATAGGCGTAGCCAACCCAAGGGCACAGGGACAGGCGATAATCAACACAGTAGTAGCCGAGACGATGGCAAACACCATGGAAGGTTCGGGGCCGAAATTAAACCACACCATGGCGCTAACGATGGCGATTATCATGATGGCCGGTACGAAATAGCTGGCAATTAGATCGGCAAGCCTACCTATTGGCGGCTTAGAGTTCTGCGCCCGCTTCACCATGGCAATGATTCTGGCCAGCGCAGTGTCTTTACCCACCCGGGTCGCACTAAAGACGATGGAACCGGACTTGTTTAAGGTCCCCGTGACAACTTCGCTGTCGATAGCCTTCTCAACCGGCATAGGTTCGCCGGTCAACATAGACTCATCCACCATGGTGGTGCCCTCGATGACCACGCCATCGACGGGGATCTTCTCGCCGGGGCGCACCCGCACCTTGTCACCTTGCAGCACCTGAGCAATGTCGATATCCAGCTCTTTACCATCGCGTATCACCCGCGCCGTCTTGGCCTGTAAGCCGATCAGACGCTTAATCGCCTCTGAGGTCTTGCCCCTGGCCTTGACCTCCAGCGCCAATCCCAAGTTAATCAAACCTATGATCATCGCCGTGGCCTCAAAATAGACGTGGCGCGCCATCTCGGGCAGCAGGGTTGGAAAGGCGACCACCAGCATGGAATAGAGCCAGGCGGTGCCTGTGCCTAAGGCGATAAGCGTGTCCATGTTGGCGTTGTGGTGTACAAAGGATTTCCACGCCCCCACATAGAAATGTTTACCAGACAGGAGCATGATGCTCAGGGTCACCAAGCCCACCAGCCCCCAGGCTAATTGCTCGTTCGTGGTCGTTACCGTCATCTCGCCGATAAACAGGCCGTAGATCATCAAGGGAATACCGACAGACAAGGCAATAAAGGTATGGCGCAGCAGGCTGCGGTAATAGTCGAGATCCGCCTGCTCCTTCTCATCCATGGCATCATTACCCGCCTCGGCCTGCAGCTGGGTCGCGTTATAACCCGCCGCCTCGACGGCCGCAATCAGCTGCTGCGGCGTTGCCGAGCCCGAGACATCGACGATGCGCTCGGCAAAGTTCATCTCGGCCGAGTCTACACCGGGCACAGATTTTAATGCCTTCTCTATCTTACCGACGCAGCTGGCACAGCCGGCACCTATGATATTGAGTTGTACTCTGTTGGTGTCCATCTTCAATCCTCCAGGCTAGGCGTCATGCTTGATTCACGATTGGCTTCTGTGTAACTGCTTTCTGTATAAGTGCCTTCGATTAGATGGCAGATCATGTTGCCGGTCGGCGCCTTGTCCGGCTTATGGGACCAATCCGCTACCGCATTCGACAGCTTGCGTCTCAGCTTTACCATCTCTTCAAACTGCTTCTCTGTCTCCTCGAGCTTCAGCTGGATCATCTGCCGCACCAAGCCGCAAGCACTCTCGCCCTGATCCGTGCGCGAGAAGATCACCTTGATCTCATCGACGCTAAACCCCAGGTTTCTAGCGCTTAAGATAAACTGCATTCGCGACTGATCCTTGTCGCTGTAGTCCTTGTAGCCGTTGACCGAAGACTTAGCCGGGCTCAGCAGGCCGATGCGGGTATAGAAGCGCACGGTATCGCCCGTAATATTAAGATTCTTTGCTAGTTGATTGACGCGCATAACCACTCCAAGGAGACATTTTTTAAACTCATGCCTTGACTATAAACCTGTGTGTTAGACACAGGTCAAGGAACTCAGGAAGAAAAAATCGAAAGCGTGGTGAAAAAGCGACTGGCATAAAAAAAGCAGCCGTTAGAGAGGCTGCTTTTTCTGATATAGGTGTAAACCCACAAAAAAGTATCATACTTTTATACCCATAACTTATTGATTATGAAAACAACCATTGTTTTATGGTTTTCTGAAAGTATCATACTTTTATTTTAATTACTTGATACAATCAAATCAGACTGAGACAAAAAACTATCACACTCATTAATAACGACTGATTAACTATACAAAGGCTAACTCGAAACTTCTGAGTAAAAAGACTAGTCTGGGGAAAGTCTCTTTGGCTGAGGTGAGTGGAGGGGCAGGAAGCACTACGCTAATTAAGGTCTTTAGACTCACGCCAAAGTTTAACTAACTCTGCTATACTGATCATTGTTCCAATTTCATAGCTAAAATGCGAGCTATCTATATGAAAAATATAATTATCACTTTTGTAGTATCTTGTTTTTTACTCTCTGGGTGTGACAACAAGAGTCATACCAATCACACACCAAGCAAAGCAGAGGTCATCAATATTACCGTAACGCCTTCGTCTGTTAATATTGCGAAAGGTCAGACTCAGTCGTTAACCGCTAAAGCGACATACAGTGATAAGACTTCACTTGACGTTTCTAGCTCAGTGACATGGACGCTGGTTGATACCAATACGGCAACCGTGTCATCAGCAGGTTTATTGTCGGGTGTTGAGGTGGGTAGCACAACACTTACAGCCTCGAAGGATGGTGTGACCAGTAATGCGGTGAACGTAAATGTATCGGCTGCGGTGATCACCGCGATTCAAGTGACTCCACAGACGATTGACGTAGCGAAAGGTCAAACTCGTCAGTTAACGGCCACGGCAACGTACAGTGATGGCGCTTCATCTCCGGTCACACACGCTGTCACATGGACACCTGCCGATACCAATACCGCCATGGTAACCTCTAATGGTCTACTGTCATGCATCGAGGTCGGTAGCACAAGCCTCACAGCCACTAAGGACGGTATGCTCAGTAATACCGTAAACGTTACCTGCCATAATATAGAAAAGAAGACTGACATACTGTTGACTCATCCGTCCGGTGGCCTCGGGACGGTTGGTCAATGGAGTATTCTCAATGATGATTTAAGCTTACAAGATACCTTATTTGAAACACAAGGCTTGCCTTCTCCGAATATCGAGGCGCTGTTTTCCGGTGGCGGTATTGACAATATTGGTGGCAAAAAAAGCGGTTTTGTCTATTCAAAAGCAAACCATCACTTTTACGGTATTATCAATACCACTGTCATGAAGTTCGATCCAGAGCTTAATCAAGCCAGTATTGTGACTATCATCCCTGATTTTTATAAATCCAATTATCTTAAGCCTTTCAGTCATTATGTGCTAAAACCTGTCGTGTCGCCCAATGGCAAGAGCTTAATCATTTTCGCAACTCAGGGAGGCAGAGCCTTGCCAGCCTCCCCTGCTGGTCATGCACATACGACGAGTGGGGGGGTAGTACATATCAACATTGATGAGACCAGTCGTAATTTTGGTCTGGCTAATATTGTTTATGAGTTCTATGACTATAGTAACCAGCCCGGCAAAGACTGGCGTGATCGCATCTTCGAGATTGTGACTGAACCGATGCTCTATGATGATGGTACCGATCCTTCGATTTTCCTGGGTTCTGTATACGAGATTATTGATAAAAATATGTGCCAACAATCTAATGGTAAATGCACTACCTCCGGAAAGCTGTTTAGCATCCACCCGAGCGACCAAAGTGATTGGGCCAAACCTTGGGACATTCGTGGCAACGTCATGGGACATGTCATTAACCTTGGTCGTACTCCGTATTATGATAGTCGAGAAAATGTTATCTGGGGCGTGGGAGAAAATGACTATCAAATGTCACTGTTTAAATTAACGCCAAATGGGGAGTGGGCACCAGATCCGGCTTCGGCTGATGGTATATGGCGTCAGTCCCATATTGTCTGGAGCACCACTCATGGGACCTATCACCCACAAGCGGTGGTGGATGGTTTTGGGGACAAAGCACAAGTCTGGACCTCTGGTAGCGTTCGCGGTAGCATTCCCGAATATCGCCACCCCATGTTAAGCGACATTTATGGTCATAAAGAGCCCGATATACTGCAAAGTTTCCAAGGTCTATGGAAACCGGATTTAAGTGGTTATGCCGCCCCTGCCCATGTTTCCACAAGTCGAAGCAGTTCAACGATGTGGGTGGTGGGGACACCTGATGCAACAGCTGACGATTTTTACCGCTCTCAAATCACTTTTTTAAAGCAAACTCATCCTTATGGCGATACCGAATACAGTAAAAACCTGCAAACCTTACTGGATGAATACCATGTCGTGAACTCCTATGTGGATGAAATCAATACCCGCTCACTGTCCCAACAGCGCTTAATCGGTGGTAATGCCACTGAGGGGACGTTTTTCGCTGGTAGTGCCGCAATAGGAGATGAAGGCCGTTTGGATACGACGTTATACACTGACGGGTTACTGCTCGCACTCGCAACCGGTGGCGCTGAAAATGGTGATGGAGCCTTGATTAAATACAACCGTAATACCACCGAAATCACGCGCATTCCGTTCGGCACTCACGAGGCAGGCCATCCAGTAGGGAAAGCGTTGCAACTCCATTCATCTCTCGTGATAGGCGGCACATCGAAAGTGGCCCAGGCCAAACTCAAGCCCATGGAAACTGAAGTAGGCATTTGGACGGCTGATCTTCAATCAGGCACATTCTCTGATGAGAGACTACCAGGCACCAATGTCAAAGGTGTTTCAGGTGATGTCTATTTAGAAGCCGCGACCGCGCCATTGGCGTTTGTCCAGGCCAGTAATGGTGACGTTTGGGCAAATGCCACTTATTGGGCGTACGACTTATTCTCGTTTATTGCCTATCCACAAACCCATGACGAACTTCGTGCCGGCCTGTTCAAAATAGATGGCAACACTGGCGCGATTAAGGCGGGTCCCTTTATCACCACTGATGGCCCCAAATATTTAATGGAAAACCCCATCACGCCCATCAGCGGTAATGGTCAATTGGCGATGTTCTTTGAAGGCGCGGGAGTGAACGATACCCCCAATATTGGTCAGAACCTGTTTATTTATGATCTCAATAATATGGACCGCTTACAGTTCAAGAAACTCGCATTTTCGCCGGATAATCTGGGACAGTCCTCAGGCTTATGGGGCGCGCGTTTTTCACCGGTTTACGATACCACCACAATGGCATGGTATGTTATCACTACCCATAATGCGTCAGTAAATGAACTGAACTTGGTAAAATTATCGGCACAAACAGACATGATGACGGATGCCGTCGTCACCCCGTTGAATGTCACTTGGCCAGCAGGCACACCGATGACGGATAAACACTATGTGAGCACATCTCTATTCGTCGGGTCGGATAATTTACTGTATTTTGGGGCCAATGATGGCAAGCTGATGCGATTTAATCCAGCCCATAACACCATTGAAGTGGCTTACGATTTTGCGCCTGTGAGTGGTGTTGCCGAGCTGCGCGGTTTCTTAAACGAAAAGGAAGGGATGATAATGGGCGTCATTGTCGACTCAACGGAAACCATCAGTGAAAGCGGTGTGAGACTTTTTCGTTATGACATCAACAGTGGCACAGCCCACACGGTCAACGCCGAGGGGATGGCGGGAAGCGATGACCCCTATCCAGGTCTCACCCTCATCAACCGCTGAGCACTTCTCATAAACTGGGTTGAGCACGCAACAGACAAGTTGTTGTTGCGTGTTAGCCTGATAGCAAATGGAGGATAAAGTGATGACTTTAACTTTTTATCCACCTATTTATAATTAAGCAACAACATTACGCCAAGCAGGGAAAAAGATATTATGACTCAAGAGCCCCCATCAACAAATGCCTACTTTCAGGAAATCATTGCCAGATATCCCGAAAAAACACCAGGCCTGAGCTATGAAGTGTTGTTTCGTCCGTCCCAGCCTGGCACGTCAACGATAGAAGATTTCTATCAACAACTCGCCGAAAGCGCATTACTCTCTCTTACCTTAACGCAATTACATCAACTGGCGGAGACGGACTACAGCCAGATGGATATTGTGTCGCCCACCTGTCATCACATTGCACGTTTGTTTGTGAACATTGAAGCCAGAGTACTTCCTCTGGTGGAGGCGGAACTGATTTGGCTGAATGACACCTTAAGGCTGCAACACGATATTGAATTGGTCATCGAAATCACCGAGAGAGTACCACCTGAGCAGGTTCAAGCCGTGTTTCGCAGCGTGGCTTATTTCCATGATGTTGGACTGAAGATAGCCCTTGATGACTTTGAGCCTAACTACGACCTAAGAGCGCCCTGGCTCAAGACCGGATGCATCGCATACATCAAGTTAATTCTTCCGCCCAATTTTGAAAATGACACACAAGTCCGACTGAGTTTTATTGAGCACATTTACCAACTTAAGGATATCTCGACGTGTAATGTGATTGTTGAAAAGGTGGAAACGCTCGAGCAGTTTTGGCTCATGGAGCAGATTCCCTACGATGGCTTGCAAGGGTATCTCTTTTCCAGACCCAAGCGACTCGCTGAGCCGTAGCCTGTTATGCGCCAATGCATTATCGATATCACGGCTAAAAGGCGCAAAGGGTAGCGCGCAAACCGCGTAGGCGGTAAAAACGTGGAAAAGAGGGCAAAAGCAACGCGCTTTTGCCCTCAGGCTATTTATGGTTTCACTTCAATGACCACGCGGCGCTGCGCGGCCTCAGACAGTCCCGCTTGTGGCTCAGACTCGCCCACCCCGCGGGCATGGACGGCATCTGGACTTACGCCTTGCTGAGCCAGGTAATCCCCCGCCGCTCAGACAAGGCTTGGTTGTACGCCGCCGAGCCGACAGTGTCGGTATGTACCACCAGTTCAACCTGCCCGGTGGGCGTTTGCAGGGTTTGAGATCCAACGTACATTTTTATGGTTAAGCCATTTATTTTAAGTTGCTTATATTTCTCACCCAAAGCTACTTAGGCTTAGCGAGCAAAGATACTCTACACCTTTTTATGCGCTCTAATACTTCTAAACTCACCTTGCCAAACTAAGGCGCGATAACAAGGACCTACTGAATCACTACATTCAGACGAGTGAACGCCTAATAGCAAAACGTTATTACTGCCCATTTCAACGACTTTCCATTGGTGTGCTAAAAACTCGTATTCTTCATTATCAACGATGACCCAAAGGTAAGTTCCCCCAGTTCCGCCCCATAGTGTCATGGCGGATGAGCAAGAAAATTGTGAAGCATCGACAATCTCTTCTGGCTTACCATCACCTGTAAGGTCAAAAAGCTGAATAGATTGCTCCGTTGAGTCAAACTCACCACTATCTAAGCTAGTGCACTCGGCTTTGGCTGTTTGAACGCGCTTCGTTGCAAGCCCCATGTCTTCATTTGCCATAAGGAATGCGGGATAACTAAATGTAAACAATAACATTAAGGTTAATAATCTCATATTGCTCCTCCAACCAATCTATTTAATTAATGTTAAAAGACGCCCTAAGGCGCCTTTTAACATTAATTAGCCACTTCGCGTGTTATGGGTAATAACCCAGGGAAAGTATCGCTAACACTGATACGATCACTAACATCAACAAACTCTATTATTTGAGTCTCTAAGTCATACATATATGCACGAGTGGCAACTTCACTTTCAGAGGCACTTGAATCAACCACAATACCTGAAATAACGCCTTCTGAAAGCTCTGAAATAAAGCCTCTAGCATCAGATGTCATCCCAGTTTCGACTAAATCCGCCACTTGTATTACGATAAGCTCTTCTGGATTGAATTGCATTAACGCCCCATCACGGGTGCCGTAATAAAACATGCCGTCAGAACCTTCAAATAAAGGTGTACTTGGTATTTTGGTTTCTCCAGATATCACAGTCATAAGTGATGGTTTATCAGTCACGATATCACCAAGCTCCATACGATGAACTCTTACTTCTTCACCAGCACTTGTCGCTAAGGTCATAAAATAAAAATGCCCTGTCGCTTTCTGTGCTGTTGGTGCAAATGGGGTAGACCAAGCGGTATTTAGTTCTCCTCCTTCTGGTGACAGCATTACCATGTTGAATTCAGGCTTAGCCTCAGCAGATACATCTGCTATCCATAAACGCTCGCCTATGGTGACAGGATCATTTCGAAGTGCAGGCGTCACATAAGTTAATATGTTCTGAGCAATACTCGCTTCAGTAAAGTAATTACCCACTAATGTCGGGCTATCGGCAAGAATATGTATATCACCTGTGGGCTTACCAGTTTCAGCATCAAATTTGACCAATGCCATGGTTTCACGCGTGCAGGCTTTGCCTATCAAGAAACAAGAGAAATCAATACCAATATCAAACACTTGATAACTTACTGCCGACCAAATATCTCCTGTTGCTGCTTTAACAAAGGTCTTAGGGGCATATAACGCATCGATTAAGCATTGTGATGAGCTGCCACATCGCCCAGTGGTTGATGGCAGTTCATATTCAACTATCGATGCAGCATCATCTGCTTTAATCCATACACCAACATCAGGCTTTTGCGGGGCTAGTCCTGAATGGGAAAGTTTTAATGTACCGCCTAATATGGTGCCATTTTCCAATTGAATTGCTTGCCCAGCTGGCGCTATAGGCATGCTTGTCCCTAATGGAATACTTGTGGTGGTATTATTGAATCTGTCGTGCTTAACAATAGCACCAGCACCATGTGTCCCGCCCGTAATGGCTAATGAGACAATAAAGCGGTCTGTTAATGGTTCACTTTTTAGCCCACCAATTGCTGGAGAACCAATTAGGGTATAACCACTCTCGGTACTGCCTTTAAATAAATTGATTCTACCAAAGTTTTGAAAATCATAACGATCCATTTGCGAGGGCAGGATATCAAAATCGCTGTATAGCTCATCAAGGGATTTGGTTAGTAACGGATCTTCAAGCGGGTTGTCTACATCACGTAAATTATCTTTCGCTATTCCAAGTGATGTTCTAAAATTTTTTTCATCCATATTGGGAACGGCGTTCAAATAATGATAGCCCGTACTTAGGCTACTGCTTAGTCCCCCTGCTAATAACCATGCTGTAGGGCTAACATCGTAAGAACTAAACGTTTCTCGAATTGTAGCTTGGTTATTCAAACCAACCTGCAATATTTTCCCTCTACATTGAAATGGAGAAGGGCAACCAGAACGGTACCCAGCTGTAAACAAATAAGTTTTTCCCGCTTGAGAGAATATAGCTTGAGGGCTTGTTACCCAATATTCTTTAGGTATAAATATATTATTTGACTCCACTTTTCCAGTTGGACCTTTTCGTTTAAAGACGACACTATCTTCGAGAAAATCTGTTGGAGATAACTCCATTGCAAACCATAATTCATCATTATGACTGTCATACCAAATATTTTGCGCAGGCTTCCCAATGCCACCACTTCCTGGAGCCCCTATCATCTGCCAAGGTTTTGACCAGTCATCTATATCACTAGGAACAAGTGAAATGGCTTCAGATGGGTTAACCTCATTCCCCCCAAAATGATCATAAGATGTGTCTGTCACGAGAAAAAGCACTTGCCCTGCTGAGGTTTCTGCGAGTAAGGGCTGCGTTCTTACCACGTCTAATTGTTGTTGCCAAGTAAGGCCAACACCATGTTCATGAAAACCATATACTGGAGTAAATTTACCGTATGTTTCGCTGTCACCGTCGATGTTTAAATGCACAACGCCACCAATGGTATTATCTTGATTCCCCGAAGATGAAGGAACCACTGGCCCTCCATGTTGCGCCACTAACAATAGTGATTTTCCATCAGGGCTAATTACGGGCGAAGTCAAATAATCAGAATAAGGCGTTGTGGCATCAAAGGGGAATAATTTTGGAATAGTAGCAACATGCTGAATTTCATCGGTATTCGGATTGAAACGAATAACCGATCCAAAGGCGTGGGTCGAATTAACGAAGGGATCGATACCGATATTATCATAAGCGGGTAATACGCCATAAAAATAGCCATCAACTGGGTTAAAATAAAAACCAGCCCTAGCACCAGTCTCACTATTGGTTCCCGTCACTGCAGTTGGATCAATTAAAGATGTCCCAGTACTTTCGTATATGGTAGAAAATGAGCTAAGTTTTGTATCGGATGAAATCCACTGCCCTATAGCATCTTCTCCACCATCGGTGTTTAACAGTAGAACAACCGTTTCTTTTGCTGGAGGAGGTGTGGGGCCAGGGCCGGGAGCAGTTCCGCCATTGTCATGATCATTTTTATGACAGGCAGTCAGTGTAGATACTGCAATAGCGACACTTGCAAAAAACTTTAAATAATTATTCATTCCTCTATAACTCCTCAGCTATTGTCAAATGTGGTGTATGGAGTGACCGATGCAAGCGATATGAATTTCTCGCTATTATCCTTTGATCCGTCAGTTGCCAAAAAATCGGCACGAGCTAATTCTAGTCCAATTCAGGCACGATGTCGCTTCCGATCAATTACACCGGAAACGAATTCCTCTTCACCGTTCAGCAAATTATTCAATTGATGCAGGCCATGTTCGTTGGCGGCAATGGTGACTAGCGTATGGGTTAGACCGCCCTTGGCATCCACGCCAATATGGGCTTTCATGCCGAAATACCATTCGTTGCCTTTCTTGGTCTGATGCATATCTGGATCAGGCTCATTGTTTTTATTCTTAGTGGAGTTCAGTGCTTGGATGATGGTGGCATCGACCAAGGTTCCTTGCGTCATCATCACTCCACTGTCCGACAGCCATTGGTTAAAGGTGTTGAATAATTTGCGTGTGAGTTGGTGCTTTTCCAGTGAGTGCCTAAAGTTCATGATGGTGGTACGGTCTGGTATCGCTTTATCCAGTGACAATTGTGCGAACTGACGCATAGAAGCTATTTCGTATAACGCATCTTCGGTCGCTTCATCACCAAGACTGTACCACTGCTGCATACAATGAATGCGGAACATAGTCTCAAGTGGATACGGGCGGCGGCCGTTGCCAGCTTTAGGGTAAAAGGGTTCAATCACCTCGAGCTGTTGAGACCACGGTAACAGGTTGTCCATCCGGGATAAAAATCTCTTTGCGAGTCTGGCGGCGCTTGCTGGAAAACTCACGATCGGCAAAGGTTAATTGTTGGTTCATTGGTGTTGGTCGTTGTGATGGACTGTACTACTATGATCTCACATCAGGGACTTATTCGCTGGATTTGCCCCCATAGATCCAGACACTTTTTCCCGCTTAGGGTTGTGATACCCGACTGCGCAGAAATTCCCGGGGTGAACGGTATCCCAAGGCGCTGTGCGGGTGGTGCTCGTTATAATGCTCAAACGCGATAGCCAAATTGCCTACCGCTGTTCGGCTATCCGGTTTTGGCATCATCTCGATATAGTCTCGCTTCATCGTCTTCACGAAGCTCTCCGCTATACAGTTGCTCTGTGGGCTTCTCACCGCCGTTGTTCTGGGCTCCAACCCGATTTCTCGTGCAAATGCTCGGGTCTCATGGGCTCGATACGCCGAGCCATTATCTGTCAGCCACGCCACTGGCAATGTCGGCAATACATCCCCAAAGCGACGTTCGACAGACCGCAGCATGACATCTTGCACCGTGTCGCTATCGTAACCTCCTGTGCTGGCGGCCCAGTCCAACGCTTCTCTATCGCAGCAATCCATGGCGAACGTGACCCGTAGTTTTTCACCGTTATCGCAGCGAAACTCGAAGCCATCCGAGCACCACCGTCGATTGCTCTCCTTGACGGCAACACGCCCCTTATGTGCCCGTTGGGTCAATGGTGCTGCCGGTTTTCTTTCCAGCAGCAGGCCATGATCGCGCATGACACGATATACACGCTTGGCGTTTACCACAGGCTGTAGTGTTACCTCTGACTGACGTCGTAACAGCGCCCAGACTCGGCGATAGCCATAGGAGGGAAGCTCTGCCATCGTCTCCAGGATCCGGCCAAGTAAGACTGCATCATCACGCTGGCGATGATGACGACCATCTTGCCAACCCGGTTTTCGATGAACACGAACGGATAGCTGCGCACGCGATACATTAAGGGCCTGGCTCACAGCCCTTAATCGTCGTCCCCCGGCAACAAGGGCGCATGCGCTATCCATTTTTTTGCTCGACCATACTCCACGGCTTCTTTGAAGATCTCGTTCTCCATGGTCTTCTTCCCGAGCAAACGCTGGAGCTCTCGGATCTGCTTGATGGCAGCAGCCAACTCTGAGGCTGGAACAACATCCTCACCGGCGGAGATCGCCGTGAGAGACCCTTCCTGGAATTGCTTACGCCATTTGAAAAGCTGGTTGGCGTTGACGTCGAACAAGCGAGCGACATGAGAGACGGTCATACTGGGCTCAAAGGTCTGCTGCACGATGGTGATCTTTTCCTGCGGAGTCCAGCGTCGACGGCACTCGGTCCCAGTTAACACTTCGACCATCTTCTCATTGCGACTAGTACTGAACATAGTTCCAAAACTACCTCTTAAGTTAAGAGGGGCGAAGTGTCTGGATCTTCAAGGGACCAACCTAATGGCTTCGGCTGTGAATTCTGGTGTAAAACGTTGCTTGGACATGGTGCCCTCCTAAAGTTGTATTTTAAGTCTCATAGACTGGACCTTAAGCATTGAGATGAGGAGGCGCCCAACCCAATCTGTTGTTTTTATTGAATTTACACCGTAATCTTCGTCAACACGTTTGGGCAATGAAATTTATTGCCCAAGCCACATCCGCCCGCAATTGGGTCTGAGATTGAGTTGCCAACGATTTCATTATTGGCTCAAACCAACCTGCTGGGGTATCAGCGATAATCTCATCACTGCTTTCGTTGCCGCGCCTCTGCACAAATACCGTTTAACCAACAAGCTCAGTAAGCTTGACCAGATAAGGCCTTCTACCAAATGAGGCTGGCATGTCGCAAACTGTCTGAGATTGTTGTGGCTTTTCCACTCCTTAAACAACAATTCAATTTGCCAACGTAGTCGGTACAGTTTGCTGATGTCTTCGCCAGTAAACTGGCTGCGAGGCAGATTGGTCAGCCAGCAGAGGTGTCGTTTCTCGCTCGGATACCAAATGGCAACCAGACGGCCGTGGTATGTCTTCCATGCGACATCCATGTCAATAAAGGCGTGCCTTTTGCCCTTAGTATTAAGTACATCTTTCAGGTTACGTCCTTCTAACGTACTGATGTGCTTGCCTTTAGCGTTAAGTGCTTGAGTCACCTTTGGATTTAGGTGTTTTGGGCCACGCATGAGAAAGTATCCGCCATGCTGGCTCAGTTTTGCAAAGTATGCCAAGTCCATATACCCTGCATCAGCCAGCAGCAAGGAGCCCGCCAGTGTTTCAGGCAAGGGTAAATGGGCTCGCTCTGAACTGCGATCTGGAGTCAACGTCAAGCTGACAGGCTGCTCAGACAACAGCGACATCGTCAGATGGCATTTAACCGAGGCTGGCGATGGCAGTATGAACCGATTTGGATAATGTGCGGCTAAATCAGGATGGAGTACAACCGAAGAACCATCCTGTATGAGCACGTCGTTAAACAAGCTCATTTTAGCGGGCAAAGCTTGTCTGAATTGCACTCGCATCAAGGCCATAGCGCGACACGTGACCTGGCGAACGAAACGAGCAAATGCTTCTTTACGCAATTGATTATGAAACGGTTTATAGGCAACCGCGAGGTTGGCATCCATTGCGATGCCATTAAAAGTCCGGTGCAATGTGGCAATAGACTTAACAGAGCCTTCCCCTATGGCCGACACCAAACTGGTCAGCAGTGGTAATGGTTGAATTGCTCTCAATCGATGGCAGAATCCCTGGGTTTTGTCGGTGTGATTGAGATAATTTTCATTGAACAGTTGGCTTAACGTTTCGGATATGGAAATATGCTGCACGGCTCTTCGTCTGTGTGGTTTTGTTTGGCGACTAAATCAGATCACAGCAAGAGCCATTTTTCTATCTATTTCAGAGCAGGTTTTCGTTAAAGATCCTGTCTATGAGGAGTGTCTAGTGTTTTAGGGAAAGTCCACATCACTGGCCTTGTCGCAGGCGCAGAGCAACAGTGCCGCGCAAGCAACCCAAAACAGCGACATGAAATGGTTCGTGGAGTTGTTAAGCATAATAAACTCACATCTGGTAAATCGTAGGCGTTAACCCGTTATAATTTGATGCTATATTAACCAATATGGGGCGGCGAATCATCCTTATCACCCCTTTTATCAATATAAAAATAAGTTATCCACAGTTTCTATGGATAACGCAGCTGACAAGCTGAGGAAAACTCCTTGAAACCCCTATGGCGCCCTTGTTTTGATAAAACGGCGGTGGCATAGTCAATACCACCAATACCACGCGAGGCAGCACGTGCATTATTCTCTCATACAAACCAACACGAAAAGGACGGTAACGCCATGAACAAATCCGAACTCATGACCCGCATCGCTTACGACAGCGACCTGACCCAAAAAGAAGCCGCCGCGGCGCTGAATTCGCTGACTGCCGCCATTACACACGCCTTGGTAGAGGGGCAAGTCGTGGCTCTGGCTGGATTTGGCACCTTTAGCGTGAGCGCTCGGCGCGCACGACAGGGGCGCAACCCCCGGACGGGTGAGGCCTTAGTTATCCCTGCCAAGGCCGTCCCCACGTTTAAAGCCGGGAAAAGCCTGAAAGAGGCGCTGAACCACATCCGGTAAGAACGCGTCCACGCGCGCCAAGGAAATTTGGTGCGCGGTTCCTTTGTATCACCCAATGAAGCCCATATTCGTCATAGAAGGTTCAAGTGAGGGGAGTCCCCCATATTAAAGAGCCAATATTTTTTCAACCGCCCTGGCAACCCAGGCATCAAGAGCTTCTTCCTCACGCTTAACCTTGTTATCAGGATGCCCAAGATAAACACAAATCCTTGTGTTTGATGAATTAGATTGTCGTTTCCAACTCATCGCATTCAGTCCTTTGTCTTTATCCCTACTCATTAAGTCATCAAGAATACTCTGATAAATTGAGTCGTCGCTTTTCGCCCTGAAGAACAAGGTCGATAAGCTTTCTTCTTTGGTTAACTCAATTTCCAAAACTTGAACGGTTGTCGTGTCATCACGTTGGATAGTTGCGTGGCAAAACTGGCGGGGCCTACCATCAATCAAATGAGCACTACGACAACTCTGCTTCGGTACATCACCCATCTGATAATCAATCTTCCAACTATATTTGGATTCAAGTTGCTCAAGCATAACTTGGAAAAATGCGATTTTCTCAGGCGCTTCGATTAACTTTGGTGGTTCTAGATTATCAACATCGGCACGCACACCTTTACCGGTATCTTTTCCTTCTTGTAAACTCGCGAGTTCTTCCTCTGACTGTTCCTGATTATCATCCAACTCAGGTTTTGTATATAGTGGCAATGCTCTTACATGACGAGGACTTCGTCTACAATCAGGCTCCACATCAAAGTTCAAACCCGTTCTTCCCAGTTTAACAAGATACTGCTTTTTACTTGCTTTAGGATTACCACCTGGGTCTAAGTCTTTGATATTAACAGGTGGTTTATTCGGTTTCCGAGACTTACCCTCATCATCAGGCTCTCCCGAATCAGATTCGAGATAAAGAACATCATCAGGATGTGAGAAGAACACGGTATCTAACTCCGGTGACTGAAGGCCCGATATGGACCTGATTTCACGGATGTAAATGTGCTCTTTTGACTCACCGCCAGTAAATCCGGCATACGAAATTTCACAATTCCCGAGATCAGGAGGAGAGAAATCAAATGTCCACCTTGCACCGTTATCAATTTCCCTTGTTGTTTGGTTTATATGGGCAAAGATGGAACAAAAACTCTTCTCAGCTTCAGGAACAAAGAATAGCCACGTAAAAAATTTTCTGAACTGCAAACTATTGAGATATCTAACTGGAATATTAGTGGACAACGTTACTTCACCAATCCAGCCCAGAGAAGTAGCCTTCCCCAGTTGCCAGGTGTTCCCATGATACACAGAAGCCCTAGTCACCTCAGCTGAATGAAAAAATAACATTCTAGCCAGCTCAATTGCTGGCAACCAATAAGTTCGTCCTGCGGAATCAAGGCGATAAACCACCAAATCACCGACTTGTTCAGAATACTGTCCAGCCCGGTGCAAAAAACTGGGAATATCTCCATACCGGCATTTTTTCCAGTGACTAATACCAGGGACTTGAAAAGTCCCGCTCCATCCTTGAGCGACATTCTCAATTGAATCTCTTGGAAATCTAGTTCCGGCCGTTAGGGTTGGCAGCATATCAATGGGTAAAGGTCTACGAATCGAATGCTTTTCATCATGCCAAAAATAACAGACTACCTGCCAGTCATGTCCAGGTTTTCGATACCAATCACCGAGTAATACCAACTTTGAACCTCTGGGAATGCTACGGATGCCTATCTCGTCTAACTCATTCATTTATGACGTGACCCCGCTAAAACTTCTAATGCTATGATTTGTTTTTCGATTCTTTCAGTAACTAATTCTTCTCGAATATTTGCAGCTCTAATCAATTTCCAGCGTTTGATTGTTTGATTCTGTTCGAGCAAATATTGATAGGCCGATTTAAGCCTAATAATCTGATAGTCTTCTAACGATTCAGCATGTAAGTCCAGCCACTGCTTGGTCAAAGGCAAATCTACCAAATGTTTTTGGACCGAATTTGCTCTTGGCAACTGCTGAATCAAATGACTTGCAGTCAAACGAGGCCGCCCTTCAACTTGAACGACATTTTCATAAATAGCAGTTAATGCATTAACATTTTCTCTGTCCCAACGGGAATAGTCGACGTCTCGCAGAGACTCAATAGCTATTTCCTTTTCCGGACAATGGCGCATTAACCATGAATAATCGTTGCGGTATAACCAAGCATAAACACGGCCACCTAAATTCAGTTTACGTAATTTCTTTACTCCACAATCAGGATGTTCGGCCATTAATTTAACCCATTCATCTCTATGTGCTTTGACTTCCGACGAAGGCTTCCCTGTAACGATAAACACCGGAGTTAATCGTTCTTGCTCAGCAGGAAACTGTTTCACCTGCTTTAATATTTCAGACAGGCTTTTATCCGGGGTCAATGCAGATAAAGTCATGAGATGACGAAGTGGATGGAATGATTTTCTATGCTTGCGAAACAGATTGATGAGCCAACTGTTTTCGTTCAATTCAGGTAAAAATGGTTCCAAAAAGGAGTTTTTCCAAGCTTGTTTTAGGCTCTGATGAATATCTTGATGTTGTACACGGCTTTTATGAGTAAACCCGAGATCCTTAGCAAGTTGTTGATAATATAGTGACCAACGGTTTACCCCAAAACCTTCCAGAGAAGACATATTCAGTAGTTCTTGGTGATATTCAATCACCCGTTGCTCTGATTGTGTAAGATCAACACCTCGAATCTGGCGAGAGCGACATTCAATAATAGCGGCATGGTAATGATGTTTTTCTTTAGGGTGAAAAGATACTGCGGTATCTTCAAGTTTACAGCGATGATCAATACAAACATCAATACCAGGTAATTGATGCATACGCCTCCAATAAGGTTCACCCAATTCAGTCAATTGTTCTTCCAAGCATTGCGGGCAATATCGGAAGTGAATAGGTATCGGTACACGACTAGCAACAATCCCTGCACGAGTATGTATTTTGCCCCCTTCCTTAGATCCCATTGAGCAAATAATCTCTTTCGTCTGCTCAGCAGATAAGAATGGGAAATATAAAGGCGCTAGCGTAAATTGGGCAATGAGTTCGTTGATACTGATTTGCCAAACCTGTCCTGCATTATCACTAAAGTCATGTAAGTGGCTCGGTAAATCTGGAATTGCTACTGCACTATCCGTTCCCCATACATCTCTGACCACCGCTTTTTGATTTTGCGCTTGTCCTGTATGACATCCATAACGAGCGACGCAGCTATAAAGTAGTTCATCATCATATGGTACGGGGAAATAAGTTAGCATTTTAACCAGCCAGTAATTCGTCAATTGGATAAATCAACTGCCGCTCCGATAGTGCTTCGTATTGCGATCCTGTTTTATCACTATAGATTTTCCTTAAATCACGCTCGGATAATTGCCCCCAATGGCTTGAACTCGTATAAATAAGCTTCTCTTTCTTTTTCTTTGTTTTCACTGTTTGATGAACATCTTGAGTTAAAGAATTCGTCACCAATTGCATTAGATGAAGAATCTGTAGATCTGGGTTTCTGGCTATAGCATCGGTAACTAATGGGCGAGCAATATCTTCTGCAATTCCCATAGAAACGATTGCACTAATCGCTGAGTTAGCCACATTATTTTCAGAGGAATCACCAAGCTCGACGGGGGTCGGTTTTGGTAATGGTTGAGAGACCAGTCTATCAAAAGCACCGATTATGCTTTCTTCCAATTTGGGAAAAACAAGGTCATTACACTCTTCAACTTTCTTCATATTACCGCTTCTCAACGCTTCGATCATCGGTCGAACGATAGAAAACTCCTCTTCGAACACATCATTGAATAGTTCAACAGACAACATCTCGTCTTCGGCGCTGCCTGCCAACAAAATGGCACGCGCCTGAGCCAAACAAAACAGTTTTACCACAATATCTGGGATGCCCTGACTCAGTTCATAAAGCTTATTGGTTAAGGATTCTGTTCTTTCTACTTTGTTGTTCAGCCATTGATAGGGCCAGAGTTCGGTCAGAAAATCCTCCCAGCTTTCATCAAAGGGTAATCGGTCCCAAACAATACTTCCATCCCCGCTCGCTCGGCGGGCTTGGCGAAATTCACTGGTAAAGAGTCTCAACGCTTTGGGCGTGCCAATCAACACTACAGAAACCTCTACAACATTAACCAATGTGACGAGAAAATTAATCATTTTCTTCTCACCACCGCTCTTCGCCAGGTTCATGTGCTGAAACTCATCAATAACGAGTAAGCCAATCGCATGGATTAGGCAAAGATCAGCAACATCTGCCATCATTTTACCAATAGTTGGCCGACCAGAAGCGTATTTAGCGCGGTAATCAATATTTAGGCGTCGCCCTAAAGCGATAAAGAAACTCAGACAAAAATCCGAAAGTGAACCGTCATGTGGGCAATCAATTTTTAACCATGGCACCTGGAGCAAATGGTACTCGGGATGGTAAATGACTCTATCGTAGTTATTAAGTACCAGATTTACAGTGGTCGATTTACCCGCTCCTGATATACCAGCAATAGCCATTGAAGATGCAGGAGAGTCGATGTCATCATGAATATAAGCGGTTAAATCTTCCCTTTGAACTAAATCTCTGATCGTATTGAGCTTACGTTTAAAAGTGGCCGTATTCGGATTTCGGTTCAGGTAGCTGGAGCGAATCAACTTAGACAGTTTTTGCTCAACAACAATGTGATTAGTCTGCGGTACAAAAAAAGACCGAGTTAGTCGGTTAATCGCATGCGTTCGAATATGGCTTTCCAAATTCAATTCAGCAGAATGATAGATGGGTCGTTTTCTCAGCTTCTTAGCCACCTCTATGGGACTCATAATTATCGGCAATGCAGCAATAAGAGGATTATCATTGTATTCTGGTAATCCTTGGTCTTTATACTCAGCTTCAGGATAACGAGTGTCATTATAGTTATTCATCTAAGTCATCCTCTTTAAGTAGATCTTTTAATCTCGTTGGCAACTTAAAGCTTTTCTGAGCTGGTTTTGCTCCATGAATCGGTGTAACCGTTGCTAATGAATCACCAGATTCCTGATCATTCTTGGCCGACTTTTTGTCTCGCTCATATTGTCTTTCGTTACTTTTATTACCCGAGATACCCTTCGCTCTTTGTGCCTTTTCTGCTTTGGTATATTTGGGTTGTTTTGATTTTGCTGCATCAAAAATCAGCTCAAGATCATTCACCAAATTAACAGAACCAGCTCGGGCTTTTAATCTAGATGTCGCCGCCGCCGCGTTTTGCTCATCACGAGTAGTCCAAAGCTCCCACATTGTCATGTTGGCAAACGCTCGACTCCGTTCCGTAAGGTTTGCGGGAATAAAATCCGCATAGGAGTCAGATGGTCTTAAATAAATCGTATTTGTGGTATACAAATCATACGCCACTGTAACTGATTTGGGGCCACGATAATTACCTTCAAACCATCCCCAATCTAACGCCTCTTTACAACTGTAGTAACAACCAAAAAGCTTTAGTCCATGTTCAGTGATAGTCGCCGTAGTATGCGGTAGCAGATTTACGTTAACTAACTTCGAGTCTGGTCTACGAAGTAAACCGGTTCGATATTCAATCCCCCAGTTCCACAGAGTAAGAGGGTTTGCCGGCAGATCTTTAGGAATGCCAGAATCAATATCGTAAGTACTAATCACATGCTCATTGTTGTAGAAAAGAACAATCTTAATCATCATCTTAGTGAATTCTTTTAGGGTAAGAATTCCATCCTGACGATAGTCGTTGCCATGCCGTTTTTTACCTATCGGATTTTTTGTCACATACCCTTCAACAAACGGTTTCATCTTAGTTTGAGTGGTCCGGAAGTATCGTTCAACAGCCCCTTTCCAATCTGCGCGAAAAGACGGTGTATTTTGAATATCTACATGAAAAGCTTTACTGAGCACTTCTACATGCCGTCCCAGTATTTCACCTTTATCACCAATAAGGTTTTCAGGTAATCCTTGCATCGGCCACATATCTGGAGTGATCTCGATATCAAACTGGGCGCAATATTCGACCTTGTCAGCCATCGACGCACTAAGTGCTTCCATAGCCGTAACCCACGATGGATTCTCCAAACCAATATACATTCCAACGATAGCGCGACTGAAAACATCCACAACAAAATAGAGAGTTGGACGACCTATTATTTCTTCACGATTTAGCTCTGAAACCAGATAGACATCGGCAATAGTCGCATCAATTTGATATAAATATCCCGGACCGGGAACTTCTGCTGTTGATGTACTTAAAACAGGTCGAAAATCTTTGAGGTAATTAATATCACCTTCTCTTTTTCTAGTAACTTCAATAGATGTATACTCTTTTTTATAAAAGTAACCAAATTGCCTTTCAGTCGGTACATCAATTAAATCTTCCGGCTTACAAGGTAACTTTATACCATAGGCAATAAGCAATTGATTGTAGGCGTAATCAAATTCATATTTTCCCTGGTTTAGCAGGCACTTTTCAATCACAACCCTAAAAATCGACTTCATTTGCTCAGTAACTGGCACACCTTCCCCAGAGGCTCTAGTACGACGACGACCGTTACGTTTATCTTGAAATTTTTTAGATTTACCAAGGCCACCACAGAGATCATACCGCCCACTTAATGCATTTTTGCACATGCCAAACTGCCAGTAACGTCTAAGCCACCGATATACCGTCTGCTTAGTTGCCCCTGATTGCTCCAGTACTTGATTGAAGAGTTCGCCTCTGGTTTTTCTCTTATATATATCTGGCTCAGCTTTAATCACCAAACCAATAGCATCCCAGGCTTTTTCCTGAATAGCTTCGGCCTTTGAACCTGTTTTCGGGGAAGTCATACTGAATTTGATATAAGGATCGGCTATGGACAGCAGTTCTCTCCTTGCCATGAAGTGTTCAAAATCAGATTTTGATGCAATCTGTGGAAGGGCACGATCATCGTCAATGTCTATCCAGAAGATAGCGTGCTGATTACTCCACAAAATTCGGATTCTTTTTTCATCCCAGGCATAGACATCGTTAGGCATGAACATATTGAGCATCCTTTCCTAACCAATACTCTGAAGCAATGATATTTTTAGCTTTTAAGCTTGTGTGCAGATAATTCTGCATATCCCACTGGAAAGCATTTTGTGCGGCAAGATGCCTGAAATATTTTAGGTTTGTACCGCGCTCAAGCCCTTGTTTTTGATCCAACTCGCTAAGCACCACAGGAAGCTTTTCTTCCCGGCTAGCTTCCAGCATCTGTAGAATACTCTCGAACACGAACATTCTTCGAGAGTCATCAAGATCATAGCTGTGCATGTGGGGAGCCAACCAACGGATATTTTTCACAAAATGAACCGGCACTTCATTTTCAGTGAAGATAAACCATTCTATTCCTTCTCCCTCCCAAAATCGCCGTTCCAATTCTAGCTTCTCAATTGTCCGTTCATCTTCAAGATCCTGCACATACTTAACCGATATAGCTTTGCTCAGGTGCTGTCCATCTGAATTGAAATCTACAAGTAAGTCAGTAGTCATGACTTGTATAACACCTTGATAGGCAGGGTGTTTAATACCTAACCGTTTCGCTATAGAAATCGTTACTTCAGGATTAAGAGGAAATTGCTCTCGGATATCGATAACCGAGTGTTGCCAGTCGAAGATAAGAAATGCGGCTAATTCAAGATCAGAAAGTAAATGAACAATACGATTATGAGTAAGAGCTGGTCGTCGATGAACCCTTCCTTTACTAGGAACATCACGAACGGTAAGAAACGGCTTGTAATGTTTGCCAACTCCCTGGCCTCGCTTCTCTTTTTGTAAACGCTTGAGAATTGCAGGTTCGAGTAAATTAGTGATTTCCCGAGGATGAGGGGTAAGAAACACAGAGTCTTGTTTCATCTTATAGTATCCGAGCTATGCATATTTATTAAGCATAGCTCGGAAAGACTAAAGTATGATAGTTTTTTGTTTAGTATTATACTTTTTTGTAAGTATGATAGTTTTTTGTATACTTACAATAGGGGTTAGTTTAAGAGCGCAAATTACTCTACCGTCACCGACTTAGCCAGGTTACGCGGCTGATCCACGTCGGTCCCCTTGATCAGGGCGACATGATAAGACAGCAGCTGCAACGGTATGGTGTAGATGAGCGGCGCCATGTAGTCGTCACAGTGTGGCACTGGGATCACCTTCATGGTGTCGTCTGACTCGAACTCGGCGTCCTTGTCGGCAAACACATACATGAGGCCACCACGGGCACGCACCTCTTCGACGTTCGACTTGAGCTTTTCAAGCAGTTCGTTGTTTGGCGCCACGACGATCACAGGCATATCGGCATCAATCAGTGCCAGCGGGCCATGTTTTAGCTCACCAGAGGCATAAGCTTCGGCGTGGATGTAAGAGATCTCCTTAAGCTTAAGCGCACCTTCCATCGCGATAGGATACTGATCGCCACGGCCCAGGAACAGAGCGTGATGCTTATCGGCAAAGTCTTCGGCCAACTCGGCGATGGCATCATCCAAGCCTAGCGCCTGCTCCACCTTAGCCGGCATAGACTGCAGACTCTGGGTGATCTCGGCCAGCATCTCGGGAGACATGCCGTTGTGACGACCGACAGCGGCGGTCAGCATTAGGAGACCTGCCAGCTGTACGGTAAAGGCCTTGGTTGAGGCCACGCCGATCTCGGCGCCCGCCTTCATCATGTAAGCCATGTCCGACTCGCGCACCAGAGAAGAACCTGGCGCGTTGCAGATAGTCAGGGTCGCCTTGTAGCCCATCTCTTTGGCCAAACGCAGTGCGGCCAAGGTATCGGCTGTTTCGCCCGACTGAGAGATGGTCACCAACAGGCTATTGGGGAACAGGTGCGATTTACGGTAACGGAACTCGGAGGCGATCTCGACGTTACAGGAAACCCCAGCCCAATCCTCAAGCCAGTAACGTGCCGCCATACCCGCGTGATAGCTGGTACCACAGGCGATGATCTGCACGTGTTTGATATCTTTTAGGAACTCAGCCGCGTTTTCACCGAAGGCAGAATCCAACACATGGCCACCGGCGATGCGTCCCTCCAGAGTATGAGCGATAGCGCGAGGCTGCTCATAGATCTCCTTGAGCATATAGTGACGGTACTCGCCCTTGTCGCCCGCATCATGAGTCACTTCCGACTCTTTCACCTCGCGCTCGACCGCGTTGCCATCAACATCGAAGATGCTCACGGTACGGCGGGTTACCTCGGCTACATCACCCTCTTCGAGGAAGGCGAACGAGCGGGTCACGGGCAGCAGCGCCAGCTGATCCGAGGCGACGAAGTTTTCGCCCAGGCCGAACCCTATCACTAGTGGGCTACCTGAGCGGGCGACTATCATGCGCTCGCTGTCACGACGGTCTATCACCACAGTGCCGTAGGCGCCTTCGAGTTGTTTGACCGTGGCCTGCACTGCGCCAAGCAGAGTGTCATGAGACTTAAGCTCATGGTGTACCAGGTGGCAGATCACTTCGGTATCTGTATCTGAGTTAAAGGTGTAACCCAGGCCCTTCAGCATGTCGCGTAGCTTGTTGTGGTTTTCGATGATGCCGTTGTGTACCACGGCAATGTCACCGCTAGACTGGTGAGGGTGAGCATTACGCTCACTCGGCTCGCCATGGGTCGCCCAGCGCGTATGGGCGATACCCGTGCCACCGACGAGCGGTGCCTGCTCTAAGGCACTAGACAGCTCTTGCACCTTGCCTACACGGCGAGTGCTTGCCAGTTCATTGTTATGGATAACCGCCACACCGGCAGAGTCATAACCACGATATTCGAGGCGGCGTAGCCCCTCGACTAGAATTTCCGCAACATCCCTTTGCGCCACTGCGCCAACGATTCCGCACATAGTTTTTTCCTACTTACTCTTACTAATTTAAAAATTTATTTTGAATAGGGCGCGAGAATCACCTCTACACCCTGCTCGATAATTTGTTCTACCGTCTGCTCATCGACTCTGTCGTCGGTCACCAGCACGCTTATCTGCTGCCATGGCAGCTCCAGGTTAGGTATGCGCCTGCCTATCTTGTCTGAGTCCACCATGACGATCACCTCACGGGAAACCTCGGCCATCACCTTGCTAAGACCGGTCAACTCGTTGAAGGTGGTAGTGCCTCTGGCGAGATCTATCCCATCGGCGCCGATGAACAGCTGATCGAAGTTATAGGAGCGCAGCACCTGTTCGGCCACCTGTCCCTGGAAAGATTCTGAATGAGGATCCCAGGTGCCACCCGTCATCAGTAGCGTCGGTTCATTTTCCAGCTCGTGTATGGCGTTGGCCAGCTGCAACGAGTTGGTCATCACCACTAAACCGCGCTTGGTATTGAGCTGCTGTACCAGGCCCGAAGTGGTGCTGCCGCTGTCGATGATGATGCGGTTATGATCTTTAATCAGCCTGGCCGCGGCCTCGGCGATAGATAGCTTATTGGGGGCTATCTTGGCGCTGAACTGCTGAGTCACCTCATCAGGGATCGCCACGGCGCCACCGTAACGACGCAGCAGCAGACCGGTTTTTTCCAGCACTGCCAAGTCTTTACGTATGGTTACCTCAGAGGTTTCGAAACGATTAGCCAGCTCATCGACGCTCACCTCGCCAGTCTCATTCAAGACGGCAATAATGCTGTGGCGGCGCTGTTGAGTGTTTCGTTTATTCACAAAGAGTTTCACTTAAGTTTCGTTTCGAAAGATGAATTATAATGATTCGAAACTTTTTTACCAGCAATAAAGATTGAAAACCGAGCTAAAAACGCAAAAAGCCGCTATCACAGATAGCGGCTTAATGAGTGAAATGAAATTGAGATTAGAACTTGGCTTGCAGCGCTAAGCCAAAGTGACGTCCCTCACCCACGGTAACATCCGTATTGGTACCACCGGCCAGGTAATCGGTATCGAACAGGTTCTTCACATTGAGGCGTACGCTGACATCGCTACCCATCACATCCATGGTATAGGCGGCGCCGATATCGAAACGCACATAGGCATCCTTGGTGATGGTGTTATCCGTATTGGCAAAACGCTCGCCCACATAGATGGCACCAAAGTTAAGCGCTAAGGCCTCTGTCATCTCATAGCGGGTCCAGATGTTGGCCGACCACTCGGGTGCATCCACAGGCGTCTTACCGTTAAGTCTGTCCTCTTCCGGCCGTTGATACTCGGCATCGAGATACATCATAGAGCCCGTCATAAACCACTTGTCGCTCAGCTGCCCTTGAGCCCCCATCTCGAAGCCTTTATGACGCTGTTCACCGGATTGAGTGGTAATCGTCTTATCACCACTTGTCGGGATCACCTCGAGATCTTGGGTCACGGTAACATTGGATACCGTAATATCGAACAGGGCGCCGGTTAGCAGCAGGCTACCATCGAACAGCTCCCACTTAGTACCAACCTCATACTGCTCGCCATACTCAGGATCCAGATTCATCTGATCGTTCACATCATCCGGATCATTCACCATACCCTGGGGGGTGAAGCTCTTAGAGTAGTTGAAATAGATGCTGCCGTTCTCAGCCGGCGAGTAGATCACCCCAAACTTAGGCGATACCGCATAGCTGTTATTGCCCTTACCATCCTTCTTCTGCTCATCGTAACGTACACCGGCCAACAACTGCCATTGCTGGTTAATGGTCATCAGATCCTGAATATAGAAGCCATAATGCTTATAGTCGGACTCAGACTTGGTGGTGTCGCGATGATAATCCAAATCTGGACGAGGCACAGGCTGTCCCGGCATCACCAGCTGGTTCTTATCTCCCGCCTCCTTTAGCTGGCCATAGTAGTAGTCCAGCATATTGGCGCCGATCAACAGCTTGTGCTCGAAGTCGCCGGTGCTAAAGTCGCCGGTAAAGTCGATGAAGCCAGTCTTATGTTGCCAGTCGTCATAACGATCGAATGGGCTAATGGTGTAACCATCGGTGAAGGGATCTTCCGAGCCCTTTACCAGGCTAGGTGAGGAATCTAAACGCTGACGATTAAACTGCTGATCGTTATAACCCGCCTTGATCTGCCAATCGTCGCTAAGATGATAGGTTAGCTCGGCGCCCAGGTTTGAGATGGTGTTATCGGTAAAGGCCCAGGGCTGATCCCAGATGATATCGCGGCCACCGATCAGCTCGCCTCGACTGTTGAGCCAGCCACCACGGTCTATGCCCGTCTTATCCTGAGTGTGGTCATACTTGAGCGACAGCATAAGATCGTCTGTGATATCGAACTCAAGGTTCAGATAGCCCAACCAGCGATCCCGCTCCTGATTTGTACCATCTTGATATTCACGCCAGTATTGAGTGTCTTGCTTAACCAGCACCGTGCGGTAACGTATGGTCTGCGCCTCATTAAGGCTGCCACCGGCATCCAGCTGAAAACGGGTCGAACCATGTTCGTCGGTGTCGAAACCCAGCTCAAACAGGGTGTCATAGGTAGGCTTCTTGGTGACCATGTTGATCAACCCGCCAGGGCCAGACTGGCCATAGAGCATGCTAGAGGGGCCCTTTAACACCTCGACCTGTTGCAGGGTCTCGATAGGCTGCACATAATGAGACCACTGCTGCTGACCATTGATCAGATAACCCGAACCGGATGACAGCTCGAAACCGCGGATGTTAAATACCTGACGATTCCACTTCTCGCTGCCGCTGGTGACACTCGAGTCGTTCACCAGTACCTCTGACAGATTGGTAGCCAACTGCTCGTCGGTCACAAAGTCGGGGATCACTGCCACAGATTGCGGCGTATCCATAAGATCGATATCACCACGCATGGCGCCGGAAGCGACGCCCACCTTATAGTCGTTAAAGGTTCGCCCCGTCACGGTAATTCGTTCGATATTAGCCTCAACCAGGCTGTTTTCGGCATCATCGGCCACTGCAGGCGTCGCCGCCAGGGCGGCCAGCACGGCAAAACCGACAGGAGAATAGTTAAACGAACCTAGCTTAAATGACATGCAAACCTCACCACTAAACAACAAGTAAACGAAAGTTGCGACAAATATAAATGAGAATTGTTTTTATTTAAGCTTATTTACATCCCTTTACACTGTAGGCCGATCCAGTTCACTAAATTAGCCCTATCAACCAGAGAATTGGCAGTTATGCAATGAAAACGGGCATAAAAAAAGCGACCATAGAGGTCGCTTCTTCTTACTTTTGTGAGCTTATTTCTTCTGCTTCACAGGACGGGTCCAGCCAGTCAGATGACGCTGTTTCACCCGGGTGATCACCAGCTCATCGGCCGCCACATCACGGGTAATGGTTGAGCCCGCACCTAATGTTGCCCCCTTACCTATGGTCACAGGCGCGACTAGCTGAGTATCGCTGCCCACAAACACGTCGTCTTCGATCACCGTCAGGTGCTTGTTGGCACCGTCATAGTTACAGGTAATGGTACCTGCACCGATATTCACCCCAGCGCCCACCTGAGCATCGCCAATATAGGCCAGGTGACCCGCCTTAGAGCCTTCACCCAGTACAGCCTTCTTCATCTCGACGAAGTTGCCGATATGGGCATCGCGCTTGAGCTCGGCGCCTGGGCGCAGACGGGCAAAGGGACCAGCACTGGCTGCTTCACCCACAATCGCATTTTCGATAATAGAATAAGGTTTAATCTCGGCGTTATCGCCAATCTCACAGTCGATGAGGATGGCGCCGGCGCCGATAGTCACGTTATTACCTATGGTCACCTTCCCCTGGAAGACCACATTGACATCGATCATCACGTCCATGCCTACTGAGACTTCACCGCGCACGTCGATACGGGCAGGGTCACGTAAGTTAGCCCCCTCGAGCATTAGTTTCTCGGCGGCGCGAGCCTGATAGGCGCGCTCCAATTGAGCCAGCTGCACACGATTGTTTGCGCCCTCCACCTCGATGGCAGATGCTGGCTGCGCCGTAGTGATGCTCACGCCATCACGATGGGCCATAGCGACGATATCGGTAAGATAATATTCGCCCTGGGCATTGTCCGACGACAGCTGACCCAACCAGGCCTTAAGCTGCTTGCCGGGCGCGGCCATGATGCCTGTGTTGATCTCATTGATCTTAAGTTGTTCCTCGTTGGCATCCTTCTGCTCGACGATCCCCACAACCTTACCGGCCTCACGAACGATGCGACCATAGCCGGTTGGATCAGGCAGGTTCACAGTAAGAATGGCCAGGCCGTTAGCATCACGTGCCGCCAACAGGGCTTCCAGTGTCGAGGCCTGGATCAGAGGCACATCGCCGTAGAGGATCAGGACAGTATCATCGTCGCCAATATTGTCGTTGGCCTGAGCCACGGCGTGACCCGTACCTAACTGCTCGGCTTGCAATACCCAATTCAACGTCTGCTCACCCAGGCGGGCCTTAAGCTTATCGGCGCCATAACCATAGACCAGCTGAATAGTCTCGCTCCCCAGTTGATGCGCGGTATCTATCACATGCTGCACCATGCTCTTATGGGCGATGGGATGGAGAACCTTGGGAAGGTCTGAGCGCATGCGAGTCCCTTTGCCTGCGGCCAAAATAACGACGTTCAATGCCATGAAGATATCCTTGGGTGATTACTGCTGATACAGAAGAAAATGCAAATTAAGTGGGCCGATTTTAATAGATTGCGCCGTCAAAAGCGACTCGCGGCGCACCTTTAAAAGCGTTAGAAATTGATCACCTTGTCCGACTGCAGCAACCAGAGGGCGAGATCGTCCATAGTGGCCTTCACACATCCCTCGATAACTCTCAGCTCATTAAGACCACGAGCCTGCACGCAGGAGGTGCAATACTTCACCTCGGCGCCCTGGGCCAGAATAATCTCCAGCATCTGCTGTAGGTTGTAGCCCTCACCGGGTGTTTGCCTAGGTAACACGCCTGCCACGGCATCGGACAAGAGAAACAGCTTAACCTTAGGTGTGGAAGTCTGTTCGTTGAGCTGTATCGCCAGACGTAGGGCGTTATAGAGTTTCTCAGATCCATAAGGCGCATCGTTGACGACAATCAAGACTTGTTGCATGGAATATCCCTCATTGAAAACAAGGGCATCAGCCTATCACCGCCTTGAGGTCGAAACGTCTGACTCGATCACGTAAAGGGAGTAGAAAAATAGTTAGGGGATGGAAAACAGATACAAAAAAGGCGGTCACCCGAGGGCACCGCCTTTTATCATCAAACAATAACCTTATCTGGCAATGTTCTTCTTGATGGTCTCTACAACACGCAATTGAGCGATAGCCTGAGCTAATTCAATCGCTGCAGCGGCATAGTTAAAGTCTGCGCCAGCATTAGCCATGTGGGCTTCTGCGCGACGCTTGGCTTCTACGGCTGCCTGCTCATCAATCTCTTCGGCACGCAATACTACGTCAGCCAATACTGATACTGAGAAAGGTTGTACTTCCAGGATACCACCCGAAAGATAAAAGACTTCCTCTTTACCATCTTGTTTGACGATGCGCGCCATGCCAGGTTTGATATGCGTAAGCAGAGGGGCGTGACCCGGCATAACGCCTAAATCACCCTCAGCACCTGAGACTTGTAGGTGTGCTACCAGACCCGAAAAGATGCTGCTTTCTGCGCTTACAATATCAAGTTGTACTGTCATGGCTGCCATCCGTTCTCCTTAAAATATCAAGCTAACGCCTGATTATTTTTTGTTAGCTCGCTCGATAACTTCGTCGATTGAACCTGCCATGTAGAACGCTTGCTCTGGAATGTGGTCGAACTCACCTTCCAATAGGCCTTTAAAGCCACGGATAGTGTCTTTAAGGGCAACGTACTTACCTGGAGAACCGGTGAATACTTCTGCTACGAAGAATGGCTGAGACAGATATTTTTCAATCTTACGCGCACGGGCAACGGTAGTCTTATCTTCATCAGATAGTTCGTCCATACCCAAAATCGCGATGATGTCTTTCAGCTCTTTATAGCGCTGTAGTACGTTCTGTACACCACTTGCTACGTCATAGTGCTCTTGGCCAACAACCTGTGGATCTAGCTGACGTGAAGTCGAATCCAGTGGGTCAACCGCTGGGTAGATACCCAGAGAAGCAATGTTACGTGACAATACAACGGTCGCATCCAAGTGAGCGAAGGTTGTTGCTGGTGACGGATCCGTCAAGTCATCCGCAGGTACGTATACCGCTTGAACAGAGGTAATAGACCCTGTCTTAGTCGAGGTAATACGCTCCTGAAGAACACCCATCTCTTCAGCCAGTGTTGGCTGGTAACCTACCGCTGAAGGCATACGGCCTAGCAGTGCAGATACTTCGGTACCCGCTAGGGTGTAACGATAGATGTTATCGACGAACAATAGTACGTCTTTACCTTCGTCACGGAACTTCTCAGCCATAGTCAGACCGGTAAGTGCCACACGTAGACGGTTTCCTGGAGGCTCGTTCATCTGACCATAAACCATGGCCACTTTGTCGAGTACGCCAGATTCTTCCATCTCGTAGTAGAAGTCGTTACCCTCACGAGTACGCTCACCTACACCGGCGAATACTGACAAACCAGAGTGTGCTTTAGCGATGTTGTTAATCAGTTCCATCATGTTAACTGTCTTACCAACACCCGCACCACCAAACAGACCTACTTTACCACCCTTAGCAAACGGACATACAAGGTCGATTACCTTGATACCAGTTTCTAAAAGCTCAGTAGTGTTTGATTGATCTTCATATGAAGGCGCTTCACGGTGAATCACATAACGCTCATCTTCACCGATAGGACCCGCTTCATCAACTGGCTGACCTAGTACGTTCATGATACGGCCAAGAGTTGCACTCCCAACCGGAACAGTAATAGGTGAACCTGTGTTTACTACCTCGATACCACGACGCAGACCATCTGAAGAACCCATAGCGATGGTACGAACTACACCACCACCAAGCTGCTGCTGAACTTCCAGCACCAAGCCTTCACTTTTGATCTCTAGAGCGTCATAGACCTGAGGTACGGCATCATGTGGAAACTCAACGTCCACAACCGCGCCAATTACTTGGACAACAGTACCTGTGCTCATGATTAATCCTCTAAAACTTGTATTCGTTACCCAGCCTAAACCGCAGCGGCACCAGAAACAATTTCCGACAGTTCCTGCGTAATCGCAGCCTGACGGGCCTTGTTGTAGACCAACTGCAAGTCATCGATAAGTTCACCAGCGTTGTCTGTCGCAGCCTTCATAGCAACCATACGGGCTGCCTGCTCTGATGCGATGTTTTCAACAACACCTTGATACACTTGAGACTCCACATAACGAACCAATAAGGTGTCCAAAAGTTCTTTTGGATCTGGCTCGTATAGGTAATCCCAGTGATGAGCAATCTCATCATCTTCTGACTTAGGCAAAGGTAGCAGCTGTTCGATCACAGGCGTCTGGCTCATGGTATTCACAAACTTGTTGAATACTACGTACAGACGGTCTAGCGTGCCTTCGTTGTATGCTTTTAGCATTACGCGTACTGTTCCGATCAGGTCAGCGAGCTTAGGAGCATCGCCTAATCCTGACGCGTGAGCAGACACTTTTCCGCCAAAGCTGTTGAAGAATTGTACGCTGCGTGCACCGATTGGGCAGAATTCAACTTCCACTCCGGCTTCACGCTGCTTCTTCACGTCCGCGACAACCTTCTTAAATAGGTTGACGTTAAGACCACCACAAAGACCACGGTCGGTTGACACAACAATGTAACCAACTCGCTTAGCTTCTCTCACTTCCAAATATGGATGCTTATATTCGAGAGAACCCTGCGCCACGTGACCGATCACCTTACGCATATTTTCCGCGTATGGACGGCTCGCTGCCATGCGATCCTGCGCCTTGCGCATTTTGCTGGCTGCAACCATCTCCATTGCGGATGTGATCTTCTGAGTGTTCTGAACACTCGCGATCTTGGTTTTAATCTCTTTAGCGCCGGCCATCTTTACTCTCCAATCTGGACCTGAGGTGCCTTAAGACACCTCCGTGTCTTTACCAGGTTTGGGTTTCTACGAACTTGTCGAGGCCAGCCTTCAAACCACCTTCGATGTCGGCATTGTAGTCGCCAGTCTCGTTGATAGTCTTCATTAGGTCAGCATGCTCGCTGTTCATGTAAGAGAGCAAAGAAGCTTCGAAATCACCGATCTTGTTCAGCTCAACACCTTTTAGGTAACCTTTTTCAGCTGCGAAAATAGACACAGACTGGTCGGCTACGCTCATTGGCGCGTATTGCTTCTGCTTCATGAGTTCGGTAACACGCTCACCATGCTCAAGCTGAGCACGAGTTGCATCGTCAAGGTCAGATGCAAACTGAGAGAACGCTGCAAGCTCTCGATACTGTGCAAGTGCAGTACGGATACCGCCAGACAGTTTCTTGATGATCTTAGTCTGAGCCGCACCACCAACACGAGAAACCGAAATACCTGGGTTAACCGCAGGACGTAGGCCTGAGTTAAATAGGTCAGTTTCAAGGAAGATCTGACCATCGGTAATCGAAATTACGTTGGTCGGTACGAATGCAGATACGTCACCCGCTTGAGTTTCAATAATAGGCAGTGCAGTCAAAGAACCGGTTTGGCCCTTAACTTCGCCATTAGTGAACTTCTCAACGTACTCAGCGTTAACGCGTGAAGCACGTTCTAGTAGACGAGAGTGAAGATAGAAAACATCACCTGGGTATGCTTCACGTCCTGGTGGACGCTTCAGTAGCAATGAGATCTGACGGTAAGCAACTGCTTGCTTAGAAAGATCATCATATACGATCAGTGCATCTTCACCACGGTCACGGAAGTATTCACCCATTGAACAACCTGAGTACGGAGCCAGGTATTGCAGCGCCGCAGCTTCAGAAGCTGTAGCCACAACAACCACTGTATTAGCCAGTGCGCCGTGTTCTTCAAGTTTGCGTACCACGTTAGCAATGGTAGAAGCCTTTTGGCCTACTGCTACGTATACACACTTAATGCCTGAATCTTTTTGGTTGATGATGGCATCGATCGCCAGTGCTGTCTTACCAGTCTGACGGTCACCGATGACCAGCTCACGCTGACCACGACCGATTGGGATCATAGAGTCAACGGCTTTATAACCAGTCTGTACTGGCTGATCAACCGACTTACGTTCAATAACGCCTGGTGCGATCACTTCAACAGGAGAGAAACCATCGTTGTCGATAGGTCCTTTACCGTCGATTGGTTGGCCCAGAGTGTTAACTACGCGGCCAAGTAGACCACGGCCAACAGGCACTTCCAAGATACGACCAGTTGTCTTAACTTTTTGGCCTTCTGCCAGATCGGCATAAGGACCCATAACTACGGCACCGACAGAATCACGTTCTAAGTTCAACGCGATCGCATAACGGTTACCAGGCAGTTCGATCATCTCACCTTGCATTACATCGGCAAGGCCGTGAACGCGAATAATGCCGTCGCTCACTGCAACGATAGTACCTTCGTTGCGAGCTTCACTAACGACTTCGAACTGCTCGATCCGCTGTTTAATCAGATCGCTGATTTCAGTGGAATTCAGTTGCATGCTCAAACTCCCAATTACGACTGCAGCTTTTCAGACAGGCGGTTTAGTTTACCGCTGACCGAGCCATCTATGACCAGGTCACCTGCCGTGATGATTACACCAGCCACCAGGCTGGCATCTACGCTGCAATTCAGCTTAACTTTGCGTGTGAGACGTTTTTCTAGAGAAGCACTAATTTGTTGCTGTTGCTCTGCGCTAAGCTCAGTGGCAGAAACAACAGATGCTTCAACCTCTTTCGCCCACTCGTTGCTGAACTCATGAAAGAGTTCATATACAGCAGGAAGTACTTCTAAACGACCGTTTTCAGCCATTACCTTTATCAGATTTTGACCTTGCTCATTGATCTGCTCACCACACACCTTAATAAAAAGGTCGGCAAGCTGGCTGCTCGAAAGCGCACCAGACAGCAGCGGCTTCATCGTCTCGTTTTCACTGACTTGAGCGGCAAAGCTAAGCATTTCAGCCCAGCTTTCTACTGCATTTTTCTCAATAGCAAAGTCAAATGCTGCCTTTGCGTAAGGACGAGCGATGGTGCTTAATTCAGCCATAACTCACTCCCTAATCAAATTTCAGCAACAAGTTTGTTAACTATGTCACTGTGGGCGGCTTCATCAATCGAACGCTCAAGGATCTTCTCTGCACCGGCGATAGCCAGAGCAGCGACTTGCTTACGCAGGTCTTCTTTCACGCGATTACGTTCAGCTTCAATTTCTGCTTTACCCTGAGCGATGATTTTCGCACGCTCAGCGTCTGCTTCGGCTTTGGCCTCATCGACAATCTGAGCTTTACGCTTGTTAGCTTGCTCAATGATTTCGTTAGCAGTTGCCTTAGCTTCTTTTAGTTGGTCGGTGGCTTTCGCCTGTGCCAACTCTAGGTCTTTTACAGCACGATCAGCATCAGCTAGACCGTCGGCGATCCTTTTTTGGCGCTCTTCGATGGCATTCATCAAAGGAGGCCAAACAAACTTCATGCAGAACCACACGAAGATAATAAAGGCAACCGTCTGACCGATTAGGGTAGCGTTGATATTCACAACAGCCTCCTATTTAGATTAAAGACAGAAGCGTTGATTACAGCATTGCACCCAGTGGGTTAGTAAACAGCATAAATAGTGCAATACCTACACCGATCATGGTTACCGCATCCAATAGACCAGCAACAATGAACATCTTAACTTGTAGCATAGGAGCCATTTCTGGTTGACGCGCAGCGCCTTCCAAGAACTTGCCACCTAGTAGGCCGAAACCGATAGCGGTACCTAGAGCACCCATACCAATCAGTAGAGCAACAGCGATAGCTGTCATGCCTAATACAGTTTCCATCTCTATCTCCAATATTCTAAATCTTTAGTTAGTTTGTGATTTAGCTTAAAAAAAATTTCTTCAGCAACCCTTAATGATCTTCATGTGCCATGCTGAGATACACGATCGTCAACATCATGAAGATAAACGCCTGCAGAGTGATAACCAAAATATGGAAGATTAACCAACCTAGTTGTAGAGTCACACCTAGGGCAGATAACGCCAAGTTAGCACCATACATCAACGCAATAAGGATGAAGATCAACTCACCTGCGTACAAGTTACCGAACAGACGCAATGCCAATGAAATAGGCTTAGCGATCAGGGTAACCGACTCTAATAGGAGGTTGACGGGTATCATTGCCTTATGGTTAAAAGGCTGTAATGTCAGTTCTTTAACAAAGCCTGAAACGCCCTTGACCTTGATGCTGTAGTAGATAATCAGCACAAACACACCGATAGCTAAGCTGAAGGTGATGTTTAGGTCGGTCGTTGGTACCACTTTCATGTATGGGATACCGGCAGCAGCTGCCAGCTCAGGAATCCAGTCAACTGGAATCATATCCATGAAGTTCATCATGAATACCCACACAAAAATAGTTAGTGCCAACGGAGCAATAACAGGATTGCGGCCATGGAAGGTTTCCTTCACGCTGCCATCGACGAACTCAACGATCATCTCGATAAAGCATTGAAGCTTACCGGGAACACCTGTCGTTGCCTTCTTGCCAACGCTGCGGAATAGCCACAAGAATAGAACACCAAGCCCAACCGAAAAGAACAACGAATCAATGTGCCATGTCCAGAAGCCTTCACCAACGTGTAAATTGGTAAGGTGGTGCTGGATATAGCCCTGCGGTGTTAACGCTTCACCAGTTGCAGCCATGATTCATCCCACTTAACTTTGCTTGAAGTATAAAGGAGCTGTCCAATGCACTATTAACGCCGAGATATAACAAACAAAAAGCGGCATAAAGACCACTTGAAGATTGATAAATACCAGCGAGAACATTGCTATGGTTAACAGCAACTTTACCGCTTCCCCCCAGTAAAAAGTTTTCATTACTTTTCCTGCTGAACTTGCTCCCGTATGGGAAAAAGCGAGGGTCGCGAATACAAAATTAGGGAGTACAGCAATGGCACCACCTGCTAACGCAGACAGTCCGTACTGTGCTCCCCACACGGCGAAAAAGACAATCGAAACACCCCCAGCCACCGCCGCCTGCATCAACACCAATTTATAGGCAGACCACCGGCCACGACGTGCTAAAACCTTGCTCAATTCATCTTCTCCGCATTCTTACTTTTTGTTCCTATGACCGGACGACAAATTATCAGGCCATCTTAGAGGTACAAAAAGCTTGCGAAAGTATACCTTTTCGCACATTCAAAGCAAGTTTAAGGTAAGTAAAAATGGGGACTTTTAACGTGATCTACGCCAAAAGTCTAAAAGTGAAAGATTAACAGATGTCACAAAGTTACATAATATTACGTTAACTTGGGCTAATTAACGGATTTTCTCAATAATACCATCCAATTCAGCCAAATTTTGATAGTTAATTACCATTTTGCCCTTGCCTTTTTTGTTATGGCTAATGGAAACTTTTGCCCCTAATTTTTCAATTAATTGGCTCTCTAGACGGGCGACATCCTGATCTTTTGCGGGTTTATCGACAATTTCAGGTGGATTTAAGGTTTTATTCACTAATCGTTCAGTTTCACGAACAGTTAGTTCTTTGGCAATCACGGTTCTGGCGAGGTTAGTTTGCTCATCACCAGCCAACGCGAGCAGGGCACGGGCATGGCCCATATCGATATCGCCATATTCCAGCATACGCTTTACAGGCTCTTCTAAACCATTCAAACGTAGAAGGTTTGATACAGTCGTGCGCGACTTACCCACGGCATCGGCCGTCTGTTGATGGGTTAGATCGAACTCCTTGATCAGGCGCTCCAGCGCGATAGCCTCTTCCATCGCGTTAAGATCTTCACGTTGAATATTCTCGATTAGGGCGATAACACCGGCCGCCTCGTCTGGTACCTGCTTGACAATACAGGGCACCTTGTCGAGTTTAGCCAGTTGCGATGCGCGCCAGCGGCGTTCACCGGCAATGATCTCATATCCTTTGTCCGACACCTTACGCACCACGATAGGCTGAATGATCCCCTGGGTCTTGATCGACTCAGCGAGCTCCTCCAGCGCCTCGGGCGACATATCCTTGCGGGGCTGATACTTGCCTGGCTGCAGCAGATCCAGGGCTATCATCTTGAGCTCTTCGTTGTTATTCGGCTCGGCCTCTTGAGTCGGGGCCTGTCTTGCCGCCGCATGGCTAGTGCTTAACAGTGCGTCTAATCCTTTGCCTAGACCACGTTTTTTGGGTGTCATCTGTTTTTCCTTAAGCTTGCTCTAACTGAGAATGCTGCTCAGCTCGTCGAATGATCTCGCCAGCTAACGCCAGGTAAGCCTTGGCGCCGGCACTGGACTTATCGTAATACATGGCAGGGGCGCCAAAACTTGGTGCCTCGGCTAGTCTCACGTTACGCGGGATCACTGTGCGATAAACCTTATCGCCAAAATGCTGTTTTAATTGATCCGACACGTCGTTAGCGAGTCGGTTGCGGGGATCGTACATGGTGCGCAGGATCCCTTCGATGGAAAGCCCAGGGTTCACCATGGCCGCAAGCTTGCTGATGGTGTCCATCAGGGCGGTCAAACCTTCCAGGGCATAATATTCACACTGCATCGGCACCAAGACCGAATCGGCGGCCGACATGGCGTTAACCGTCAGCATGTTCAGCGAAGGCGGGCAATCGATGAAGATAAAATCATAGTAATCTTTGACAGGGGCCAGGGCGTTACGCAGGCGGATCTCCCGGGCGAAGAACTCCATCAACTTGATCTCGGCCGCGGTCACATCACCATTGCCGGCGATCAGATCGTATTTTCCGGCGGTGTCGCGATAAACCACCTCTTCGACCGACTTTTCTTCGACCAAGAGTTCATAGGCGGTATTTTCGACGCTGTACTTGTCGACACCGCTCCCCATAGTCGCATTACCTTGAGGATCGAGATCGATAAGCAACACTTTTCGCTTGGTGGCCGCCAGAGAAGCCGCTAAGTTCACACAAGTCGTTGTTTTTCCGACGCCACCTTTCTGGTTAGCCACGGCTATCACTTTACCCACAATATCATCCTGTCTATCACGTTGGTCGATTCGATAGTAAAACGCCCTATCAAATTGCTTGAACTGGTTAAATAATGCAACTCTTAACCCAGGGGACTAAGCCGCTTTGACCACCCGTAGCAGGTGGCGCTGTTCGTCGAGACGAGGCACCTTAAGCTCGAAAATGTCGGTCAGGGTAAATCCTTCGGGCATATTCGCCATCTCTTCATCGCTCAACTGTCCCTTCAAGGCGTAAAAACAGCCTGTGGGCTTTGGCAGATGGTGGCACCATTGCAACATGTCCTGAATCGACGCGAAGGCGCGGCTGAGCACACCATCAAACTTCTCTTCGGGCTGATAGGCTTCGACCCGGCTCTCGACCGAACTAATATTACCTATCGCCAGCTCAAATTGAACCTGTTTTTGAAAACGAATCCGCTTGCCCAAACTATCAAGCAGCACAAACTCTTTGTCTGGATTCATGATCGCCAGGGGGATCCCCGGAAGACCAGGCCCCGTACCCACATCAATGAAACGTTCACCCACCAAGTGAGGGCTGGCTGCCAGGCTGTCCATGATATGACGGATCAACATCTGCTCGGGATCCCGTACGGATGTTAGGTTATAGGCCTTGTTCCACTTGGAAAGCATGGCAACAAAATCAAGCAGTTGCTGCTTCTGCTTTGGAGTAGCCGTCATCTGCATGTCGGCAAGGTAGCTGTCTAATTGGGCTGCTAACACAGGAGTATCCTCGATAAACAATGGGATATTATGAAGCCGAGTCGCAGGGATGGGAAGTGTTTGACCTCCCATCCCGGTCATCAAAATAGATTTTTTGCTGGTTTAGGCGCTCTTTCTGAGCAAGCCACGCTTCTTCAGATGAACGAGTAGAATAGAGATTGCCGCCGGGGTGATCCCCGAGATACGCGAAGCCTGACCTACGGTATCCGGCTTGTGATCGTTAAGCTTGGCGATCACCTCGTTAGAGAGGCCTGGTACCTCTTGATAGTCAAGATCCTGTGGCAGACCAGTCTTTTCATGGCGAATCGCCTTGTCGATCTCATCTTGCTGACGCTGAATGTAACCCGAGTATTTCACCTGGATCTGCACCTGCTCGGCGGCGCGTTGATCTTCGATAGCAGGACCAAATCCCTCAACGCTCATCAGCTTAGGGTAATCCAACTCGGGTCTGCGCAGCAGCTCCTCGAAGGTGGCTTCACGGGTGATAGGCGTCTTGAGATGCGGATTAAGGGCATCGACCAGCGGCGAGTTAGGGTGGATCCATTGACTACGTAGACGCTGTAATTCGAGCTCGATCGCCTCGCGCTTGGCATTGAACTTAGCCCAGCGATCATCATCCACCAGACCCAATTCGCGGCCTTTTTCGGTGAGACGCAGATCGGCATTGTCTTCACGCAGCAACAGACGGTATTCGGCGCGACTGGTGAACATGCGGTAGGGTTCTTTGGTGCCCAGGGTCGACAGATCGTCAACCAAGACGCCGAGATAAGCCTCGTCACGACGCGGACACCAGGCTTCTTTGCCCTGTACCTGCAATGAGGCGTTCATGCCGGCCAACAGGCCTTGGGCGCCGGCCTCTTCGTAACCTGTGGTACCGTTGATTTGCCCCGCAAAGAACAAACCGGAAATCGCTTTGGTTTCTAGAGAGTTTTTCAGATCTCTCGGATCGAAATAATCATATTCGATGGCATAACCCGGACGGATGATCTCGGCGTTTTCCATCCCTTGAATCGAACGCACCAGGTTCAGCTGCACATCGAAAGGCAGGCTGGTGGAGATCCCGTTAGGGTAGATCTCGTTGGTGTTCAAGCCTTCAGGCTCGATGAAGATCTGATGCGAGCTCTTGTCGGCGAAACGATTGATCTTATCTTCGATTGAAGGGCAGTAACGCGGACCTATGCCTTCGATAACCCCTGAATACATGGGGCTTCTGTCCAACCCGCCACGAATGATGTCGTGAGTACGCTCATTGGTGTGGGTAATAAAACAGGAGATCTGCTTAGGATGATCTTTGACGTCACCGATAAAAGACATCACAGGTAAAGGATCGTCACCTTTCTGCTCAGTCATGAGATCGAAGTTAATGGTGTTGGCATCGATACGTGGTGGCGTACCGGTTTTCAGGCGACCAACACGAATTGGTAATTCACGTAAACGATCGGCAAGAGAGATCGATGGCGGATCGCCGGCACGGCCACCGCTATAATTTTCCAGACCAATATGGATCTTGCCGCTTAAGAAGGTTCCCGCCGTCAATACGATTGCAGGTGCCTCGAAGGCCAATCCCATCTGGGTAACGACCCCGATAACACGATCATTCTCGACGATAAGATCGTCTACCGCTTGTTGGAACAGGCGTAAATTAGGTTGGTTTTGCAGGATCTGTTGGATCTTGGCGCGATAGAGGGCGCGATCCGCCTGTGCACGAGTTGCACGTACTGCTGGGCCTTTACTGGAATTTAAGGTACGAAATTGAATACCGGCGTGATCGGTTGCAACAGCCATGGCGCCACCCAGGGCATCGATCTCCTTAACAAGGTGACCCTTACCAATACCACCAATTGCCGGGTTACAGGACATCTGGCCTAAGGTATCGATATTATGGGTTAACAATAATGTCTTGGATCCCATCCTAGCAGATGCTAATGCTGCTTCGGTTCCTGCATGACCACCGCCAACAACAATTACATCAAACCGCTCATGAAAATGCATCAGATTACCTTAAAACCTATATCGAAAATAAAAATGATATTGCCCACAGATCGGACAGAGTTACTCGATGAGTAGCCGAGTATTTTAGCATCTGGAAAGCCATAGGTGAAAGATCAATTTAGGCCTTTCGATCGCCAAAGGATCTCGCTTATAGATCTTAAGATCTTTATATAGATCCTTTGTTATGTTTACTATTAGGATCGCGATCTTCTGTGGGTAAGTCTATTTACCATTCCAAATCAATAAGTAACGACACTTTAATCCTGTGATCTGATCGCGATCTAAATGAATTAAGCTTGTGGGTAGATCCCTTACTTATCCACAGTGCGGATCTTAGCTGCTGAGGTGGGTTGAATAATGCAGAGTTAGATCAGATCAAAATAATACCTTATCCACATATTTATCATTTTGGAACGTAATTTGTGGATAAGGTAGATCTAATCTGTGGGTGAGATCAGTGCTGTGATGGAGGAGGGGATCTAAAGCTTATCTTGCCAGCCGTTCAACCAAGCCTGGGCGGGCTCTTCGGGGATAGGATCGTATTGAACATCGATCTGGATCTTATCCACATAGACTTGTGCACCGCAATTTTCCATCGCCTCGATCAGTTTTTCTGGCCCCTGACAAAAGGTGTCGTAACTCGAGTCGCCTATGGCGCATAAGGCGTATTTAGTCCGGCTCAGATCGGGTTTTTTACTGTCGATCTCATCGAAAAATGGCTGCAAATTATCGGGTAGATCGCCAGCACCATGTGTCGATGAGACGATCAACCACAGGCTCTTGGGGGCCAGATCGCTCAGTTCGGCCTTCAGATGTACCTGGGTTTCGTGTCCCTGATCTTCTAGTTGGGCGGCTAACTCGTCGGCGACATACTCGGCGCTTCCCAAGGTGGTGCCGACAATTAGTTCAATTTTTGCCATTATATTTCCTAAATTCAAATAGTTAATCTAGCTAGACAAGCAATGCTGTCAGCAGGCTGATGGCTGCCATCATAAGCCAATTCTTGGCGTTGGTCTTCTCTGCTTGCCGCATTTCGCGAGCAGAAGGGGATTAGGCTTCTAAAAGCCCGGGTGCAGGCTTACTGGCGTAGAGCAGATAGTTGACCGCCGAATTGCTGGTGATCTTCCAGCGGCGGGTGAAGGGATTAAAGGCCATACCCTCGACCGCTTTGGTCGATAATCCATGGGGAGTGAGCATATCGTCCAGCTCCTGGGGCGTAACGAAGTGGTGCCAGTCGTGGGTGCCTACAGGGAGGTAGCGCATGATGTACTCTGCGCCGACTATGCCGATGAGATAGGAGCTCAGGGTGCGATTGAGGGTCGCCATCACCAAGAGACCACCTGGCTTTAACAGGTCACAACAGGTGGCCACCAGCGCCGCCTGATCCTCGACATGTTCGATCACCTCGGTATTTAAGATCACATCATATTGAGGCTGAGCCCTTGGAAGATCGCCTGCCAAGCAATGGCGATACTCTATGGGGATCGACCAGCTGTTGGCGTGGCGGCGTGCCAGGGTGATGTTATGCTCGCTGGCGTCTATGCCTGTTACCTGGGCGCCCTGGCTGGCCAAGGGTTCGCACAGCAGGCCAACACCGCAGCCTATGTCCAATAACGACAGCCCGTCGAAGGGGATATCCTGGGTGAGATCCCGACCAAAATGGTTAGCGATCTGATCTTCTATGGCCGTAAGCCGGGTCTGATTGAAACCGAGCACATGCTTAAACTTGCCGTGGGGATCGCGCCACTCCTTGGCCAGCGCGTCAAACTTGGCGATCTCTGTTTGGCTGTCTATCTGGGTCTTGAAGCGGCTCAGTCGGCTTTTGTCTAACATGCTTTAGTGTCTTAATTTGTGGCGATACTGGCGGCTATATCCTTAGGGGCTAACCGCGATTTATCTCTGTATTATAGATGATGCCCCTGGCGACTTTGGTGAGCTAAAAGCTGGATCACGTTAGTTTGGCCGGGAGCAGGCTAAGCTTGTCTTACTTTATACGTCTGCTTAAGGAAGTGAAGTTCAATGGTGCAGAAAATTATTTTAGATACGGATCCTGGCATAGACGATGCGATGGCGATACTGTTTGCTGAGGCGCATCCTGGTATCTCGCTCGAGGCGATCACCTGTGTTTATGGCAATGCCACGATAGACAATGCCACGGCTAATGCGCTCTTTTTAAAGCAGAAATATGGGCTAAAGGCGGATGTGGTTAAGGGGGCGGACAGGCCTCTGGTGAGACCGCCGGTGGGGCCGACGACCATAGTCCATGGCGAGACAGGTTTTGGCGATTTTCATGCGCCCTGCGTCAAAGATCTTCGGGCGGATCCCAGACCCGCCTATCAATATATTATCGATAGCGTGCGGGCTCAGCCCGGCGAGATCACCCTGGTGGCGGTCGGGCCGCTGACCAATTTAGCCCTCGCGTTAAAGGCGGCGCCGGATATCGTCGATCTGGTGAAAGAGGTGGTGGTGATGGGCGGTGCCTTCGGCGTCAATGGTCACAGGGGCAATGTAACCCCCTATGCCGAGGCCAATATCCATGACGATCCCCATGCGGCAGATCTGGTCTTTACCGCGCGTTGGCCTGTGACCATCATAGGTTTGGATGTGACGCAGCAGAGCTTCTTTACCCGTGAGTATCTCGATGAACTGCGCGATGCGGCAGGGGAGCCGGGCCAGTTTATCTGGACCATTAGCCGCTTCTATCTCAAGTTTTATTCCCAGAAGCTGGGGCTGGAAGGCTGCCATGTACACGACCCATCGGCCATTGCCTATGTGATCGATAAGAGTCTGTTTACCCTGCGAGACGGCCCGGTTCGGGTGGTCACCGATGGGCCGGCCGAGGGCCATACCATACAGAAGTTTGATGGTCGTCAGTATCCCCACGACGAGTGGCACGATAAGCCGTCTCAGCGCGTCGGGGTTGCGGTGGAGGACAAGCGTTTGCTGGACCTCTATCGGCAAACCTTAGTGGACTATGGTTTGCGCTGATTATGGTAAGAGTGGGCCAAGGTCAGGGTAGGCTAAGCCAAGCAATGCTGGCATAAAACGCCTTAGCCCACGCTTTGCAGCTGGGATGCCAGTAGCCAGATGGCCAACACGAAGAAGATCAGGCCCATGAACTTGTTCTGATTGCTCCTGAACTTCTCGTTGTCGAGCAGGTTCTTGCCCAGGCTACCAACCAGAGCCACCAGCAAGAGATTGAAGCTGAGGCCCATGATGTTGAGCACTAGCCCCAGGGCCAGCATCTGCTCGGCAGAGCTGGCTGTCAGTTGGCTGGAGACAAATTGGGGTAAGAAAAGCACGAAGAAGATCAGTGCTTTAGGGTTTAACAGGTTGCTGATCACCGCGCGGCGATAAAGCTGCCTGGCTAATTTTTTCTGACCGGCGATCTCCGGAGCCTGACTCGGCGCCGCGCGCATACAGTCCCAGCCCATCTTCAGCAGATAGAGACCACCGGCGATCCTTAATACTTCAAGTGCAATTGGGTTTAGGGCTATCAGCGCCGATACCCCTAGCGCCGCCAGCAGGGTCAAGATTAACCCTGAGGTGGCATTGCCGAAGCTGGCATAGACGCCAACCTTCTTGCCATAGCTGAGACTCGAACTGGCGATGAGTAACATGTCGGGCCCGGGGATCAGGAGTAGGGCGATTACCGTGGTTAAATAGAGGGGAAGCAGTGCCAGATCTATCATGGTGTATTTACAAAAATGCCGTCTTGGGTCAAACAAGGCGCGGATTGTACAGGGTTGAAACGAATTTAACAGTGATCTCCTAGTGAAAGCCGCCTCTATATTGGCAGCTAGGCTTTACGCTTGTGAATAAACGGCCGTTGGCCGAAAAGTCTGTTTTCCTGCCAAGGTATTTTCACTATACTGCGCCTCCATTTATACCGAGTCATACCTATGCAGCCTCATCAGCCCTCATCGCCTGCTTATCAGGTAAGGCCTAAGAGTAAAATCTTCATCATAGGGTTGCCTCGCACCGGCACCACAAGTGTCAGTGTGGCCCTGCTGGAGATGGGGCTCAGGGTGGCACACCAAGCCTTTACCAAACAGGCTGTTATTCTCGCCGATGCCATTTCCGATGCGCCGTGTTTTAGTGATTATCGTCAGCTGCATAACCTCTATCCAGAGGCCAAATTTGTCTATCTCGATAGGCCGTTAGATGCCTGGGTGCCTTCGATGCAGATGCTGCTGAGCCGAATGTTGGTGCATCTTGATAAAGAAAAAGGGCGTTTTCATCCTCTGCTTAAGCGCAGTTTCGGTCATACCTTTGGTATCTATCGCGTAGCCGACCCTATGGATGCAGTGCATCTGAAGACTTGTTATCAAGTGCATAAGCGGCAGGTGTTTGATTATTTTTATCAGGATCAGGGGCTCGCGCAGCAGTTTTTGAGTTTGCAACTGGATGACCCCCTGAGTTTGTCGCGCTTAGCCAATTTCATTGGGTTGAATGCTCAAGTCGATAGTTCTCAACTTGCTTTTCCCCATCTCAATCGGGGCCGCAATGTCGCCAGTTGGGATGAATATAAGCATGAGCTAAAGATAAGCAGCAACCTGGCCGGGCCTGAAAATCGCAAGTATTTCAATTATAAAATTTAGATCAGCGATTGCTTAACTAATCGTTTTATCGTTTGGCGCTGTCGGCGCTATTGTCGCGGGTGTAAGTCTAGCGACACCTGTAGCCATGACGATTGCATTGCTATCTATAAAGCTTCTCTATCTCTAGTTATTCTCTACTTCTAGTTCTCCTCTACAGAAGGTCTGAATCTGCCTAGTTTCACGTGGAACTCAGCTATCTGGTGGGAAATATCGTCTGCCGCACATAGGTGGTCTGGAACATCTGGTTCAAGTTTGGGGGGCAAAATTTTGAGAAGCTCTTAGACTGGTCTAGGCAAGATTAAGAGCAGGCCAACCCAAGGTAATTGGCACTTAAGGAGCTTAAGCTGAGGGTCAGTAATTAGAGTGACAGTAAGTGGTGTGGGAGTGTGATTAGCCTGCGTAAATCTGGCCTAAAACTCTGGGAATGGCTCGCAGGGCGGAATGTGCGTCAGGTATATGAAAGTCAGTCCTGTGGGAGAGGATACGATCCCAAAAGATCTTATCCTAAATTGATGACATGCTTTTGAGTATAACTTTTTGGTTTAGATCCCATCGTGGGATCTAAATTTAGCAGCTCGTAAAACAAGTAAGACTAAAAAATAAATATAATCAATGAATTATATTGTTTATTTAGTTATGCACCACTTTTGATCGCAAAGTGAATTACTTGTTGATATCTCTGTTGATTATTTCGATCGCCATCTTGGATGTTTATGCACCAAAATGAGGAAAGATCCCGCTGGGATCTTTCACTGTTTGTTTAAATAATCTTCTCTGGATACGGCAAAGGCCCTAGCCTTAGGCTATCCGCAGTGGGCACCATAAATGGTTGTTTGAAAAACGCTCATCTATAGTGCAATAAGAGAGCAATAAGTATGCTTATTTACCGATACAGAAAGTAAAAAAGTATTTAAAGTCATGCAGTTAATTATTTTTTGGAGTAAATGCGGATCAAAAATCCTACAGACACTTGAGAATTGCATAGGTACTTTGTACAGATGAGACATATCATACTCTCAAAGAATTTATTACAGGTAATGCTTTTTGGGGAGTGAAAGTGCCTATTTATCGGAAATCAGCAGTAGTCTCAAAGATAGGTGTTAATTATACCAGGTGCATAATTGAGGGAGCGGGTTGCTTGTTCCAACAGATAGATCAGGAAAATGATCTAGGTGTAGATGCTATTTGCGAGTTAGTAAACGCTGATGGTCATCCGGAAAATCATCTTTTTGCTCTTCAAATAAAGTCTGGAGATTCCTACTTCAATGAAACCTCTACCTCTTGTTCTTTTAGCATTGGAACCCACAGGGAGTACTGGGCGAAATACAAAGTTCCGGTGTATGCAATCGTCTATGTACCAAAGTTAAGTACTGCTTATTGGGTAGATGTAAAACAGTTCCTGAAAAATAATCCAGACACAAGCACTGTAAGCTTCAGTATAAACAGAGCAAACCAGTTCGATGAGGAAAAGTTTTTAGCATACTTTAAACCTATGGTGGCTGGACGAGGGCCAAACATTTCACTTGAAGAAAGCCTATCATTGGCACGAAGTCACAACGAGGATGAGGTTTGTCTGGGATTAACGACTCTTTTTCGTAGATTTCCTAATACCTTACAAACATGGGACGAACTCGTAAGGGTGTTCAAAATTCGAGAGGCATCAGAGATACCAGGATTCCTTATATATATTCTGGCGCATATACCATGGCATGGAGATATCGCATATCACGGTGAAGACATAGAGCCAAGTACTAAAAAGTATGCCTCTGAATTGATAGATACGTTTAATGAGGCTGATATACGAAAGCTTCTATTAATGATCGATGATGATGGGATACAGAGAGGCTCAGTGGGTCAATCTATTGAGGCTGTTATTAATAGTATCGGTTGCGCACCATCGTATCTCATTAACATCATAAATAATGTTGATGACAGTATGAATTTAAGAGAAGCAGCAGCGTTCATATTGGCAGTTGATAAGGGAGTTGAAGCATTGCCATATCTTAGAGAACTCGCATCTGGTGGTAGCGATATATGTGATTTGATTATCCAGGATGTTATAGAGCAAGACGGTTTCTATCCATACAGCTAAATTCGATTAAATTCCCTCCAACTTAATTCCAGCAGTATCTCAGGCACAAGTTTTCCAAAACATTTATGAGGCGCCCTAGATGTAGGGCTCCTTGCTTGTTCTTGTCCAACAAACCACCGTTTGATGAACACTCATTGTGGATGTCATTTCGCATGGATTTCTTGACGTTGAAGTGTTAATATACTCGTATATTTTTCTATGTAAACTTTATGTCAATGAATCAACTGATTGGCTACGCCCGTGTCTCGACGGATGATCAAAACCTGCACCTTCAAAGAGATGCTTTGGAGAGAGCGGGTTGTCAGGTCATTTATGAAGACAAAGCCAGCGGTAAGAACACCGAAAGGCCTGAGTTGGAGGGGTGTCTGAAGGCCCTGCGTTCAGGCGATACCTTGGTGGTTTGGAGGTTGGACCGTTTAGGTCGAAGTTTGGGAGATCTGGTCAAGCTTGTAACGACCCTGGAAGAAAAGGGAATCGGGTTCGAAAGTCTTCAAGAGAAGATTGAAACGACAAGTGCTTCTGGAAAATTAGTTTTTCACGTATTTGCAGCGCTTGCCGAATTTGAGCGAAACCTGATTAGCGAAAGAACAAGAGCTGGATTAAAGGCTGCTAGAGCTCGTGGTCGACTAGGCGGACGTAAACCAAAGTTGAAACAAAAAGACATTCGAGAAATTAAAGCGCTACTCAAAGATCCAAATATTCCTGTCTCTGATATTGCAAAGCGATTTGGAGTATCTAGAACAACTATTTACAACAGGGTTGGGGTAGTTAAGCCCGACCGCGAGGGTAAAAAATCATGAATGCCTATCATTTTCAGGATGTTTTAAGCGAATCAGAAGAGCCGCTTGTTAGGTATGACGCCTGTAAAAGTATGGCTCGGGGATATGCTAATTCGATTACGGATGATGAGCAGCGATTGGGTGTAGCTAGGTCCTATTGTGCTGTTCTAGTTACTTCATATTGGAATGAGATTAACTCGCGACACAGTTCAAAGTTGAAGATTTTTCCAGTTCCGAATAACACCTTCTTGGCTGACATTGCATCTGATGCGGAAGAAGTCGCAAAGAGCACTGGAAGAGTAATAGCGCAATTTCCCGATATTGATTCTGGTTTTCTAATCGGCTCAATCTATACATCTATGTTGCCAGTGGCTTTTCGATCAAAGCTTGGAGCCTACTATACCCCTCCTCCTTTAGTTTCACGTTTGCTTGATTTATCCGAAGAGGCTGGCGTTGATTTTGGTAAAGCATCAATAATAGATCCTGCATGTGGTGGTGGAGCATTTCTTGCGCCTGTGGCAATAAGGATGCTAGAGCGGTTGGAAGATACAACTGCAGAATGGAAAATCCGTCAAATTTCTAACCGATTGAAAGGAATAGAGATTGATCCTTTTGCTGCTTGGATGACGCACGTTCTTCTTGAATCGGTACTAATTGAGCTTTGTATAAAAACTAGAATAAGGTTACCCAAAGATGTCATTACGGTTAGTGATTCGCTTAAATATGAAACAACAAATAAATTTGATTTGGTAATTGGCAATCCCCCTTATGGTAAGGTCACTCTTGATGAAGATCTAAGAGGTAAATATTCTCGTTCGCTATTTGGTCACGCTAATCTTTATGGCTTATTTACTGATCTCGCATTAAGAATAGCTAAGGAAGACGGTGTGATCGCATACCTTACGCCAACATCTTTTCTGGGGGGGCAGTATTTCAAGGCGTTACGAGAGCTGCTAATTTCAGAAGCCACGCCACGCGCCTTTGACTTCATTTCTAACCGGGAAGGGGTCTTTGATGACGTACTGCAGGAAACATTACTAACAACGTTCAAAAAGAAAGCTCGGCGCACCCAAGCAAAAGTATCACTTCTCGTCCCTCAGGGACTCAATGAAGCCAAGGTAGAAAATATTGGTAAGGTTGGGATTGTAAAAGGTGATGGTCCTTGGTTAATCCCAAGAGTGTCAAGGGACGCAGCTCTACTAAACCGAATTAAAAAGTTGCAAACAAGGCTTCCTGACCTTGGCTATGTTGTGTCTACTGGAAAATTGGTCTGGAACCGACATAAAACTCAGCTTAAATCAGAAAAAACGAGGAGTTCGTTGCCATTAATTTGGGCCGAATCGGTTACAGCTAATGGGTTTAAATTTTCAGCGGTTAAGCGGAATCATGTTCCATACATAGAAGTTAAGAGTAATCAACAACACCTTATAACAAGGGAGTCATGTGTATTAGTCCAGAGGACTACATCAAAAGAGCAGACTCGCCGAGTTATGGGGGCTGTCATTCCCCAGGACTTCATAGATAGAAACAGTGGTGTTGTAGTTGAGAATCACTTGAACATTGTATATTCAGACAGTTTAGTACAGGAAGTTAGCGTTGAAACAATAAACGCACTCTTGAACTCAGAGATCTTTGATCGGATTTATCGTTGTATTAGCGGTAGTGTCGCAGTATCGGCGTATGAGTTAATGTCAGTGCCACTGCCAGACGTTGAGGGGTTGACAACGCTTCAGGAGATCATTATGGACGGATCTGATAGACTCTCCGTCGAAAAGTGTATAGCTAGATTGTATGGAGAGAACAAAGTTGAGTTGGCCACAAGTTCCAAGTCTAGAGGTGATAGCTGATAGATTGCCTTTGATCTTCCCTGAGGGGACGGAAAACCGTAACTATGTCATTCGGGAAATGGCAGCCCGTACACTGTACGTAATGTTCTATGCTGGTGCCATAGAAGGGCAAGATCGCTGGATTCGACCCAGCCAAGTCACCGATATGTATGATGAACAAGCTGAACAACTCTCAGATGACGAGCGTGAGGCTTGGGTCAAACGTGCGCTCTCAAGTAAGAAAGACCGACCAGCAAATACTTGGTATGCTCCCAATTCAAGGGAGCCAGTTAGAGATGAAACTATCCGTTACGGATTCATTGCCTTGGGGGCCGTTGTCGAGCGAGCAGGACTGCCTGTAACTACGCCTCTTCCTAAGTATGCAATGGCAGCGGATTTTGCTGCTCTATTTGATGAGAGCTTAAGTGACGATTCTTTGGTAGAGGTCATTGCAAGCTGGCAAAAAGCACATCTTAATCCAGCGGCTTTGAGTCGAATTAGACTGCTTAGCGCAAATGCTGCTGCCGTCAATTCAGATGTTATCAAGGCCACTCTACCAAATTCTGGTGTTGTATCTCTTGAGGCTGGTCCGTCTGGAGTTATAGGTAAGTCTGTAATAGAAGATTTTGCTCCAAGGTTCCTGAAAAACCCAGCGGTTCTTTGGCTTTCTCAATCGGGAGAAAAGGTTGGGATCGATTTAGCCAGTCAACTTAAACTCAGAATAGACCCATCAAAGACTCTTCCCGATGTCATTTTAGTAGATCTGGGAACAAAATCAGATGGCAGCGATATGTTATTCATATTCATTGAAATTGTTGCATCTGATGGCCCGGTCAACTCAATACGGAAAGATAAATTAACTGAAATTGCGATGGAAGCTGGGTTTAGCCCTGAACACTTGGCATTTGTTACTGCTTTTCAAGATCGTTCAGCCTCTGCTTTTAAAAAGGCTATGTCAGAACTCGCGTGGGGAACATATGCTTGGTTTTGTTCTGAGCCTGATAATATCGTAGAGCTAAAAGATGGAAAGCCATTCAAATTATCAGATCTCTATAGAAGAAATTAAATAAATTCGGAGTTGGGGGCAAGGATGAAACTGCACAGTATTCGGATATCAAATTTTCAAAGTTTTGGTGCAGAACCAACAGAACTGGCACTGGAAGATATTACTTATCTGATTGGCCCCAACGGCTCAGGTAAGACTGCTGCACTCCAGGCTTTGTGCCGACTGTTCGCATTTGATCCATCATTACGCCGTATTCAGCGCTCAGACTTCCATGTCCCGCACGATGAACAAGAAGCGCCCGAAGAAAGGCAGTTATGGGTTGAGGCGGACTTCGTGTTTCCCGAGTTGGAGGGTGAAGAAGATAACTCAACCGTTGCTCCCCATTTCAGTCACATGCGCCTTGATGACCCTGATGGAATTCCTAGGGTACGGTATCGCTTAAGTGCCACTATGGGCCTGGATGGGGATATTGATGAGACTTTTGTGTATGTGCTTGAAGTTAACCCGGACGGTTCACCTCTAAATCCCGAAGCAGTTCCCAGATCAGAACGAAATCACATACAAGTCCACTATCTTCCCGCAAGAAGAGATCCTACTGACCACATTGCATACGGAACGAGCGCGCTGCTTGGCCGATTGCTACGTGCCGTGAACTGGGAAAATGAACGAGAAGAGGTCAAAGGGTTCACCGACCAGATTAGCGAGAGTTTGGCTGCTAATCCATCGGTCAATGCTTTTAGTACCCACCTGAAGAAAACATGGAGCACCCTTCATAAAGGTAGCTATTTTACAGATCCCAAGATTACTTTTGTGGCATCTGAGATCGAGGCGTTGCTTCGTCATTTGTCCGTATCATTCTCGCCTGGACATGATGAAAATCTTGTCGATTTTTCTCGACTCAGTGACGGTCAGAAGTCGATGCTCTATCTATCGTTGGTTCTCTCATCTCAAGCTATTGGCCGTGCTGTCCTTGCCGGTGAGGACGACTCTTTTGATCCAGAAAAGTTGCGTCCGCCAGTCTTTACTTTAATAGCCCTTGAGGAACCAGAGAACAGCCTCTCACCTCACTATTTGGGGAGAATTGTTAGCGCTCTTAACTCAATGACGAGCAACCAAGATGCTCAGGCCCTAATTGCTACGCATGCTCCGTCAATGTTGCGACGTGTCGATCCGGAACATATTCGATATCTTCGACTTACCAAAACCCGGCAATCAAGAATTACGAAAATCCAATTGCCCGCTAAAACCGATGAAGCACACAAGTTTGTACGCGAGGCTGTTCAGGCATTTCCTGAGATCTACTTCTCACGTTTGGTTGTATTGGGTGAAGGGGATAGCGAAGAAATTGTACTACCGCGCCTTTTTCAGGCGAAAGGTGCTCCAGTCGATGAATCAGCGGTGACGATTGCTCCTCTGGGAGGAAGGCACGTTAACCATTTTTGGCGCTTACTCACGGCATTACAGATTCCCTATCTGACACTTCTTGACTTGGATTTGGCCAGGTATCAAGGTGGATGGGGACGGTTTAAGTATGTAAATGACCAAATAACAGCTTTTCGACCCGAGAATAGTCTTCCTAAAGACCACGGAATACCTCCATGGAACTCCGATGATTATAAAGTGCGTCTTTATCCTGGTTATATACAGGCGTTAGAGCAGCGAGGAATATTTTTTTCCTATCCAATGGACTTGGACTTCTCAATGATCCTCAGCCATCCTCGCGCCTACAATGTTCAAGAGGAAGATCCGGATGAAGCAATACTAAAATCGGTTTTAGGGAAAAGCCATCATGACTCATCGCAATATAGCGAAAACGAGTTGAAGCTGTTTGCTTCCTATCACAAGCTTTTTAAGCTGGGCAGCAAGCCCGCTGCGCATATAGACGCTCTGGCTCAACTGAGCGACGAGGATTTACTGGCGAATATGCCTGAATCACTTGGACGACTAGCAGATGCTGTGATTGCCAAGCTTGCGGAGCTTCCCGAGTGATTGCTGTAGATGCATGGTTGCCTTCGGATGGGCTAACACTTGAACCCAATGCTCTGCTGGCTGCGAAGGAACAAGCGCGCTGTCTTGCACTGACTGCGGGGCCGGGAGCGGGCAAGACGGAAATGCTTGCACAGCGAGCAGACTTTCTCCTCCGAACCGGAACCTGCCGTTATCCGAAGAGAATACTCGCTATTTCTTTCAAAGTTGACGCCAGCAAAAACTTGAAGGAGCGAATCCAGCGACGCTGTGGGCAAGAATTGGCTTCCCGTTTTGATAGCTACACATTTCATGCGTTTGCAAAGCGTATTATTGATCGCTTCCGAGTATTGCTTACTGGTAATGATGCTCTGGATATGGATTATTCGATTGGCGAAAGAAAAGTCACAAGAAGGCAAATTACATTTCATGATCTTGTGCCGCTAGCAATTCAAATTCTCAAGGCCTCTGCTGTCGCAAGAAATGCCATACGCCAAACTTACAGCGATGTTTTCTTGGATGAATTCCAAGACTGCACGGATCAGCAATATGAACTCGTTAAGGTAGCCTTCCAAAGTACAAGCATTCGTCTTACCGCTGTCGGTGACACCAAGCAGAAAATCATGGGATGGGCAGGAGCTTTGGACGGAATTTTCCAAACGTTCGCTAAGGATTTTTCAGCCGTACCACTAAACATGTACCGAAACTTTCGTTCAAAACCACGCCTGCTTCGGATGCAGAACGAGATAATTCGTGTGCTTGATCCAGCTTCCGTCATGCCAGATCACCAACTTGCTGGTGAGGAGGGAGAGGTCTTCGCGTGGCAATTCGAGAATGCCCAAGGGGAAGCTGAGTATTTGGCCGATTTGATTGCTGGGTGGGTAAGAGTTGAACAAGTTCCGTTATCCGAAATCGCCGTATTAGTGTCCAAACAACTAGATCTTTATGCCAACCATCTGATGGCGGCATTGGAAGTTAGGGGAATACCGTACCGGAACGAGCAGGAGATGCAGGATATTTCTGTCGAACCTGCCGCAAGGCTCATTGTTGACTATTTGTCCTGCCTCTATGGCCAGCGAGAGCCCAAAGCTTGGATTCGGCTTATGAATCAATTGATTCCCTTTGCTGATGATGAGGTGCAGTCTAGCGCTAGGCAAAGCTTCCAACGCTTCTTCAAGGAGCAGAGAAAAATCATCACCATGACCGAGCTGTTGGATGAGCCGTTTTCGGGATGGTGGGATTCTGTGTGTAGCTTTTTGAAGAAAATAGGAATGGAGACTCTTGTCGCTCTCTCGCCTGACTATGAGTCACATGCCAGGTTAGGTGAAGTTGTGAGAGATACCAAAGCGCGCATTGAAGAATTGCTTGAACTTGCCCCTGATTTACCGCAAGCATTGGCTCGTTTCTCTGATGATCAGTCTGTGCGTATTCTGACTATCCATAAGAGTAAAGGGTTGGAGTTCGACTCAACGATAATTATGGCCGTTGAAAACGAAATATTCTTTGGTGATCAAGATGCTAATCGGTGTGCTTTCTTTGTTGGTGTATCCCGTGCCAAGCGTCGGCTTGTTCTGACATACGCAAAAGAGCGAGATAGACCTGCTAATTATCATAAAAGATGGGATACCGCACGAACCCCTCAAATAGAGTATTTGGGCTACGTATAGCCATTTCTTGCTAGGTCCGGTTAAACATCTAAACAGCATCCAAAAGTCGCTTTTGGATGCTTTACTTTAAAAATTGAACTGAGAGCTACTGTGCCACCATCGAAAACCAATCAAAAAGCTACTTCTTGATGTGTGGATGCTTCTTCTCAGAGCTTAGAAGATACTGAAAAGCCACCGAAAAGCGACTTTACGATGGGCTTGACGGCTCTATCAGCTTGATTAATATATAAGTTGTAAACGGTAGCTGGCCCAAAACAGCATTTTTCCAAATCCAAGGCGTTTGCCTTCACTTCGTAACCCTCAGGGGGACTGTCCCCTAGGGGCACTCCTCCGTCTAAAACCTATCTCCCCGGAGGAAAATCAGATGTTTATCATCACTGTGCTTGCAGCGTTCTGCTGCTGCCTGCGTTTGTGCATTCCGCAAGCGACCAGGCTTCCATATTGCGATCTGGTTGACAGCTATGTCGCGTTCCTGGCGCTCAATTCCGAGCGGCCAAATACAAGAGGGCCTCCCTCATCCGTCAGAACGAGTGCTGAATTTCCGGTTTACTCGATGCTCCACCCCGTCTCTGTCGCCGTAGGCGTAAACAGAGACGGGGGTATAGCCCCCGACGGAAGCCTTGCGCCTCAACGGCTCAAGGCTTTCGCCCCGCGCACGAATGTGCGCGAACAATACCGCCTTCGGCGGTTGGCGCGCTTCGCGCTTCCTTTCCAGAGAATGACACGACAGTACCAGCCGGATCTGCTGGCAGTTTGTTCCGTCGGAACAGACCAGCCAGTGGAATGAGTAGTTCGCTCCATAGCAGTACCGCTCGTATGAAATGACCGTGGGCATCGGTTTATCTGCCCTGTGCCTGGGCGAGATCCCCAGCGTTGGCCTTAGCATGCAGAGCTAATAAAAAACTGCGTTTCACTTACCACCGAGTACGGACGGGCCAGCAACACGTTGATTAACAAGATCATAAGGAGCACACGATGCGCTCAGAGCGGACTAATCCGGACTCCCGGAATTTTGGTCTCCGAAGTCGCGATATGGGCAAGGCAGGCCTGAACGCACTGAAGGAAGGTATGAAGAGTTTCCAGTCCATAGCCACGATTCATGACCGATGGAGCGTGTTTAGCGCCTGGATTAAGTCCGAACAGGGCATTAAGGACATGCGGGATATAGAAAAGGCTCATTTGGTCGCTTATGCGGCACACCTTAATGATCGCTATGAGCGGGGAGAAATCGCACCATCCACGGCGCAGAACTACCTGAGCGCAGTGAATCGGGTGATGGAGATTGCGCGGGGCGACCGACAGGTACGTGTAGACCCCGTCTCTGAGGGTGGACTTCCAAAACGCTCAGGCATCGCCACTGGCGACCGGAGTGTTTCGGAAGCGGCCCATAATGCTGCTTTGGGAGCAACCACCGAGCGCCTTGGGGCTTTGCTGGAACTGCAGCGTAATTTTGGTCTGCGGTTCGAGGAATCGGCCAAGCTGGATGCTGCTAGGGCACTAAGAGAGGCCGAGAAAACCGGCTCCGTGAGCATAAAGGATGGCACTAAGGGGGGCCGGGCGCGCACCGTTCCGATCACCAACGATGCCCAAGTTAGCGCGCTCCAGCGGGCCGCCGCCATACAGGATGGCCGCAGCATGATCCCTGCCGAGCAGAATTATCGCGAGTTCCGGCAAGAAGCCTATCGGGAGATTGGCCGCCATCCGGTGAACTTCCACGGCGAACGGCACCACTACGCTCAAACTCGCTACCGGGACCTGCTGGGCGCGGAATGCCCGGTAAAAGCCGGAATAAAGCATGGTCGCGCCCACCATGAATACCTTGCCAAGGAACTTGGAGTATCCGTGGCTCAGGCCAAGATGCTGGACCAAGAGATCCGGTCGGAGGTTGCGCGAGAGCTGGGCCACGGTCGTATCGACGTAACAAACTCCTATTTGGGGTAAGCAACATCAGGAGGAACAAATGGAAAAATGGGTTAGAGAAAGATCACATGTCTATGTCCGCCACGGCGGAAAGACCGCAAGGCGGGCGATGGTGAAACGCCTGATAGCGATTCTGGAGGACATTGCGGCCAATGAGAAAGGTGTTAAATCCCCATCCCAGGTAGGAAGAGCCCATATCCACAGATACTACGCTAGGCACCAGAGGCTGAGTGTGACTACATTGCGTGATCACTTCTATGCGTTCCGACTCCTGTGGGAATTGCTTGGTCGCGCTGGCGATCCTCCCCGGCCAAAGGATGGTTGAGCGCCAGGTTAATCGTCACTCGTGCCGATGTGACGCCTCTGGTCATAGTCATAGGAGTCCTGGAATCCTCCTTTCCTCTTTTTCTTTCGGCGTTGATAACTGCTCTCCCCACTACTAGCTACGCCGCTCTTGCGAGCCTGAGCCAGGCGCAAGATACCCAGGATCACCATCAATACAAGTGCCGTACCCGGATTATGGGTAGCGATAACCAGCCCCAGGATGAACAAAATCAGAAGCCCTATATTCGCCAGATGCCGCATCAACTTCTTCCTCTACAAAGTTCCTGCATCTCAAATATTGACCTATGCGCCCAAAAAGGGCAGTTCCAGCGAGTATCCCCTGACGCCTTGGCTGTTACAGTGTTCACAACTTCAGCCTCTGGCTGAGTAAGCGCGATAGCTGGTCGCCAAAAACAAACAGCAAACTTAAATCCTTCCCTTAACCGGGGGTTCTCCGGTTAAGGGAGAACCCTCAAAGAAATTTGAGGTGTTGTATGACAAAAATCGAAGTTAACGGTCTGATTCTTCCACTTAATGATGCGCATGTTCATCAACGGCGTGGGGTAACAGCCGCTAGAACTGAATCTGGCGAACCACTTCATATCACCGTATTGCGGTGTCTTGATGGTCGTAATACGAAAACTTACTGCGGATTAGCGAGAGCTGATAACTCAGAAGACTTCGTGAAAATCATGGAATGGGGTGACAAATTTGAGCCAATCGTGGATTGGTTCAATACCGTCCAATAAGTCCTTTCCTATCCCGTAACCGGGGTTCACCGGTTACGCGGTGCAGCCCCTTCAATTCCAAATTAATTGGAGGTGTTTATGTACTTTTCCACTTTCGTTTTGATCATGATTGTTACCGTTGGCGTCATTGCTTTCGGAGCTTCTATCGTTGCCAAGCTATTAAAAGCGGCGTCGATGGCAGTATATCGGTCCTTGAGAAAAACGCGGTCCGTACGGGTCGTCAGTCCGCTGGCTACTGTCAGCAGTTCATTGAACGGAGAATGGTTGAGAGCTACCTCCGGTAGCAGTCAATCCGGCGTTTTCGATGCTATCGAATGCGCGCCGCTTGAAGGGGAACTGGTTTCTGAGCGAGCTGCAATTGCTTCCAATAAGAAGTTCTTGTCGGCCAAGGTGTGAATAACCTTTCAGAACGATAGCCCTTGTTATCTTAAATCACCCTGCCGGGTACTTTGCCCGGTTGGGCTAAGTCCCGGCTTTTAAACTCTTGGAGAATGAAAATGCTGGGACAAACTAAAACAGAAATCCATCAATTCGACGTGTGTGGCCGCGTGTATTACCGTGGGGTTAACTACACCGAAAAAGAAGGTGAATTAGCTGTTGAAACTGTAGAGGCTTCTTCTCATGATGAGGCTGAAAAGATGTTTAAAAGCTTACAGGATGAGTACGCTTGTGAGTGTAATCGGACTGTTGAGCGCGTCGATATCACTTTCACTATTGACTTGACGATAGCTGAAAGCGACAACGATGAACCGTACTTAGTGATTTAATCGCTAATAACAACGAAGGGCCAGCTCGTCTGGCCCTTCGTTATTTTTGGGAAGAGGAAATGTCTGAATCAGCTTTATGATCCTGTTTGGCCGTTGTCTGCTTATCCACGATGCGGAGCATCACTGATGCCTTGCGTTTGGCCTCGGCTACAACTTCGGGTTTCTCCTGCTCCAGGAGTTGCTCTAGTGTTCTTGCCACTGGAATATACCGTTTAATGATGTAAAGTTAGAGTATAGAACCGAATGATTGGGAGAGCTAGATGGACGCTTTTACAATAGGAATGCTGAGCTTACTGGCATTTTTTACTGTGGTGACTTTTGGAAGTTTGTACCTCTATAACAAATCCCGTAAAAACGGTACTGAGTAATCGTTGCGTTCAGGAACTTTCACATGTGAAAGTTTTCCATCGGTCATGGCATCAACTATCTCTTCGTCCAACTTGATGTCTACCATAGGCTCTCCCTTATAGGTGAACCGTGACCACGTGGTAGTTTGAAACACACCATGAGGTACCTCGTCATCATCTCCCAGCCAAGTGCGTAGTCGGAGATCGATAACCCAATCACCATCGCCCTCCAGTTTTACCCAGCAGTGCGGCACTACTAGGTCGCCATGTTTCTCGTCTTTTACATAGCCTATGTAGCTCCGGTGGGGAATGCCGCCTTTCCGAAGCAGGTGGCTGATCACATACGTCATGCCATCACAGTAGAGGCCGGTCTCCTCCAAAGGAAGCAGACCGATCTCCAGGGCATCATGCCACACGCTCATCCTTGATCCGGCGTGATGAATAGTTCGGCCTTCCCTGTTGTCAGGATCACTGGTGCCGTGTAGCCGTCAGTATTCAGCTTTTGCGATGCAACAAAGATGAATGCCCAGGCTGGAAGCTCATGGCTGATGCCTGCAAGCAACTGGTTCTTGTCCAAGTTGGAACCTTTGGGGATGTTCACCTTTATGCGGGAGTAATCCGCTTCATCATTTGCGTAGAAGCCATAGCCATTTTGCCCGGCCATCAGGAAATCAGGCACTTTTCGTGGCTCTTCCGTGGGGGCATACACGGTCGTGGCCACGTAGCAGGATTGGTCATAGTCTCGATTGGCACTTTCCCAGTCAGGGCAACCATGTTCGGGATCGACAATTCGTACCGAGGAAAAAATGTACTCCGACATTAGAGGAAAGTCCTGATGCAGGTTCCTGTTATCGACAACATATTTGACATTCGCTTTCCGTAAGGTCTTCTCTATACCATCGAGCAGAGTACTCGACATCAGTTCCCAGGCTTCTCTGGCATTACCTGCTTTTGTTTCCGGAAGCCAGCCAAATACGCTGTCTCGCTCCATAACGCCCTTTGGTGCAAAGGCACTGGTCAATACGCCCAAGCCCAATGACTTGCCCCAGTCCAATCCAAGCCCATGTCCGGAATTGAACAGCAGTGCGTCACCCGAGACATCCCATCCCTTGCTGATAACACCGTCTCGCTGATCCCTTGGGATGTCGTAATCTCTTGCGTCGTAGAGGCCTCCGGCCTGGGCCAAGTTGTAGGCGCGGCTATGGTCTCCCTTGTATTGGTAGCTGTTTGTCGTCGTTGCGCAGCCTGAGGCCAGTCCGGCAGCAAGAATTATTGCGGTTAGTTTCTTTGTCATTGAGGTTTCTCCTATGCAATGGAATTAGGTTGCCATAGGTTCTCCAAAACGCAACAACATGCAGGCATCTTCTTGAAATAAATGGAAATATGTTCTGAACGTACAAAGTTGGGATAATTGGGTAAACGCCAAAATTGGGCAGTTACAGAGTCGTGGTAAAGAGGATTGAGCGAATAGGCTATCTCCAAATTTCGGGAGAATAAGCCTATGTTTACAATTCACTCTATCGGGGACTCGTCATTCTTGGAGCAAATCCTGATTGCGGTGTCCATGATCACTGGTACCGGGGACTTCGAGAAAATGGTCAGCATTGGCCTGCTGCTCGGCGTGCTCATCATCTGTATCCAATCAGTTTTTCAGGGAGCAAAACAAATCAACTTCCAGCAGGTCTTGCTGGGCTGGGTCATTTATGCCTGCTCCTTTGGGCCGACCACGACGGTTGCCATTGAAGACGCCTATACTGGCGAGGTTCGTGTTGTTGCCAACGTCCCGCTATTGGTTGGCTTTGCGGGCGGGATGATCTCCAATGTGGGATACACCATTACCAACCTCTTCGAGACCGGATACGGGGTCATCGTACCGAACGTTACGGAAAGCCATTTCTCGGAGACTTTAAAGCTGCTGAATGACGTTCGCAGAAGAGCTTATGATACCGGAGTCTTCACCGCTCTCAATGCGGCTAATGGCGGTGGATATGTCGATGTGCGCCTGTCCTGGAACAACTACATCCGTGAATGCACACTGACCAAGGTTGACCTTAAACTGATGTCTCTGGATGAACTTATGAATCGTCCTACCGAGACAGCACTTCGGTTTAACTCCCAGCTCTATGGAACTCGCCTTTACCTTTCTGCGGGTAATCCTGATGGGGCTGATTACACCTGCACTGACGGGTGGGTCGCCATCAGTAACGCCACTGCAAATTTGAATAGCCCTGTGGTGGTTGACGCTTTGAACAACTTGCTGGGAATTGATACCAGTGCCGGTGATGACGCGATCACCAAAATCGGCGATTCACTGCAAGCTATGGGAGCTTCGACAACATCATCCATCGATTATTTGAAAGCAGCCGTGCTGGAACCCCTTTACTACGAGGCTGCCGCTGGTCGCTATCAGGACTTACAGGACTACGGCTCCGCGCTGATGATTAACCAGGCCATTCAGCAGCGGAATACCCAGTGGGCGGCGGAACAGTCCATGTTCATGACGGTGGTTCGCCCAATGTTGACCTTCTTCGAAGGGTTCATCTACGCCATCACTCCGATCATTGCCTTTATCATCGTAATGGGGAGTTTTGGTCTCCAACTGGCGGGCAAATATGTACAGACCATCCTTTGGATTCAGCTTTGGATGCCAGTTCTGTCCATTATCAACTTGTTTGTTCACACGGCGGCATCCAAGGAGATGTCCAGCCTGAGTAGCTCTGGGCTGGACTCTATGTATGCGCTGTCATCGACAGGTGACGTGCTGCAACACTGGATCGCAACGGGTGGGATGTTGGCCGCTGCTACGCCGATCATTTCCTTATTCATCGTCACTGGTAGCACCTATGCCTTTACCAGCCTAGCCTCGCGCATCAACGGCGGCGACCACGTAAACGAGAAAATGCAAACGCCTGATCTTCTGCAACAAGATCCGATAATGAAAGGTCAGCCAGCGTTCTCGTATAACCAGTTCAGTGGTGCCATGGCTTCAGGAGCTGAGTCGCTTGTCGATAAGGTGAATATCGGACAAACCCTGAGTTCAGTGGTTAGCAGCAGCCAGGCCGCATCTGCCCAAGCTACGCGGAATTTCTCCGAACAGCTATCAAACTCGGTTTTCTCCGGGGCATCGGCCGAGCAGAGTTACGCCAGGTTGCAGGGGCTGGGCCAAACCCTTAGGGCATCCGATTCGAGTCAGGCTAAGGCAATTTACGGTCAGGCTCAGGATTACGCACGGCAGTACGGATTGTCGGAAACTCATACTGATGCCATAGCTGGTGCCATAGCTATGAAGGCTTCAGGATCTGTTGATGCAGGTAAGCTTGCTGCGGTGATTGGAGGGCCAATAGGTCGAATTGCTGCTGCGTCGGGAGCAGTTGGCAAAGACGCGCCATTGAAAGTACAGGGAGATATTTCGGGGTCTGCTGAGTCCAGGACGACGGATCAGCGTCAGCAACTGACCACGGATCTAGACAAGCTGACAAAGAATTTGGGCTTTTCCAAGGATGATTCCGCAGCGTTGACCCAAGATCTGGCGCGACAAACCAACACCGAGTCAGGCCAGCGGTTCACCAATTCATTGGGTGAGGAACAACGCGAGCAACTTTCCCAATCCGCGACACAAGCCGTTAGCGCTCAAAATACGTATCAGCGCCTTTCCTCCGCTCAAAGTTCAATAGGCACGGCCAGTCAAATGGATATGCGGGCATTGGCCGCCTCTGCCGTTGGTAGTCCAGCCGCAATCACCGTGTTACAGAATGGGATGCGTATGGCGTCGCCGGAGACTCGTCAGGCCGCTGCCGAAAAAGCACGGTTCTATCAGGCACTGGGAATGGATTCCGCGCAGGCGTTAGCCGGTGGGCAAATTTACGCGCTTTTGAACTCCAGCAAGGGAGCCGAGCAGACTGTTGCGGCTGAGGCTATCTCGGCGGCTACTGGTGGTGTCGTCACACAGGGTGTGGGGCGGTTTAACGAGAACCAGTTGCTTGTCCAGCAAGCTCCGGCAATCACCGGCCTTTCCAACACCCAGCGACTCCAAGACCCCAGTCGTATGAACGAGAGGCAGCGTACCCAAGCCTATGGCAGTGTGCCTGGCGAAGAGGCGGTTTTCCAGCAGCATGACAAGAATATGAGCCGAGTACAGGACGTTCATGCCAATCAAAAGGAGTCGTTCCAGGATGAGCGATTGGGGTCACTGAGAACGCAGATAATGAACTCCAACGTAGAATCATCCACCGCATCCAATATCTTTGCCTCGTCCGATGGGGCTGGTCGATTCTTCGACAAGATCGTTGGCGGCTCAGGGGCGGCCATGGATGGATTCTCAAATGACTTTGCCAACTCGATGAACCAACTGGCACGGATGACGCCCGAGCAGCGCGATCAGTTTATTGTCGACGCACACAAGGGAGATCAGTACATCAAAGATCAGTATGGCCTTCCAGGGTTCCTAGCTACTGGTGCGGCCAACCTGGGTAGGGACATTATCGGAGCAGGAGTTTCCGGTTTCTATGCAGCCAAGGAATGGCTCACCGGGAAATCGGACCTATCCGAGGCGGCCAAGGGCATGTCGGTTCGCGAGCGTGGTATGTTCTTCGCGGCAGCGTTTGCTAGTGCGAGCGAAGCAGGTGCAGAGCATGCAGAGGCCTTTGTTCAGCAGTACGGAGATGAGTTTCGTAATTTGGCCATGCAGACCGCGATACAAGAGCATGGCCTCCATTCGGATGCGGGTGCACGGTTGTTTGCCTCATCCATCTTGGGCGCAAGCGATGGAAAGGAACAGGAATATCGGGCCCAACTCCGGAGTGAAATGGGCGATGACGCCTTGGCGAACAAAACAGCGGATATCATTGAGTCCGCCGCAGGGGCCGGACGAGAGCAGGCCGGGGGGTATCTGGCTCCAGTTTCGCGCTATTTTGCAGTTAAGCAAGGAGGTGGTTCATGAATACGGCACTGGTCCAACTGAAACTTCGGGAACGCCAGCTTCAGGACGAACTGGAACAGGTATGGGCAAGCATGGATAGTCTGCTGGGAGCTCATGAAGCGTGCGGCCCCATCACTCCGCTCTTGGTCATCAATACACTGAAACTGATGATACTGGAAGGCCACGGGGATTGGCTCACTGGTCCTGTGGAAAGACAAGATGATTCGTTGGTAACGAGTGCGGAAGCTCTGAGGGTTGCAAGTAAGGACACCTCAATTAATCAACATCTTTTACGGGGAATGTTGAGTCGAGGCCAGCGCATACCACGATTGACTATACGGGGAGATAAATTACTCCTATTTATTGGTAAATGACTACGAATATTTATCACATCGTATTATTCTGAAAGTAAAAGATTATTTTGGGGAGAATGAAGGTGGACTCATCAGGGTTTTTAACTTTAGTCGCGGTGATCCTTGCCGCTTTATCGCTGCTTTCGCGTGGCCGAAAAGTAACCTACTTACATAAATTTGGCTGGCCACATTTCTTATTCTTTATAGTTTCTGTTTTCGTCATATTGTCCTGCCTTTTCTATGATTTTTTAAAAGAGATGGGCTGGCTTTTGCCATACACTTTCCTACCAGGATTTGATGAGGACAAACTTGTTTTAGCTACATCAATTGTTATTCTTTTGTCATTTTTGTTGACGGTTAATTTTGGTCAAACCATGAAGCATCGAGCTAACTCCTTATTTAAGAGCATAAATGAGTTGTTGGTTAATGGAGCGTTTGGTGATCTATCCTATGTTTTAGAAAGTAATATTGAATTTTTCGAAAAAGCAAAGATAAGAGAAATGAAGTCAACGGAAACCATCATTAAAAAATTAATCTTATCAGAAGGTTTTTTATGTTTTCTAGAAAATCATAACTATTCTTTATTGAATAGAATTTTTAGGATGTACCCAGACAGTGATGTTTCAATAATTAAGTTTAATGAGTTTGTTTCGGCCCAGCTTTTATCTAGAAAAACATCTTTGATGTGGGAAGCTGCTTTCTTATTTCAGAGTTATTCACCAAGAATCCCCAATGACGACACCCCCTTATTGATATCCTTATATACGGATGAAAATAAAAACTTTAAATATTCTTTTTATGAGCAGTTGGGTTTGGCGTTTGAGAATTTTCTGAAGAGTGAAGAAACAATAATAAAACTAAATGAAAGTCCCAGCAATGTCCAAAATGATTACTTTATAAATGACAGTTTACCTACATTATATATTTTTTTGTTTTCTAACCTATTGAAATATGATCTTTGTAAGGGCAGCATAATCCGACGAGATCAAGGAACGGTTCGGACGCCTTGGATATTTTATCATAAATTTATAAGAAACATGGTTGACTACAGAGAATTTGAAGGTCAATCTGAGAACGAATTTAAAACAAGGATTGACTACTATTTATTTGAATCATTCAGAAATTACAATGACTTGCTTGACGTTGACTCTTTATTCACAGTCGATGGATACGAACTATCAGACCTCATTGAATGTATAGCATCATCTTTTTACTACGTTTTTAATTGTGGTAAGTTTGATAGAGAATTTTCTGAGCATATATTGTCTTTCGCCATAAGCATATTCAGTAAAATAGATGATTCAAATAAGGGACTTTCAAGGAAATTTGCAACCTTATGTACTCATCAATATGAAGGTGCAGTAAGGACGGTTATTACAGAGACCAATAACTTTGAAGTTTTAAAAAATAGAGGTGCAAGAGAATTCATTAATCTATCCATGGAATAAGAACAAAGGTTGGCAATGCCAACCTTTTTAATAAGGGATTCCCCGCCAGTCAGATCCTGTATCCGAAGCATCAGGAATGGGAAGACTAACGTCTTCCGGGTAATCAAAGTTAACCGATTCCTGAAAATTGACAACTTGTGAACCCGCGTCTCTGGGATGTCTATTCGCAAAAATGGCGATAAGAATGGTTAATGGAATTAAGGACAAAATAAGCCCTCCGCTTCCAGCAATTTTGTATGCAGCGAACAAAGTTGCCAGCACTATGCTCCATCCAAATATACGTTTCATATTGAATACCTCCGGTCATTATATGACCAATATTTCATTATTACCTGAAACTGCAAGTCTTCAAAGTATCAAAAAATGACACTGTAAAAAAACACAGTATTTGGCGTTGCATATCTGAACTTTCGTGATAGAAAGGAATTGAAGCCCTAATTTTATCGTAGGAGATATGTGATGAAGAACACCAAGAAAAACAAACTGGTCTGGTTCGTTGCCGCCCTCTTTTCCTTGTTTATCGCGTTGCTGATTACGCTTGACGGGGTGGAGCGAAGCGATTGGCTTTACGCGGCAGCTCTTCCAGCAGTGATCGCAGCGTTGTGGATTCAATACCGAAATTTGTTCGCCAATTGCAAGGAAGCCTGACAATGGAGAAAAGCACGGATTATAAATCAGGGTGGCTAGGCCGATGGATAGCAGCACGCCACATGGCCTTGGCTGGCTACATCACCAAAATCATCATGATCGAGACGGGACTGACGTACAAACAGGTACGCAGGTTATATCAGGACATCGAAAACGATGGATACGAGCTGGAGCGTAGATCACGTACATTCCGTGGCGGGGCCACGCTTATTCACAGTCACACCTCCAAGATTCAGGCGTCACTGCTGATGCAGCTTTACCGCAATATTGGTGGTGAGGACGTAATCAGATCGATTGATATCAAAGCCTTGAACAAGGCATTTCGTATGTATCACGCTATTCGCAAGGAAGTTCCTGGTATGAAAGGAGCTCGATGGGCTCCTTTCGATATCACTGATGCCTGGTGTTTGGCATCCGAGCTCAGATGTGGTGATGCAATGCTTGAGCAGTGCGATAATTGTGAATGCACGTACTTTACCTCGGTCAACCAAAGGACCTGCGTGGAGTGTCCTTTTTGCGTCGCCGATAAGAGTAAAGCCGCGTGATTTTCCACAATTGGGCAGTTTGGCGTAGGAGGTTTATTACTTCAGCCGAATAGCATGGTTCTCAAGATTTTATTGAGAGCCATGCTATGAGAAACCAAACACTCTTCTTGAGAATGGTGGCTTTGCTGCTGACGGTCACAATGTCGATGCTGCCGATCCATACATATGCCACCGGCGGTCAGAATCCGGACATTTCCTCCGTTGGGAAAGAGGCCCAGTCCTTTGGGCAGGACCTCGCCAATTCGTTCAGAGCCAACTCGGGTTCGGTCCAAAACGGCACGATCTCGATGCCGACGCTGAAAGACGGTCAATTCCAGATGAATGGTGGAAGCCAGATCAATGTGAATGACCTGTTTCCTGGCACCAGCGGTGGTGACGGTCAACCCGATAGCTACTATTTCCCGGATGCCAACAAACCCGATGTTGACATGCTCCAGGGTATTTACGATTCCGGCGACGATATGGACGACGTGGGCAACAGCGCCAAGGGGGCTCTTTGGTCCGACGCGAATAGCGCCGATCCATCAATCTCAGGCGCTGCCTACAAAGTACTCCTCGATGCAGCTAACCGCTCACGTCCAGATTTCAGTAAGGACCCGATACTAAATCTGAGCAAAAAGACCTACGAGGACATGGACCTCATTGCTGATGGGTTTGGAGATTGCTCTGCCGAAACAACCATCAACCAGAACGCTATCAATGCTCATGTTCCTGAGTATGAGCGATGCCAGCGCGTTGTTGACCAAAGCGCTGATTGCGAAGTGGTTCATGATTACGATGCCTCTGTAGTGAAGCACTATGACGGTCCATACAACCTCAAGTCTTGTGGCGAAGGATGTACAGAACTCTGGATTGGTAAAGTCGGGGACGACTATTGGGCAGGTAACTGCAAAATCTATGAGGAATACACCCGTGTCCAGGTAAGCAACCCTGACGCTATCGTTTCCGCGACGCTTGAATATGTGAAGTGGGACGACTACATGCAGGTTTGGGTCGGTAAATCCGGCCAAGAGGCTAAGGTGTGGTCCGGCCCGAATGGAAACTTCCCTCCTGAAACTGCTGGTAAATGTGAGCTTTCCACGAGCTGGGAGCGGAACCCAAATGTTGATGTCACACCCTATTTCAAGAATGTGAAAGATGGTGATGTCGTTACCTTCAAGATCCGAGTTTCTGTAACCGGGGAAGGTGAAGGCTATGGCCGCATTAAGCTCCGTTATGACCCATCCAAAGCCATTACCAAGGATGAATGGTCTCCGCAGAGCTGTATGGATTCGGCCAAGGGCGTAGCAGACGGATTTGCTCAAGGGGAAATTACCTGCATTGATAACCCGACCGATGCTACCGGCTGCACTGTTATCAATGGCATCAAGGTTTGTGAATCACAACTCAAGTCGTCACCCCTGCCAGGCATTCCAAAGCTCTGTAAAAAGGTGCGGGTCAAAGCTGACTACGACTTCTACAAAGGGCAAATGGACTGTTGGACCGATCCCCAGGGGGAAACTCATTGCCCGGTCAACTCGGGCGGTAATCTCAATAGCTGTACTGAATTCGAGAATAACCCGCAGTGCGGTTTTATCAGCTCTAAGTGCGTGGATGGGGCCGAGGGCGCATCCGGCACCTGCTATGTGCATGAAGATACCTACGATTGCGGCTCCGATGTGGCTGTGCCAACGCTTGAAAAGGAGACCGAGTACCAGTGTGGAGGGCCTATCCGCTGCATGGGGGATGATTGTCTCGATGTGTCAAAGACCCAAAGCACTGACTTTGCCCGTGCCACTGCTCTTCTCAATGCGGCTCAGTTTATGACCCAGGATATGAGCTGTACTGGACAAGATGGGGACAAGAATCCAACTGGTGATGAGAACGTCGTATGTTCAGCATTCGCAGGGGAGGCTGGTGAATGCAAAATAGCTGTAGGAGGTGTATCTGATTGCTGCGAGAAGCCATCTAACATTTCGCTAGCCGACTACCTTAACCTGATCATGGCAGTACCAAAGCTGGACGGTGCAGTGATGGGCCTACAGAACGGTAATTCAATCAAAGGCGCTTACCAGATCCTGCGTGAGCCCGTCTTACAAGGCTGGACCGAAATAACCAAACCTTTCACCAGCTATATCGAGAATATCTCCGGCGCAGTTGATTCCTTCTATCAACCGGTAGAGCAGGTTATTGATGAATTGATGGACCAACTGACCGAGCAGGTTAAAGAGGTCATGGCGGACATCATGAAAGGACTTGGGCAGGATGCTGCCACTCAGGAGGCGGCTGCCGGAGGCGCTGGTAAGATGGCTCAGGAAGGAATGATGGAAAGCGCTGCCACTTGGCTGAGCACAGCGATGACAATCTATACGGTCTATGTCGTGGCGATGGTCATGATCCAGATGGTTTACAAATGCGAGGAGGATGAGTTCACCATGAACGCCAAGAGGGCTCTCAAGAACTGCTCCTATGTCGGCTCGTACTGCAAGTCGAAAGTTCTTGGTGCTTGTGTCGAGAAGCGAGAGGCATACTGCTGCTTCAACTCGCCCTTGTCTCGTATCATCCAAGAGCAAGTTCGGCCTCAACTGGGTCAGTCCTTTGGTGATCCGAAGAACCCTCAGTGTGGTGGCATTCCGTTGGACAAAATAGCAGAGATCGACTGGAGCAAGGTGAACCTAGATGAGTGGCTTGGCATCCTGCAACAGAACGGCAAGTTTCCGGACCCGAGTTCGCTAAACCTCGACAGCCTTACCGGCAACGGTAGCGACTTCAACATTGACGGTAGTCGTAAGAATACCAAGGAGAGAACACTGGAACGCTTGAACGGCATTGACGTCGATAAGGCACGGCGCGACTTGGCGTCCGAGATCTTTCCAGACTGGGATGGTAAGCAGTAGTTTGCTGTGTCGGAGGGGCCCGGAACTTTCACATGTGAAAGTTCCGGGCAGAAAGATAAGGCAAGTTTTCTTACTTTTACACCCCAAAAGGGCAACTTGAGCGCTCTGCTTTAAGCCCTAACAGATTAAGAATATCCCCATCGTATTAGCAATATCCAAGAAGATGGGGATTTCGAATGAACAGCTCACAAAATATCAATATTGGTTTAGACCATACCAACGCAGAGTTACGGCTCCTTACTATCCGAGAAGTAACTGACTTGCTCCAGATTTCTCATGTCACCCTCAATCGCCTTTCAAAAAAAGGCGACTTTCCTCGCCCGGTAAGAGTGTCTCGCCAAGTTCGTTACAGAGCCACAGAAGTTCGGGACTGGATACAGAAGAACCAGCATTAAAACAACAAACCCGGCACTGGGCCGGGTCTGGTAAGCGGTTGTTGAATGCTGATGAGTTGGCGCTCCGCAAAGCATTCAGCACATGGCTTGGGAAGCCAATGCGTATAAATAATGTACGCCATAAGTTAGCTATCTGCAACCTTGCTCGCTGGGAATTCCAGTTCAAGGTGACTTTCGACTTCCCGTGGCCGCTCAGAATCAAGCGAAGGGAAGGGTACATTGAAAGTAGCAGTTTCCACTGCCGATTCCGGTCGGTATTTTCAACAAGGTACGGCACTCCACCGGATTTTATCGGAAGCACCATACTTACCGCGATGCAGTGACAATAAGACGGCTGCCAGGATCAGGCCCCGCGAGTATGCCATCCGCTATCCCTATGTGCAGGTCAATCGTCCAGGCATGGTTTCCTGGTTGGTCTTCGACCTCGATCACTCCAACCCGTTAATCTGGGAGGACGAAGGACTCCCCGCTCCCAATATCATCGTCAGTAACCGCAAGAATGGTCACTCGCACCTTTATTACGCCATTCCCCCTGTTTGCACAACCGAAAACGCCCGCTCCAAGCCTATCGCCTTCATGAAAGCCGTATACGAGGCTATGGCGGCCCGGTTGTGCGCTGACCCGTCCTACAGCGGTCCGGTCGCAAAAACACCGGGGCATCCGTGGTGGAATACCTGGGAGATCCACCATTCAATCTATGATCTGGGCGAACTGGCCGATTACGTTGATTTGGCTGTTAAGCCCTTGTGGAGCTCTGGCCCCAACCTTGATGCCGTGGCGCACTCACGGCATTGCCTGTTGTTCGAGGAGCTGCGTTTCTACGCTTATTCAATCGTCAACCGTGAACGTGAGCAGGGGAACTTTGGTTCCTTTAACCGGCTGTTGGAAGCCTACGCCTTTAATAAGAACAATTTCAGGCTTCGTGGCTTTGACATGAATCTAACAGCAGCACAGGTCAAAGCCACTGTCAAAAGCGTCGCCAGATGGACGTGGGACTGCTATACCGGCTCCAGTCGATGCCATCGGGGGATGATGCGACTTGATAGCTCCCTACCGCTGCGAGAACGTCAGAGATTGTCGGCCAAGCGTACTCATGAGGTTCGCCAGAAGTCCACGGAATCACGGATACGGGCTGCTTGCAGGCAGTTATTGCAACAGGGCTTGAAGCTTACTCAAACAGCCATAGCAAAGCTCGCCAAGCTATCCAGACAAACGGTGGCCAAGTATCGCCATATCTGCAACGAAGTCTCCGAAAGCTCAACGAATGTCATCAGCTTAGATGAGGTTGTTATGGCCCCCAAAGCTGTTAAGCATGGTGTACATCAGATACCTGCCCCCCGCAGGGGCCAACAAGAATCGTCCCTCCCCGGTGGTGATTTGAAGTCAGATGACGCCAAAACTAGGGATGTTCATTCCGAAGACCTCTCAACCAGGCCCGTTGATTGGCCTTTAAAAGAATAAGCAAAACTTTCACATGTGAAAGTTCCAGAAAGTAAGCCGAGTTGTCCAAAAAGGGCACTTTCAGAGCGGAGGTTTCTCAACGGGCACCCATAAAATTGCAGTTATTGAGAGGGTTGCCAATGAAGTAGGTATGCGATGACAGCACAAGAAAGCGAACTGTTACAAAACTTGAGGAATGAGATGGCAGAGATAAAAATGTTGCTAGCTCAGGTTGTTGAGAATGCTGGGAGTGACGGCAATAAGTCGAGCTTACCACCGTCTGATAAAGAGTATCTGACTGTTGATGAGGCGGCGGCTTACATTGGAGCCAAACGTTCCTACATCTACCGTTTGACTCATGAAAAACGAGTATCGTTTACTAAACCGGGAGGGAATAGAGTTCTAATTAAACGATCAGACCTTCAGGCGTGGCTTGAAACGAACAGAGTGAAGTCCCAAGATGAAATTCATCAAGATGTTGCAGCCTATATTACAGGCTCTCGTCGTGGCCGCAGAGCATCCTAAGGGTTTGCTTGCTGACCACAGTGAGGGCAACAAGATCCAAATTCTTTTGCTTGTTCTTCAAAGATATCGGGAAAGCTCCTCATTGCTGTTACTCTGCGGCTTTCGAGAATATCTGCATAAATTTCAGTTGTTCTTAGCTCTGAGTGTCCAAGAAGCCGAGAGAGAGAATAAATATCAACACCACGGTTAAGTTGGGCTACAGCAAAGGTATGCCTACCAGCATGAAATGTAACGTGTTTGGTTATGCCTGCTCTCATAGCCCATTGCAATAGAGCCACATTCATATAGCTATTGTACTTTAGGCCAACAAAGACTCGATCATCAGGCCCTTCCCTATTTTGAATATTTAGAAGTGTAACCGCTGAATCTGGCAAATCCAGATATACAAGAGAATTGCCTCCGTTCTTGAGTTTTTGCTGGTCAAATATAATTCGATAATGACCGGGTTCGAATTCCTCTATTTCACTCCAAGTAAGCTTATTGATGTCGCTCCATCTCAAGCCTGTCGTGCAGCTAAAAAGAAACGCCCGCTTCAAAACATCATAGCGACACTCTGCCTTTGTCATTGCCCGAACTTCATCCAGAGTGAGATAGGTTCGTTTCGTATTTTCCGCCTTGACACTTTTTACCCGCTGGACAGGGTTATCTCTGATGATGCCTTCTCGGTATGCTTCATTCAGGGCGGCTCTGACTTTGTTGAAATAACTAGAGGCAGTGTTTTTGGCAAGTTTGGATTTAGATTTCGTTAGAGGTTCTTCCAGAAGATATTTCCTAAACCCTTCCAAGAATTTTTTATCAATTTCCTCAAAAGTAAGTTCCGCTCTCCCATGGTAGCTTCGAAGATGTTTGCCCGCTGAAACCCAAATTGAATAGTTTGAGGTGCTTCCTGACTCCTTGGTGGAAGTCAATCTGTCATAGTACTCGTAAAAGCTCGAAGCAAGCTTTACCCGGTCTTCAAGTTGGAACTTGTTGGCGTGAGATTCAACCAGTCTGGCTGACCGCGCAGCCTCGGCCTGACGCAACATCTCTTTATTATGCTGGCGTTCTGCTTGAGTCTTTGGGCTCTGATAGACATAGAGCTCTAACGGCTCGTAGTCGCGCTTTGGTCTTTTTTTGCCATCTTCCCCTTCAACAACACCGTAGTAGTACACCAGTCTAAGTTGCTGAAGCCCTTTCGAGTTAGGATTACGCTTGTTTACTGATACCTTCATCTCTGCTCCTTTTTGCTCCCATTACTCCAAAATTCTAACCTGGGAGTAAATAGGGATCAATTTTTAGCAAAGCGGAGCAAAAGCATGTGAAATACAGTAAAACCGCTTCGCAACAAAAAATGAATAATAACCATTAAAAACAATTATTTATTTTGATGTGTTTTGAAGGGTTTTACCACGTTTCTCTGATTGATGAGCTACTTCACTTCCCGATACAGAATGAGCCGAAGATCTTGCCGAGGAGATCGTCCGAGGTGAACTTTCCGGTGATTTCCGACAGTGCCAGTTGACACATACGAAGCTCTTCTGCCAAGAGTTCACCCGCTTGATAGACCTCTAACTGTTCCTGACCCAGTGCCAGATGACTGCTGGCGAGCTCTAATGCTTCTAGGTGGCGACGACGAGCCAGGAAGCCCCCCTCTAGATTGCTCTGATAGCCCATTAGGGACTTAAGGTGTGCCTTGAGTTCATCGACGCCCGAACCTGTCTTGGCGGATAGGCGGAATACCTTGTGGCCCTGTTCATCTGTGGCATCTAAGGCTTCACCAGTCAGATCCGCCTTGTTGCGCACCACGGTAACCCCCAGGTTTTTAGGGAGGCGATCGATAAAATCGGGCCAGATATCATGGGGATCGACGGCATCCGTGGTGGTGCCATCCACCATGAAGAGCACCTGATCGGCGGTCTCTATCTCGGCCCAGGCGCGCTCGATCCCTATCTGCTCTACCGTGTCTGTGGTGTCGCGCAGGCCGGCCGTGTCTATGATGTGTAGCGGCATGCCGTCGAGATGGATATGTTCTCGTAGCACGTCTCGGGTGGTGCCGGCTATTTCGGTGACGATAGCCGACTCTTTACCCGCCAGGGCATTGAGCAGGCTGGACTTGCCCGCGTTGGGGCGACCGGCGATCACCACCTTCATCCCTTCGCGTATGATGGCGCCCTGCTTGGCACTGGATTGCACCGAATCGAGCTTGGTGATGATCTTGCTAAGTGAGGCGGCAATCTTACCGTCGGAGAGAAAGTCCACCTCCTCGTCGGGAAAGTCTATTGCGGCTTCCACGTAGAGACGCAGGTTGGTGACCTGATCCACCAGCAGGTGGACCTGAGTGGAGAACTCACCCTGTAGCGAGTTGAGGGCGCTCTTGGCTGCCTGTTCGCTGGTGGCATCGATCAGATCGGCAATCGCCTCGGCCTGGGTCAGATCCAGCTTGTCGTTCATGAAGGCCTGCTCGCTGAATTCACCCGGCTTGGCGATACGCACGCCATCGACATCCATGACACGCTTGATCAGCATATCCAGCACCACCTGGCCGCCGTGGCCCTGTAGCTCGAGCACATCTTCGCCGGTGAAGGAGTTAGGGCCCTTGAAGTAGAGGGCGATGCCTTGGTCGATAACGGCGCCATCGGCGTCCTTGAAATCACAGTAGTCGGCATAACGAACCTTAGGCAGATGCCCGAGTACCGCCATGGCTACGTCGCTGGCCTTGTTGCCAGAGACCCTGATGATACCTACGCCGCCGCGGCCTGGTGCGGTTGCTTGTGCCACGATAGTATCTGTCGTCATTACTGTGTTTCCTGCGCTGATGGAGTGAAAAGCTGTCTTCATTAAAAAGCAAAAAGCGGTCAATACAAAGTATCCGACCGCTTTTTCATTAGTTGGAGTTAGAGGTTATTTTAACCCTTTTTTCTCCAAACCGGCATAGATGATCTTCTGCTGGGTGATGGCCACTAAGTTACCGACCAACCAGTAAAGCACCAGACCTGCTGGGAACCAGAGGAAGAAGACGGTAAAGATAACCGGCATCCACTGCATCATCTTCTGTTGCATAGGATCCATGGTTGGCGCCATAGGCTGCATCTTCTGCATCGCGAACATAGAAACACCCATCAGCAGCGGCAGTACATAGTATGGATCTTGTACCGATAGGTCGGTGATCCAAAGCATGAATGGCGCGTGACGTAGCTCATAGCTTTCCAGCAGTACCCAGTAGAGGGCGATGAAGATAGGCATCTGTAGCAAGATTGGCAGACAGCCACCCATAGGGTTCACTTTCTCTTTCTTGTACAGTTCCATCATGGCCTGACCCATCTTCTGACGGTCATCGCCGAAGCGCTCTTTCATGTCCTGCAGCTTAGGTTGCAGGTTACGCATCTTGGCCATCGAGGTGTATTGCGCCTTAGTCAGCGGGTACAACATACCACGTACGGTTAGCGTAATTAGGATAATCGCCACACCCCAGTTACCCACGAATGATTGATAGAACATCAACAACCAGTGGATTGGGATAGCCAGCCACCATAGGAAGCCGTAATCAACCACCAGGTTCAGCGATTCAGAGATGGCCGATAGGGCTTCTTGGTCTTTAGGACCCACGTAGAACTGGGCACTGATAGTTTGCTGTGTACCAGGTGCGACATCATAGACGGCACCACGGAAACCGATATTGGCCAGGCCGCCGGCGCTTACGCTAGAGAAGATGGTGTTTTGATCGTTGGCTGGTGGTACCCAGGCTGATACGAAGTAGTGTTGCAGCATGGCTGCCCAACCACCTAGGGTCTTCTTGTCCAGGTTCTTGTCGGCCATATCTTCGAAGCTGTACTTCTCGTAGCGGGTATCTGCTGTCGAGAAGGCGGCACCGCGATAGGTCGGCATCATCATGCTGCTTTCGCTTTTCTTGATGCTGTGCTTGATCTGACCATACATCTGTACCTGTAGCTGTTCGGCTGAGGTGTTGTTGATGCGATATTCAACACCGACGTCGAACTTGCCTCTGTGCAGGGTGAACACCTTAGTGTAGGTCACGCCATTGTCGGCAACATAGGTCAGTGGGATCTCCAGGCTATCCTGGCCATCGGCTAGGGTGTAGGTCTGTGACTGGCTGCTAAAGTGGGCTCGGCCCTTAGCGCTGCTGTCGATGCCGTTACGGCCAATCAGACCACTCTGAGAGATGTAGTAGATATCTTTGGTTTGCTGTAGCAGGACGAAAGGCTCTTCCTTATCTTGCTCCAGCTTATGACCCACCAGCGCCGAGTAGACGATATCGCCACCCACTGGGTTAATTTTCAGGGTCAGTTGGTCTGTCGTGACGCTAATGAGTTCTTTAGAGGCGGCTACTGCTTCAGGAAGAGCAGTGTCGGCATCGGGAACGTCAGCACTGTGCGCATCTGTGACGGTTGAAGCTACAACTGAAGATTCAGTGGCAACCGGTTGCGGATTTTTGTCTGTTTGCCATTGCTGCCACAGCAAAAAGCTGACAAAAAGCAGACCGATGAGCAATATATTGCGTTGAGATTCCATAGCCTATTTATTACACCTGTTATTTTTTGGAGGGACGGGATCTTCACCGCCCGGATGTAAAGGGTGACATTTTAATACGCGTTTCCCTGCAAACCAACTCCCTTTCACAAATCCGTGCAATCGAATCGCTTCGAGCGCGTAATTGGAACATGTGGGGTGAAAACGGCACTTTGGCCCCAGTATAGGGCTGATAAAGATTTGGTAGCCTCGGATCAGCTTAGTGGCTAGCCATTGTAACGGCGACTGAGCTTGCGCCATAACTTCTCTACCAGTTTGTGCAATGCTGCATTATCCATTTCCAATACGCCGTTTCTGACGAGCACGACGATATCGAGCGGCGGTAATTCGTGTTGGTGCAAACGAAAACTGTCGCGGATGATACGTTTAACTCGGTTGCGCTGATTGGCTCGCTTAACATAACGCTTTGCAACAGTTAATCCAATACGAGGATGCTGTAGCTCATTAGGGATGGCGAGTAAGGTTATTTCAGCTGAAGAAGCTTTGATGGGATTGGAGAATACATATTTGAATTGCGCGGGAGTTAACAGACGTAACTCCCGCGTAAAGGTATAGCTGGTCACTTGCATTTCTACTTATTAAGCAGAAAGACGAGCGCGACCTTTTGCACGACGACGTGCGATAACCTTACGGCCACCAACAGTAGCCATACGAGCGCGGAAGCCGTGAGAACGCTTGCGCTTCAGGTTGCTAGGTTGAAAAGTACGTTTACTCATTATGGCAATCCGTCTTTGTTAGGTGAATAAACCTTATCCCTATAAAAGAGGTAAGGGCAAAAAAGAGGCCGAATTGTAATCACTTTAGTTAAGCCCGTCAACAAGCAAAACCTTCAAGTGGGTAAAATCTGCCTCTATATCTTCTTATCAAGTCATCCTTATACACTATCTAGTGTGGATAACTCTGTGAATGGCCACTACATCTTGTGGATCTAGTGATCATTCGCCAGATCGAAGGTCGCCAATTATAGATCGATCCGGATCGCTTAATAAAGCTGAGTTTGCTGCTTTGTCAGATTATTTTGATCGTTAAGGATCGTTTTGGATCGGCGTAAATAAATAAAGATGATCTTACTGGGGATAAATCTATTTAAAGGATAGCGATCCTAGTGATCTCGCTATAGAATACACCTCTTTTGTATGATCTTTTGGGGATAAGTACGTGGCGGTTTCACTTTGGCAGCAATGTATCGGACGACTACAGGACGAGCTTTCCGCTCAGCAATTCAGCATGTGGATCAGACCGTTACAAGCCGAAATGGATGGGGAAACACTAGTACTCTATGCACCGAATCGATTCGTGCTCGATTGGGTGAGAGATAAGTACCTCAACACCATCAATCAGTTCTTCACCGAACAGATGGGTAGCGATGCCCCCAAGCTGCGTTTCGACATCGGTAGTCGCCCGGCGAGCAAACCGGTGGCGCCGGCTGCCTCGACCAAGAGCCCAGTTGCACCCGCGGCCAAATCCCCAAGCAAGCCGTCATTTAATAGCAACGAACCCGCGTCCACGACGAATCATAGAAGCAATATGAATCCCACTTACCAGTTTGACAACTTCGTCGAGGGTAAGTCTAACCAGCTGGGTAAGGCGGCCGCCTTACAGGTGTCTGAAAATCCGGGTGGCGCCTATAACCCCTTGTTCCTCTACGGTGGCACGGGTTTAGGTAAGACCCACCTGTTGCACGCCGTGGGCAATGGCATCATCAAGAACAATCCGAATGCCAAGGTGGTCTACATGCATTCCGAGCGTTTCGTGCAGGATATGGTGAAGGCGCTGCAAAACAACGCGATCGAAGAGTTCAAACGTTACTACCGTAGCGTCGATGCCTTGTTTATCGATGATATTCAATTCTTTGCTAACAAAGACAGATCCCAGGAAGAATTCTTCCATACCTTTAATGCCCTGTTAGAGGGTAATCATCAGGTGATCCTGACTTCAGATCGCTACCCCAAGGAGATCGACGGGGTGGAAGATCGCCTCAAGTCCCGCTTCGGCTGGGGTCTGACGGTCGCCATCGAGCCGCCCGAGCTAGAGACTCGTGTGGCGATCCTGATGCGTAAGGCTCAGGAGAGTGGCATCAATCTGCCGGATGAGGTGGCCTTCTTTATTGCCAAGCGTCTGAGATCAAACGTACGTGAGCTGGAAGGCGCGCTGAATAGGGTGATTGCCAACGCCAACTTTACCGGACGTCCGATCACTATCGATTTTGTGCGTGAAGCCCTAAGAGATCTCTTGGCTCTGCAGGAAAAATTGGTCACTATAGACAACATTCAGAAAACCGTAGCTGAATACTATAAGATCAAGATGGCCGACATGCTGTCGAAGCGCCGCTCACGCAGCGTCGCCAGACCGAGACAGATGGCGATGGCATTGTCGAAAGAGTTAACTAACCAGAGTTTGCCCGAGATTGGCGATGCCTTTGGTGGCCGTGATCATACGACAGTGCTACACGCCTGTCGCAAAATTGCCCAGCTACGTGAAGAAAGTCATGACATTAAAGAAGATTATGCTAACTTAATCCGTACGCTATCTTCATAAACTCTGGGAAATTGAAACTGATGAAATTTTCAATTGATAGGGATGCCCTATTAAAGCCGCTTCAACTCGTGAGTGGGGCGGTGGAGAGACGACATAACTTACCTATTCTGGCAAACCTTTTAGTTGAAGTAAGTGGTCACTCACTTAAGTTGACCGGTACCGATTTAGAGGTCGAATTAGTCGGCCAGGCAGAGCTGCAGGGTGAGGTTCAAGAGGGCCGCACCACAGTACCGGCAAAGAAATTTCTCGATATCGTTAAGTCCCTTCCCGATCAAGTCGAACTCAAGATAGAGCAGCAGGATAACCGTCTATTGCTGCGCTCGGGTCGCAGCCGCTTTACGCTCGCAACCCTGCCGGCCGAAGAGTATCCCAATGTGGATGCCTTCCAGGCCGACATCGAATTTACCCTCAAGCAGGGCACCCTGAAGTCGCTGATCGATGCGACCCAGTTCTCCATGGCTAACCAGGATGTGCGTTACTACCTGAACGGTTTGTTGCTGGAAACCGAAGGCAATGTGTTACGTGCCATCGCCACCGACGGTCATCGTTTGGCTCTGAGTCATCGCATGGTAGAAGATTCTCTGCCTGAGAAGCAGGTGATTGTGCCGCGCAAAGGTGTGTTGGAGCTGCAGCGTCTGTTCGAGGGTGAAGATCTGGATGTGACCCTGTCTATCGGTGAAAACGCCATTCGTGCCACGACCCAGAGCGCCGTGTTTACCAGTAAGCTGGTGGATGGTCGCTTCCCCGACTATCGTCGCGTGTTGCCTAAGGGCGGCGACAAGATCGTTATCGCCAGCCGTAACCACCTCAAGCAGGCGCTGCTGCGTGCCTCTATTCTCTCGAACGAGAAGTTCCGCGGCGTGCGCGTTCAGCTGGAGCAGAATCTGATTAAGATCACCGCCAACAACCCTGAGCAGGAAGAGGCGGAAGAGATCCTCGATATCGAATATGACAACGCGCCTTTGGAGATAGGTTTCAACGTCAGCTATCTCCTGGACGTGCTCAACAACCTGCCATCGGATGACGTGCGCATCACGCTGATCGATGGTAACTCCAGCGCCCTGATCGAAAATCACGTCGAAGAAGATTCTATGTACGTCGTGATGCCGATGCGTCTCTAGTCTTAAGCTATGCGCGCCCGCAAGGGCGTGCATCTTCTTAGATGGCCCTTGAGCCATTGTCATGAGTATTAGATGAGTTTATCTCGCCTTCATATCGATTCCTTTCGTAATATCGCCAGTGCCCAGTTGCAGCTCGGCGATGGCCTGAATCTTATCTATGGTCAGAACGGCAGCGGCAAGACCAGTATTCTCGAGGCGATCTTCTTTCTGGGGATGGGGCGCTCCTTTCGCAGTCACCTGTCTCAGCGTGTGATTCAGAATGATCAGGACAAGTTGACCCTGTTTGCCCAGCTCGAGCAGGGTGAGCAAGAGACCAAGATAGGGCTTAGGCGTTACCGCTCGGGTGAAACCGAGGTCAAAATGAATGGCGAGAAGGTGAAACGTCTGTCCACCTTAGCCGAAACTTTACCCATTCAGGTGATCACGCCGGAGAGTTTTTCACTGCTTTTTGAGGGGCCAAAATCCCGTCGTCAGTTTATCGACTGGGGCGCCTTCCATACCGACAAGAGTTTCTATACCGCCTGGGCAAATGTAAGAAGAATTTTAAAGCATAGAAATCAGATGCTTAAAAGCGAAACCCCTTATCAGCAGATTCAGTTTTGGGATAAGGAATTGGTGCGCTACGCCGAAATCGTGACTGAGATACGAAAGCGATATGTAGGCTCGTTAAATGAACGACTTAAGGGTATAATCGAAGAGTTTTTACCTCAGGTTGATGTTAAGGTTTCCTTTACCCGAGGCTGGGATAGTAAAACTGATTATCAGACCCTGTTGCAGGCACAATATCCCAGAGATTTAGCGGCGGGACACACGGCCAGTGGTCCTCATAAGGCCGACCTGAGATTAAGGGTCGGGACTTTGCCGGTACAAGATGTCCTGTCCCGAGGGCAATTGAAGTTGCTTGTATGCGCACTGCGTATTGCACAGGGAAAGTTGCTCAAACAACAAATAGATAAAAACAGTATTTATCTGGTGGACGATCTGCCATCGGAATTGGATGCTAGGCACAGGCAACTCTTGCTGCAGCAGCTAAGCGATACGGGCGCACAAGTCTTTGTCACCGCCATCGAGCCTGCGGCAATAATGGATTCGTTAAACACGCCACCCGTTAAGGTGTTCCATGTGGAACAAGGGCGTGTAACGGTAATTGAATAACCGACGAGAGAATAATATGTCAGAGAATAGTTACGATTCTTCGAGTATTAAGGTACTAAAGGGCCTTGATGCGGTACGGAAGAGACCTGGGATGTATATTGGTGACACCGACGACGGTACGGGTCTGCATCACATGGTGTTCGAAGTGGTCGATAACTCTATCGATGAGGCGTTAGCGGGCTACTGTAATGACGTGATCATTACTATCCATGCCGACGGCTCGGTATCGGTAAAGGATGACGGACGTGGTATTCCTGTTGCTATCCACCCAGAAGAGGGGGTATCGGCGGCTCAGGTTATTATGACGGTACTGCACGCCGGCGGTAAGTTCGACGATAACTCTTATAAAGTATCTGGTGGTCTGCACGGCGTGGGTGTTTCTGTGGTTAACGCCCTGTCTGAGAAGCTTAAGCTGACCATTCGCCGTGACGGCAAGCTGTATGAACAGTTCTACACCATGGGTGAGCCCGATGCGCCTATCGCCGAGATAGGCGAAGCCACCAATACGGGTACTGAGATCCGTTTCTGGCCAAGCGCCGAGACCTTCTCGGACACTCTTTTCCATTTCGATATTCTGGCTAAGCGTGTTCGCGAGCTGTCATTCCTAAACTCGGGCGTAGGTATTCGCCTGATCGACGAGCGCGACAACAAGGATGAGTTTTTCAAGTATGAAGGCGGTATCAGTGCCTTCGTCGATTACCTCAACCTGAACAAGACCCCGGTTAACAAAGAGATCTTCCACTTCGTGCAGGAGCGTGAAGACGGTATCACAGTAGAAGTGGCGATGCAGTGGAACGACGGCTTCCAGGAAAACATCTTCTGTTTCACCAACAACATTCCTCAGCGTGATGGTGGTACTCACCTTGCCGGTTTCCGTGCCGCCTTAACCCGTAACCTCAACAGTTACATGGACAAGGAAGGTTTTAACAAGAAAGGCAAGACCTCTGCCACCGGCGATGACGCCCGCGAAGGCCTGACTGCGGTGATCTCGGTTAAGGTGCCGGATCCTAAGTTCAGCTCTCAGACCAAAGACAAGCTGGTATCGAGCGAAGTGAAGTCGGCCGTTGAGCAGACCATGGGCGAGAAGTTGGGTGACTACCTGCTGGAGAATCCTAACGAAGCCAAGCTTATCGTCGGTAAGATCATCGATGCGGCCCGTGCCCGTGAAGCGGCGCGTAAGGCCCGTGAGATGACCCGTCGTAAAGGCGCATTAGATTTAGGTGGTCTGCCAGGTAAGCTGGCGGATTGCCAAGAGAAAGACCCTGCGCTTTCTGAAATTTACATAGTGGAGGGTGACTCTGCGGGTGGTAGTGCCAAGCAGGGTCGTAACCGTAAGAACCAGGCGATTCTGCCGCTTAAGGGTAAGATCCTTAACGTTGAGAAGGCCCGTTTCGACAAGATGCTCTCTTCACAGGAAGTAGCGACCCTGATCACAGCCTTGGGCTGTGGTATCGGCCGCGACGAGTATGATCCCGACAAGACACGTTATCACAACATCGTTATCATGACCGATGCTGACGTCGACGGCTCGCACATTCGTACCTTGCTGTTGACCTTCTTCTTCCGTCAAATGCCAGAGCTTATCGAGCGTGGCTATGTCTTTATCGCCCAGCCGCCACTGTACAAGGTGAAGAAGGGTAAGCAGGAACAGTACCTGAAAGATGATCCGGCACTGACCGAATACCTGACCAACCTGGCACTGGACGGTGGTGAGATCCATCCGTCTCAAGACGCACCGGCCATGTCTGGCGCGCCGCTAGAGAAGTTGGTGTACCAATACCGTGAAGTGGAAGCGATTTTCGATCGTCTCGAGCAGCGTTTCCCTACCATGTTGACCGAGCGCATGCTGTATCAGCCTGGCTTGAGCAGCGATATCCTGGCCGACGAAGCCAAGGTGAAACAGTGGTGCGACAACTATGTGGCTGCCCTGACCGAAGCGGAATCAGGCGGTTTCATCTTTAGCGCCGAGGCTTTCCTCGACCCAGAGCGTCAGGTCTATCTGCCTAAGGTGACGGTGCGTAAGCATGGTATCGATACCCACTACCTGTTCTCATACGACTTCCTGCAGTCGAGCGACTACCAGCGTATGACTGCACTGGCCGAAGCGCTTGAAGGTCTGATCGAAGAGGGCGGTTACGTGAAGCGTGGCGAGCGTATGAAAGAAGTTTCTTCGTTCGTTGAAGCCTTAGATTGGCTGATGAACGACTCTAAGCGTGGCCTCTACATCCAGCGCTACAAAGGATTGGGTGAGATGAACCCAGAGCAGCTGTGGGAAACCACCATGGATCCTGAGTCGCGTCGCATGCTGAAGGTGACCATCGAAGATGCCATCGCCGCCGACCAGCTGTTTACCTGTCTGATGGGTGATCAAGTTGAGCCGCGTCGTGACTTCATTGAGTCTAACGCCCTTAACGTGGCCAACCTGGACGTATAACGGCTAGCGAGTTTTAAAAGCCCCGGTCTTCCGGGGCTTTTTTGTATCTGCGCCAAGGCTTTACATCTTAAGGTTCGCCAGTTAGGTTAATCTACTGGGTTTCGCGAAAGGGATGTCGACGATGAAAAAGGCTTATCTTGCAGTGCTGTCTATCTTGTTACTCGCCTTATGTTTTAGCCTGTTCCTTCGTCATACATATACAGGGGACGTGGTGGAGCAAGGTGCGATGCAAAGGCAGGTAAAACATCTGCAAGCACAGGATGAAGCCGACATTAAGGCTGCTATCGTAGACAATCAGCCTCCATTAGAACAGGACTCAGAGATTAGCCAATCAAGCAGTCAGCCTGATGCTGGTTTAGCATCGGCAGACCAGCAGAATAGTTCGATAAGGACCGCTCCTTTATCCTCTTACCGAGTAACGCCCTCTCAGGCTGAATTTGCCAGCTTAATGGAGCTGTACCTGACAGCCGAGGGCCCCTTCATGCGAGAGGGGACCGCCTACTTCTACGTTGCCAATCAGCAAGAGCCCTATTTCTTGGCATCTCCACCTGAGCTCAATGATTTAATGGCTAACGATACCGACCAATACATAGAGCTTAAGGTCGAGGAGTTTAACCAGACTGATGAGGCCTATGGCGACAATTGGGGTGGTGACTTTACCGAGTTAGAAGTGAATTATCAGTATTGTAAGCAGAGTAGCTGTCTGCTGCGGGCCAGCCATGAGTCGGTAACCTTTCTTCGCAATTATGTCACCCGTTATGAGCAGAGTCATCCCGAGTTGGAGATAGATAGTATGACAACAGTTGGTGGCGATCTGCTGCTGATTTATCGCCGCCGCTAATTCGTCTTAGACCTTGTCTATATCGGGTCTTGTTAATGCGCTAGGCTGGCGCGAATCGCCCTGGCGAACTCCAATGCCTGCGGGGTATCACCATGCAGGCAGAGGCTGGTGGCCTGGCAGATTACCGATTCACCCGTCACCGCCGTTACTTTCTGCTCTTCGACTATGGAGCTAACCTGTTCGAGCACCTTATGGGTCTCTTCGATAAGCGCGCCAGGCTGTGAGCGGGGGGCAAGCTGGCCATCGGCGAGGTAGCGGCGATCGGCGAAGGCCTCTTCGATAACCTCGAGGCCGGCGCGTCTCGCCTGAGTCACCAAGGGGCTACCCGCCAATATCATCAGCTTAAGCTTTGGATTGATCGTCTCTATGACCCGAATAAGAATGTCGCCTAGGGTGGGATCCTGAGCCGCATCATTGTACAGGGCACCGTGAGGCTTCACGTGGTGGAGTTCGACGCCTAGCTCGTCGCATACGGCCTTTAAGGCACTAATCTGTTGTAATAGCGAGTCAAAAAGTGATTCGGTGTCTATGGCTATAGATAGGCGGCCGAAATTGGTCCTGTCGGGATAGCTGGGGTGAGCCCCGACTTTCACATGGTTCGCCTTGGCGCGTTTGACCGTCGTCAGCATGCTCTGGCGATCGCCGGCATGACCGCCGCAGGCGACATTGGCCGAGGTCACCAGCGCCAGCAGCACCTCGTCTTGTGGGCCTCCTTCGCCGAGGTCGGCGTTGAGGTCGATTCTTAGCGGCTTAACTCCCATCCATTGCCCTCGCTAAGCGATAGAAATAGTGTTGCCATTCAAGGTTAGCATCTTCCACCTGATTGGGGCTGACATGCTGAAAGTGGATCGTTTGGCCTGCTCTGGCCTGGGCCAGTTTCCAGCGGTCGGCCTCGATCACCATGGCCATTCTCGGGTAGCCGCCGCTGGTCTGCGCATCGGCCTGTAGCACTATAGGTTGGCCACCCGGTGGCACCTGCACCACGCCCGGAAGCACGGCATGGGAGCGCAGATTTAGATGTTTGGCCGAGTCCAGAGACTCGCCTGTCAACCGGGCGCCCATGCGATCATTCTGGGGCGAAACTGTCCAGTGGCCATGCCAGAAGGCCTTGCGATCTTGATCGCTGAACTGGCTCATCTCTGGCCCTGGCAGGGCGCGCAGTATGCCGTCGTTGACCCTGTGCACCACACCGACCGGGCGACTGAAGTTTGCTTCGGTATGGGAACTCAGGTTTAGTATGTCTCCTGAGGCGAGTTGTCGCCCCTGATGGCCACCGAACTGTCCAGCCAGGAAGGTGCCGTGACCGCCGAGAACCTTGGGGATCTCTATACCTCCGAGGACAGCCAGGTAGCCCCACACGCCGTGTCTTGGTCCCTTGAGCATCAGGCGTTCCCCCGGGTTCACCCGGCCGCGCCAGCCGTGCCACAGGGGGCGATCGTCTGCCTTGTCTTTTATCTCACTCTCTATTCTAGCCTCGAAGGTGGCGCCGCAAAGGGCGACCCAACTTGAAGTCTCGAAGGTGATCTCATAGCTGCCGCTGGCAAGCTCGATGGCAGGGGCGTTATCCACATTGCCCAGCAGGCGGTTGGCGAGGATCAGCGAGTATCTGTCCATGGCACCACCGCTCGGTACGCCATGGTGCCCCTGTCCCTGCCTGCCAAGGTCTTGAATGCTGGCCAGGCCGTTTACCCTATCTAGCCGCATCATAGTGCGATCTCCACAGGGGTGAACCGCACCTTGTCACCTGGCTTGAGCAGGCATGGGGTATCGCTGGTGGGATTGAATAGTGTCTGCTGAGTTTGGCCTATGATCTGCCAGCCACCCGGACTCGCCAGTGGGTAGATACCCGTCTGCTCGCCGCCTATGCCAACGCTGCCTGCGGGAATGGTTAATCTGGGGGTCGCCAGCCTGGGTGTGTGTAAGCGCTTGGACAGGCCTTCGAGGTAGGCAAACCCTGGTTGAAAGCCGATGAAGAACACCTGATAACTGGCCTGGCTGTGAAGCTTGACCACTTCTTCTGGGCTGAGGTGATGGAATTGGGCCACAGAGAGCAGATCCGGCCCCCCGTCGCCGCCATAACTTACCGGGATCTCTATGGTGCGGCTGTCGATCTCCTCAGTTGGCGCGCTGTGCCAAAGGGAGTCGAGTTTTGCCTGCAGGGCTTTTAACTGCCTGGTCTCTCTGACGACGATCGTCAGGTTGTTCATGCCCGGGATAGCCTCTTCGACTATGGGTAACTGGCGCAGCTGCTCTGCTATCCAGCACAGCTTAGATTGCACGGCCCAAGAGAGTGCGGCATCGGGGGTGGGATCGAGTACCAGGGCGCGCTCGCCCAGGGGATAGATATTGATCTGCAAAGAGGGGATAAACCTATGACTGTCTCTCATCATTTGAGTCTAACGAGCTTGAGGCGCAATAGCCATCAATAGCATGTCCGGACATAAAAAAACGCACCCCTGAGGATGCGTTTTTTGTTTTATGAGCAGTAACTTATTGCAGCAGCGATATATCGGCGGCGTGCAGGAACTGGGCTCTGAGCTTAGACAGCAGCGCCAGACGGTTCTGCTTGAGGGCCTCGTCGTCGGCCATTACCATCACATCTTCGAAGAAGGTGTCGACGCTTTCACGCAGGCTAGCTAGTAAGGCCAGAGCCTGTTGGTAGTCGGCGTTGGCAAATAGCGGCTCCAATTGTGGCTGCAGCTCATTGAGCTTGCTGGCCAGCGCCTGTTCGGCGCTCTCTTGTAGTAGGCTGCTGTCGATATCGCTGGCGATCTCGCCTTCGACCTTGGCCAGAATGTTCGACACACGCTTGTTGGCTGCGGCCAGTGCTGCGGCCTGCTCCAGGCTTCTGAAGTGGGTAACTGCCTTGATGCGGCTGTCAAAATCGGCTGGCGAGGTTGGACGACGAGCCAATACCGCCAGGATAACATCGACACTGATGCCTTGATCTTGATACCAGGCGCGGAAGCGGCCCATCAGGAATTCCAGTACTTGCTCTGCGGTGTCGGCGTTGCTCAGGTTAGCACCGTGAAGTTCCTGTGCCTTGGCAACCAGATCGACCAGGTCGAGTGGCAAGTTGTTTTCCACACAGATACGCAGGATACCGATAGCCGCGCGGCGCAGGGCGAAAGGATCCGCCGCACCTTTTGGCGCCTGGCCTATGCCGAAGATACCCACTAAGGTATCGAGTTTCTCCGCCAGTGCGACCGAGATAGAGATAGGCTGAGTCGGCACGCTGTCGCCAGAGAACTTAGGCTTGTACTGCTCTTCGAGGGCAAGGGCAACCGCCTCGGTTTCACCGTCCAGGCGCGCATAGTGCATACCCATTGTGCCCTGTAGATCGGTAAACTCCATCACCATGTTGGTCATGAGATCTGACTTAGAGAGCAAACCTGCACGGCCTGCCTGCTCGCTGTCGGCGCCAATACCTTGGGCGATGAAGGCGGCGAGGGCAGAGATACGCTCGACTCTGTCTTTGATGGTACCAAGCTGCTGCTGGAATACCACGGTTTCCAGGCTGGCGAGACGAGATTCCAGGCTATGCTTCTTGTCTGTCTCGAAGAAGAATTCGGCGTCGGCAAGACGTGGACGAACCACCTTCTCGTTACCCGCGATGATCTGCGCCGGATCCTTTGATTCGATATTCGATACGAAGATGAAATGCGGCAGCAGAGTACCCGCCTTGTCGAATACCGGGAAGTATTTCTGATCGCCTTTCATGGTGTAAACCAGGGCTTCGGCCGGTACGTCGAGGAATTTTTCTTCGAAGTTGGCGGTGAGCACTACCGGCCACTCGACCAGAGAGGTCACTTCTTCCAGTAGATCTTCATCGATCTCGGCGATGCCGCCCATGGCGTCGGCTGCCGCCTGAGCATCGGCCTTGATGATGGCCATGCGCGCCTGATAGTCGGCCATCACCTTGCCCTGGGTTTCCAGCGCTGTGAGGTAGTTATCGGCATGATCCAGCTCCAGAGTGTCGACACCCATGAAGCGGTGGCCGCGGATGGTGCGCGCCGATTCGATGCCCAGCAGCTCGCCAGGGATCAGTTCGTCGCCCATCAGCATGGTGACTGTGTGTACCGGACGGATAAATTGGGTCTTGTTGCTGCCCCAACGCATAGGCTTAGGAATAGGCAGCTTGTCCAGGGCGCGCTGGGCCATCTCGGCTACCAGTGACTTGGTTTCTACACCGACGACCTTGGCCTTGTGTAGTAACCACTCGCCCTTGTCTGTGGTAAGACGCTCGGCCTGTTCGACCGTGATGCCGTTACCACGGGCCCAGCCCATGGCGGCCTTGGTTGGGTTGCCATCGGCGTCGAAGGCTTGGGCGATTGCCGGACCGCGCTTCTCGACAACCTTGTCTGCCTGGGCGGTCACCAGGGCATTAACCTTTAGGGCCAGACGGCGCGGAGCCGCGTACCAGGTGGCCGACTCATAGCTTAATTCAGCCTTCTGCAGCTCTTCTTCGAAGTTAGCCAGAAAAGATTCGGCTAAGTTGCGCAGGGATTTTGGCGGTAACTCTTCTGTGCCTACTTCAATGAGTAAGTTTTCAAATTTCATCTTAATATACCTCTACTTACACATTGGGAAGCCGAGTGCTTCACGGGCTTGGTAATAGGACTCAGCCACTGACTTGGCCATGGTGCGCACGCGCAGGATATAGCGCTGACGCTCGGTGACCGAAATAGCATGACGGGCATCGAGTAGGTTGAAGGCGTGGGAGGCTTTCATCACCTGCTCATAGGCAGGCAAGGGCAGTGGCGTCTCGAGTGCTAGCAGCTCGTTACAGGCCTTCTCGCAGTCGTCAAACTGCTTGAATAGCACCTCGACGTTGGCGTGTTCGAAGTTATAGGTAGATTGCTCAACCTCGTTTTGATGGAACACATCGCCGTACATGATCTTGCCCATAGGACCGTCGGTCCACACCAGATCATAGACGCTGTCGACTTCCTGGATATACATGGCCAGACGCTCGAGACCATAGGTGATCTCACCGGTAACCGGACTACACTCCAGGCCACCTACTTGTTGGAAATAGGTAAACTGAGATACTTCCATACCGTTTAGCCACACTTCCCAGCCCAGACCCCAGGCACCCAGGGTAGGTGATTCCCAGTTGTCTTCCACGAAGCGTACGTCATGGATATTCATGTCGACGCCTAAGGCCTCAAGAGAACCCAGGTAGAGTTCCTGGATATTACTTGGCGACGGCTTAAGTACTACCTGGAACTGGTAGTAGTGCTGCAGACGGTTAGGGTTTTCACCGTAACGACCATCGGTAGGACGACGACATGGCTGAACATAGGCGCTGCTCATCGGCTCAGGGCCAAGAGAACGCAAGAAGGTCATAGGGTGGAAAGTGCCCGCGCCTACTTCCATGTCCAGCGGTTGAACGATAGCGCAACCTTGCTGCGCCCAGTATTCCTGCAGGGTTAAGATGAAACCCTGGAATGTTTTTACGTCATGTTTCGTCGTCATGTCTACTACTGTCAGCTTGTGATAGAAAATGGTTTCGATTATACCTTGTTGAAAAAGGCTTATGTAGGTTATTTTTTACCTTAACGGCGGAAAAATAGGAAAAAACACCATGGATGTAAAGCGTTGTGGCTGGGTCGGCGAGGATCCGCTATATAAGGCGTATCATGACGAGGTTTGGGGACGTCCCGTGTATGACAGTCGGGAGCTGTTTGCCAAGCTCTGTCTCGACGGGCAACAGGCGGGTCTCTCCTGGATCACCATACTCAAGAAGCAGCAAAATTATGAGGCGGCCTTTGCCGGTTTTGACCCCTATGTCATAGCCAAGTTCGACGAGGCAAAGGTAGAGGAATTACTACAAAATCCCGGCATCATACGTAACAGGCTCAAGGTGAATTCCATCATCAAGAATGCCAAGGGATACATCGCCTTCGTGGAGCAGGGTAACGACTTCTCCGAGTTTCTCTGGAGTTTCGTCGACGGCCAGCCCAAGCTGAATCATTTTCAAAGGCTGGATCAGCTGCCAGCGCAGACTCCCGAGTCGGAAGCCATGTCAAAGGCGTTGAAAAAGCTTGGGTTTAACTTTGTCGGCCCAACTATCTGTTATGCCTTTATGCAGGCGGTAGGCATGGTGAACGACCACACCGCCGACTGTTTCTGTTACCAAGACAAGGCTAACTAAGGTGCTTAGTAACCTTTAAAACGCATGGTGGAAGGGTCATCTGTCTGTAGGTAGATGGCCTGAAACTGTGTCTCACCCGTGTCGAGTTGGGCCTGCTTGATAAATGCGTAGTTTTTATCAAATTCACTTAATTTATCAATGCTTTGTTGGCTGATAGTGTCTGTTGTAAGGCTTAGGACGCAGATTCTGTCTCCGCAGGCATATTTTTCACTGTATATGGTCTCTGGCAAATGAACTAGCCTATCCGCCAGTGCCGTCTGGCGCTGTTGGCTGGTGGCATCATGGTTATCGAGGGACTCGATGAGATCGACATAGGCTTCCAGGTCTTTATCAAATAGCTTTTTAATCTGCTCACCATCAACGACCCCTTGCGCGTCAATGATTTGCGCCACCAGCAGCTTGGCCGAGGTCTGCTTGTCTTCCTCTACCTCTACCTCATTCCATTCGGGTGTATCTGTATCGACCTTATTACCGTTGTCGGTGTCACTCACAAGGCTTTCTGTTTCTACCTTGCTGCTTGCTTGGGGGTGGGCCGGAGACTGACGTTGAGCACTCCTGTCCTGGTCAGCTTGAGCGATGGGAATCTTTGGCTCATCTCTTGGCTGAGCCTGGTCTGCCTCTAGCATCAAATAGGCGATGGCCGAGGCGGATAATAATATGAGTAGGGGAAGTTTTAGGGATTTCATTTCCAGCATCCTTTTGGTTGTGCTCTTCCAGATTGAGCTTTGGTCGATTAGCTTAGGCTAATTTGCTGGCGAGTGTAAATGCAAGATATAAAAAAAGGGTGTTCCACGTGAAACACCCTTTTTGCTTTTTAGGTCATTTTCGATCTGTTTTTAAATTTTTCTGAAATTAAAATTTGCGGCTTATCTCTGCCAGATTTTAAAATTGAAAACGTTTAAATTTCGAAGAAAAATGGCTTACGTTTAGTCTTGTCACCATTGAGTTGATTCATCGACTCGGCATCGAACAGCTTACCGTTGACCATGGTGTAACTCACCTTATCTGTGACACGGATATTCTCAAGGGGATTACCGTCGATAACGATCAGGTCGGCAAGCTTACCTGTCTTGATCGAACCGAGTTGGTGATCCATGCCGAAGGTTTCCGCCGGGTTGATGGTTGCCGTCTTCAGCACCTCCATGTTGCTCATGCCACCTTGGGCGAACATCCACATCTCCCAATGAGCGGCTAAGCCTTCACGTTGGCCATGGGCACCTATATTGGGCTTCACACCTAGCTCGTTGAGTTCGTTGGCAACTCTGGCAACGTTGAAATGGTTATAGTGAGCATCGGGTGCGGTAGGGCGACGCATGGAGCGCGCGTCTAGCAGATCGCTTGGCACATACTTAGACAGGCGAGGGTGAGACCAGACATCCGTCTTATCGTACCAATAGTTTTCACCCGAGATACCACCATAGGCCACGACCAGTGTTGGCGTATAGTGAACCTCGGTCTGGCTCCAGAACTGTTTGATGTCGCTGTAGATGGCCGCGGCGGGCAGCGAATGCTCTACCGTGGTGTGTCCGTCTGCTATCATGGTCAGGTTATGCTGCAGCAGGCTGCCACCTTCCGGCACCACCATCATCTCAAGTTCTCTCGCCGCAGCGATTACCTGCTGACGCTGATTGCGCCTTGGCTGGTTATAGCTTTTCACACTGAAGGCGCCAACCTTCTTGAGGCGCTCCAGATGGAACTTGGCGTCGTCTACCGAGTCGATGTGAGAGGTATAGCCGGGTAAGTTAGCCCCATAGAGAATCGTCCCGGTTGAGAAGATTCTCGGCCCGACAATGTTACCGGCCTTCTGCTGCTCAGAGGCGGCGAAGATCTCTGTAGTGTCGTTAGAGGGGTCGTGAATACTGGTTACACCCAATGCCAGGTTGGCGTAGAGCTCCCAGTTCTGCTGTGGAATGATCTCATTCTCTCCTTGAGCGCCATGGGCGTGGGCATCGAACAGGCCTGGCATTATGCTCTTGCCCTTGATGTCGATAACCTGGGCGCCCTTAGGCACCTGGGTGTTGGCATCGCCGACGGCGATGATCTTGTTGTTCTCGACGATCACCACGCCGTTTTCGATCACCTTGTCATCTTCCATGGTGATCACTCGGCCGCCGACGAAGGCTATGGTTCCACGTGGAACATCTGCTTTCTTCTCGAAGCCAATCTGAGTGATCTTAGGTTCGATAGCTGGCGTTTTCTCGTCGGTCTGATAGTCGGTGTCGACATCCATCTGGTATAGCTCAGGGCCAAGGGTCCAGTAAAGTTGGTCGCTGTCGCCGTTCCAGCTGATGCTTTCACCGGCGCGCACGCTGAGCTGAGTCACAGGGAGATTATCGGCCTTAGGACCTATCTCTATGGTCTCGCCATGCTTGGCAAATGGGGTTACCCAAACCTTGAAGCGCTCGGCGAAGGCAAGTTGCTTGCCGTCTGGAGAGACCCTGAATTCGGTGGCATGCTTGCTGGTGTAGTGCACCCGTTTCTGGAAGCCATGCAGGTTGATCGAGGCGAGCTGAGGCGTCTCGCCATGATCCATGAAATAAACACGGTCGCTGTCGGCACCAAACTGGGGTTGAAAGCCATCGGGTGTGATCTTGCGGCTCTCTTTGCCCTTGATGTCGACAACATAGAGGCCGGGTTCCTGTGACCAGGTGCGTGGCGTGATATAACCGCCCTTGATCTTACGGTAAACCACGAGTTCACCATCGGGCGAGAAGGTGGGTTCTACATATTTGCCCGGTTCTTGGGTCAATGTCTTGCTACGACCGCCTCTGGCGTTGATGACACGAACGCTACCCTGTTGGTCGTCGTCCCAGGTAGTGAAGACAATCTTCTTACCGTCGCGAGACCACTGAGGATAGAGTTCTCTGACCTTGTCGTCCAAGTCCGTCAGGCGGCTAACCTTACCCTCGGGTAGACGCTTAACCCAGAGTTTGCCCAGTGCTTCATATACCACCTTGTCGCCGTCCGGTGATACCTGCGCCATGCGCAGCATCTTCACGTCGAAGCTGTCTTGATCGATATTCTGCTTGAAGCGTACCGATGGCTGCACTGCCAGTTCGGTTTTCACCTTGAAGGGGATCTCTTTGACCGACTTACTCTCCACGTCTAGGCGATTGATCTTACCGCCAGCCCAGAAGACTAATTCCTGGTTGTCGGCCGTCCAGCTCATGGTTGGGTAGACGCCATGGATGGCCCAGGTTTCCTGCATATCACGATCTAGCTTGTCGTAAAGCTTGGTTTTCTTGCCAGACTTTAGATCCAATAGGTAGAGGGTAGATTGGAAACCATCACGTTTGATGTAGGCGAGCTTTGTGCCATCCGGGCTCGGGGTTGGGCGAATCGCGCCGCCAGTGCCTTCGATCAATACCTCTATGTCACCGGTCTGGGTGTCATAGCGTTTGATCTTATAGATGCCTTTCACCGAGTCCTTGGAGTAATGGAAGGTCTTACCCGGGGTGGCATCCTGGCTGAAGTAGACGTAGCGACCATCGGGTGAGTAGGCGGGTTCGCCTAGGTCTTTCTGCTCGTTAGGGCGTTCTGTCAGCTTAACGCCTGTACCGCCGGCAACGTGATATAGCCAGACTTCGCCCGCCCCCAGGCTGCGGCTGCCGGTAAAGTGTTTGCGGCCGATGAGATATTGAGAATCAGGGCTCCAAGCCGGGCTGTTGAGTAGGCGGAAGGTTTCCTTAGTGACAGGGCGGGGATCTGTGCCATCGGCATTCATCACCCAAATATTGTCGCCGCCATCTTCATCTGAGGTGAAGGCGATGTACTTACCATCCGGGCTATAGACGGGTTGCATCTGCCAGGCGATACCTTGGGCCAGTGGCTTAGCTTCGCCGCCTTCGATGGGCATCTGATAGATATCACCCAGCAGGTCGAACACTATCTGTTTGCCGTCTGGGCTGACGCTGACGTTCATCCAGGTGCCTTCGGTGACATCTATCTTCACCTGTTCCAGCGGTGCCTTGGCCGGTGCATTAACCTGCCAGGCCGGAGGCGCATCTTTGTCTGCCGCCCAGCTGGGCAGGGCAAGTGTGAGGGCAATTGCCGTGCATAGGGGCGTTAATTTTTGTTTTAGCATAGGAGTTCCCAGTTTCATTATTATCCTTAGTTGGGCGCCTTCGAGTGGCTACAGAGAGGTAGTTGTATACAATAAGCACTAGGGCCTGTTGATCTTTAGCGTTCACTTTTGCAGCATTCTGTATCGCTTTAATACAAGGCTGAGCGATTGTAATGTAGTGCACTACATCAATGAGCGATAACGCAGTAGAAAAATGATACAGACGCTGCCCGTAGGGTTCGTCTTGAGCACGTTCAACTCTTTGTTGCTCGGCTTTTATATAGAATAACTATATCTCAAGCCTCGAGCCGCGATTTGAACGTGCTCAATTAGAACAAAACTTGTTCTCAAAAGGTCAACAGGCCCTAGTTATCGCATAAATTCGATAACAGTAAAACCTAAATTCTGTGACATTTGGTGAATGGAGAGGATAGCCTGGACGGCTTAAATTGGGCTTAAGTTAGATAGGCCGAATGCCTTAGTGAATATATCAAGGGAAGGCTAAGTCGGTAATTACCTTGCTGCTAAAGTTGCGTTACCGGGAGTGAAATATGCTTGATAGCAGGCAGCCTAGGTGGCCGCCTGTGGGGGAAAAGATTACCTGAGCTATTAGGCTATCTGTACGCTATCGCCGATACAGATCTCGGCATCGTTGAGTACTCGGCAGGTGACGCCGCCGCGCCAGTCTGGTCGCAGGACCTCCTCGAGTCCTGCATAGGCCATCTCCATCTTCTTGCAGGGATCGGTTTCGCCTGTGATCTCCAGTTGTAAGGCGCCTACGTGAATCACCTTGCCGAGATCTTTTTCGCTGAAGCTGATGCCATCTATGAGTAAATTGGCTCTGCGGGTGGTCCAGGGAAGTTCGGTATCGAGTGCCTCGCAGGCGGCGAGCCATTGCTGCGCCGACAGTAGGGTGACCTGACGTTTACCTGGCTTTCCAAATACATCTTGTGCAACCCCTGTGCTGGTGGTGACGAGTGCCGCCGAGGTTTCCAGCATGGGTCCACCTTTGACTACCTTGTAGCTAATGCCTTGTAAACTTGCCATTTCTATCAATCCTTTTGAATGCCGAATCTCAGTGTAAACCGTGACTCGAACCGCTGGCAAGGGGAATCGGCTGGGTGCCGAGTGCGCATAGGCGCTGGGGAAGGTGCGGGTCGATTAAGGCAGAAGAGCAGAGCTACTGCCTTAATCGGTGGAACTCTAGTTGGATTAGAGACCCTTCTTGATCAGATATTGATAAGGTGTCGACTCGGTCTGGCTGGCGATCAGGGTGTGATCCATAAACTCACAGAAGCTGGGAATGTCACGTGTGGTCGCCGGGTCGTCGGCGATGATCAGCAGGGTCTCTCCCTCGTTCATCTTGCGCACCGATTTTCTCACCATCATTACAGGCTCGGGACAACGTAGTCCCAGGGCGTCGAGTTGGTGTTGTGCTTGTGCAAAAGGGTCGCTCATATCGTAAACCTTAATTGAAGTGAGACCGGATAAAATCGAGGGGGCTAATATTACGCTAGCCGGGCGTTTAAGCCAAGTCGCGCCCCCTGGATTTGTGATCCTATAAAGGACGTTTCACGTGAAACACCCTGGATTATACCAAAGAGGCGAAACGCGCCTGAGTAACATCTTGCAGATCCGCAGGGGTGAGTTCTATATCCAGGCCTCGGCGCCCACCACTGACATAGATCTGCGCTAGCTGCTGGGCGCTCTCGTCGATAAAGGTGGCAAGTCGTTTCTTCTGCCCAATAGGGCTAACGCCTCCTAACACATATCCCGTGCTGCGCTGCACCTTTTCCGGCGCGGCCATGGCAGCCTTCTTGGCTTTCGCCGCCTTCGCCAGTTGTTTCAGGTTGAGCTTCTTGTCTACCGGGATGATGGCCACCACCAGGGTGCCATTATCGAGTTCGGCGACCAGGGTCTTAAAGACCCAATCCAGTGGCAGCTGAAGTTTCTCTGCCGCCTCCAGTCCATAGGCACCGGCATTGGCGTCGTGTTGATATTCATGGAGACGATAGGGGATCTTGGCCTTATCGAGCATCTTAGTTGCGGGTGTCATGATTCTCTCTTTCTAAGGATTTACGCATCACGCTGAACAATAGGTCTGAGTAGGGAAGTGTAGCGACAAGCTGCCAGCCTAAGCTGTGATAGAGGGCGAGGTTTTTGGCTTCCGTTTGCAGATAGAGACTATCTGCGTCGAAGGCTAAGGCATATTGTTCGGCAACGGTTATTAATGCTGTGGCTATGCCCAGACCTCGATGAGAGGGGCTTACATAGAGGCCGCCGAGCCAGACGCTATCGGCAGAATATTGAGGGTTTTCCTGATATCTGAGCTGGATGGCGCCGATGGGAACATTGTTATGCAAGGCTACCCAGAGTTGGGGAATGGCGTCTAATTGCAGATATTGGCTCAGGGTGTGGGTCAACTCCGCTTGGCTGCGATTCGGCCCCAGGTGACCCCATTCCTCATGATACCAGCTGGCCACTTGGCCTATGGCCTCAGGCTTATCTATCAACCGAATAATGTCCATATGCCTCCATCTTAAATCAAGCGCCTGATGTTGATATTACAGCAGTGGTTACGAAGTTAAAGCCAGAAACTATCTTATACCAATCGTAGTAAATAGCTGTTCATTCTAGCTTGTTAAAATGCGCGATAACGGCGTTAGTATTTTTGATTGTAGAATAACTACTTATCTAAAAATCCTGCCTTGTTCTCACGCGTTTTCCCTGCGCTATTTCTGACCATCTACTTACTGTGATTGGTATTAGTCGCTTGAGGCGTAAAAGGCCTACTGAGGAAAGTGTGGTCTTGGTGTTTCACGTGAAACAAAAAAGGAGCGACTGGGTCGCTCCTTTTCTTAGGCAAAACGGTAAGGGACGCGTTAGGCGCGTTCGAATACGGTTGCTATGCCTTGGCCCAGACCGATACACATGGTCGCCAGACCTAGGGTCGCATCTTTGCTTTCCATCAGGTTGATCAGCGTAGTCGAGATACGTGCGCCCGAGCAGCCCAGTGGATGACCCAGGGCGATAGCGCCGCCGTTGAGGTTCACCTTCTCATCCACCAGATCCATTAAGCCAAGGTCTTTCACACATGGCAATGACTGCGCGGCGAAGGCCTCGTTGAGCTCGATAAGGTCGATGTCGTTCATGGTGAGACCTGCGCGTTGCAACGCCTTCTGGGTGGCCGGTACTGGACCATAGCCCATGATGGCGGCGTCACAACCAGCAACCGCCATAGAGCGGATACGTGCGCGGATTGGCAGACCTAAGGCCTTGGCTTTCTCTTCTTCCATGACCAACATGGCCGAGGCGCCGTCAGACAGTGCCGAAGAGGTGCCAGCGGTAACAGTACCGTTGGCTGGGTCGAATACCGGACGCAGGGTCGCCAGCGACTCCAGCGAGGTCTCAGGACGAATCACCTCATCATGCATTACCTTGATCAGTGCGCCGTTGGCGTCATGACCCTCGATAGCATGGATCTCGTTGGCAAAGCGGCCTTCGACTGTTGCCGCGTGGGCACGTTGGTGTGAACGTACCGCAAACTCATCTTGCTGTTGGCGTGTGATTCCGTGCATCTTACCAAGCATCTCGGCGGTGAGGCCCATCATGCCCGAGGCCTTGGCAACATTGGTGGCCAGGCCTGGGTGGAAGTCGACCCCATGGTTCATCGGCACGTGGCCCATGTGTTCGACACCGCCGACGATAAAGGTATCGCCCATGCCAGTCATGATAGCACGAGCCGCCTGATGAATGGCTTCCATGGAAGACCCACATAGACGGTTTACCGTCACCGCTCCGGCCTGCTTCGGAATGCCCGCCAGTAGCGCTGCGTTACGTGCGATGTTGAAGCCCTGTTCCAGCGTCTGTTGTACACAACCCCAGATCACGTCTTCAATGGTATTAGGATCGAGTTGAGGATTGCGAACCAACAGGGCCTTCATCAGCTCGGCAGAGAGCGACTCGGCGCGCACGTTTCTGAATACCCCAGCCTTAGAGCGGCCCATGGGAGTACGGATGCAATCTACAATAACTGCTTGTTTCATTATTCTATTCCTTCCGGGTGATTAGGCTGGGTAGTAACTGCCGTTGGTGGCAGCCAGTTCACGCATCTTGTCGGTTACCTGATACAGGCCACCCAGGTGGGCGTACTGGTCAGCAAGGGCGACGAAGTTAGCGACACCTAAGGTGTCCAGGTAGCGGAACACACCTCCTCTGAATGGAGGGAAACCGAGTCCATAAACGAGTCCCATATCGGCTTCGGCTGGCGTGGCTATGATGCCTTCTTCCAGACAACGAACCGTTTCGATGATCATAGGGATCATTGTGCGGGCGATGATCTCGTCGCTGCTGAACTCCTTCTGCTCACCGAAGGCGTTGCCCAGTAGCTCATAGCTGCGCGGGTCGACCTCTTTCTTCGGCTTGCCGCGACGATCCACCGAATATTGGTAGAAGCCTTTTCCATTCTTTTGACCGAAACGTTCGGCCTCAAACATGACGTCGATGGCGTCTTTGCCTTCTTTCGCCATTCTGTCAGGGAAGCCTTCGGCCATCACGGCCTGGGCGTGATGACCCGTGTCCAGACCAACTACGTCAAGTAGATAGGCGGGGCCCATAGGCCAACCGAACTGCTTTTCCATCACCTTGTCGATGGCAGCAAAGTCTGCGCCATCTTCTAGCAGGCCGCTGAAACCGGCGAAGTAGGGGAAGAGTACACGGTTAACAAAGAAGCCCGGGCAGTCGTTGACCACGATAGGCGTCTTGCCCATCTTGGCGGCGTAAGCCACGACAGAGGCAACAGTCTCTTCTGAGCTATGCTCGCCGCGAATGACCTCAACCAGTGGCATCTTGTGTACCGGGTTGAAGAAGTGCATGCCACAGAAGCGCTCTGGTTTCTGCAGGCTCTTGGCCAGCAGATTGATTGAGATGGTGGAGGTGTTAGAGGTTATGATGGCATCTTCGCCCACGACCTGTTCGACTTCTGCCAGTACGGTCGCCTTCACCTTAGGATGTTCTACCACGGCTTCGACCACGACATCGGCTTGCTTGAGCGCGTTGTAGTCCAGAGTTGCCGTGATGTTGTTGAGCACGTCCGCCATCTTGGCCGGTGTCGAGCGACCACGATTGATCTGCGCCGTGAGCAGCTTGGCTGCCTCGTTGAGACCAAGATCCAGTGCCGCCTGATTGATATCTTTCATTACGATAGGCGTGCCCTTGCTGGCGCTCTGGTAGGCGATACCGCCACCCATGATGCCTGCGCCCAGCACGGCGGCGGAGTTAACCGCTTGTGCCTGTTTGGCAGCCTTCTTGGCCTTGCCTTTAACTAGTTGGTCGTTAAGGAAGATACCGATAAGCGCCTTGGCTACGTCTGTCTTGGCCAGCTTGATGAAGGCCTGATGTTCTACCTGTAGTGCCTCGACGCGCTCGCTGGTAGCCGCCTTCTCGATCACTTCGACAACAGCCATAGGTGCAGGATAGTGTTTACCGGCAACCTTGAATACCATGCCCTTGGCGGTGGCAAATGACATCATGGCTTCCAGCTTAGGCAGGGTCAGCGGCGACAGCTTGCGCTGACGACGGGCTTGCCAGTCAATCTTCTCGCTGATGGCATCTTGCAGCATCTGGCGCGCCGCCGTTTCCAGCAATTCTGGAGCAACTACGGCGTCGATGGCGCCAACCTTGAGGGCGGCTTCTGGGCGCTGATCTTTACCTGTGGTGATCCACTCAAGTGCGTTGTCGGCACCTATCACGCGAGGTAGTCGCACAGTACCGCCAAAGCCAGGGATGATGCCCAGCTTAGTCTCTGGCAGGCCGATGCGCGCCGAGGTGTCGGCGATACGCAGGTCAGTGGCTAGGATGGTTTCGCAGCCGCCGCCCAGGGCGAAGCCCTTGATGGCCGAGATGGTTGGGAAGGGCAGATCTTCGAGCTTGTTAAACACCTTGTTGGCATCTTCCAGCCAGCCCTGTAGCACGCTGTCGTCTTGTGCAAAAAGTCCCAGGAATTCTGTGATGTCGGCGCCTACGATAAAGGCATCTTTGCCTGAGGTGAGCATCAGGCCCTTAACCCCTTGGGTTTGTGCTAGGGCATCGAGTGCGTCGTTAAGGGAGTTGAGGGTTTCTCGATCAAACTTATTGACTGAGCCCTCGGCGTTAAAACAGAGCCGAGCGATATTGTCTTCAAGTAATTCCACTTGAATCGTAGGACTTTGGTAGATCATTGCTTGCTTCCTTATTGCTTAAAGAGCGCCACCCACTATTAGAATCTTATAGCGTAGGTAAAAATCTCTATCTTACAGCAGGCCATCATTTGACCAGTTGCTGCTCAGTGTGCGTCTAAATCAGATAAATTTCAACACCCAATTTAAACACTTGTTTAATTTTGTTCGATTAGGGGGATTTTTGCCCTTATGTTAGACTCACTAGATCATAGTCGCTGTGCTAAAAATAGGGCCTCGGGATCGCGTTTTTCATCCAAAAGAATGGGGTGCAACCTAGGGCCACAGAAGAATAACAGGAAGCTTATTATGGAAAACTTAGCCACCCTCTATCCCGCCCATATTATTGAACTGAACCGGCGCGTTGCCGAGATCACCGCAAGAGAGCAGTTGGCCGGCTTAGTGATTCATTCGGGTCAGCCCCATCGTCAGTTTCTCGATGATCTGGATTACCCCTTTAAGGTCAATCCGCACTTCAAGGCCTGGCTTCCGGTTATCGATAATCCCCACTGCTGGCTGATCGTCAATGGCCGCGACAAGCCGCAACTCATCTTCTATCGTCCGGTGGATTTTTGGCATAAGGTAGCCGATCTTCCAGAGGATTTTTGGACGACCGAGATAGAGATCAAGGTGCTGACCAAGGCCGATAAGGTGGCAGATCTGCTGCCGGGCAAGTTGCAGGAGTGGGCCTATATTGGCGAGCATCTGGATGTCGCCGATGTGCTGGGCTTCGGTAGCCGTAACCCCGAGGCGGTGATGAGCTACCTGCATTATCACAGAGCCAGCAAGACTGCCTATGAGTTGGCCTGCATGCGCCGGGCGAGTGAGATCGGTGTGCGGGGTCATGTGGCGGCCAAGAGTGCCTTCTATGCGGGCGCGAGCGAGTTTGAGATCCAGCAAGCTTATCTGGCTGCGACCGATATGGGCGAGAACGATGTGCCCTACGGCAACATCATCGCACTGAATCAAAACGCCTCAATCTTGCACTACACGGCGCTGGAGCATGTGTCGCCCAAGCAGCGACTCTCGTTTCTTATCGATGCCGGTGGTAGCTTCCATGGCTATGCCTCGGACATTACCCGTACCTATGCTTTCGAGAAGAACCTGTTCGGCGATCTGATCGCCGCCATGGACAAGTTACAGCTGGCCATCATAGAGATGATGCGTCCGGGCGTGAAGTATGTGGATCTGCATCTGGCGACGCACCAGAAGCTGGCGCAGCTGCTGCTGGACTTCAAGCTGGTGCAAGGCGATCCACAGGGGCTAATAGAGCAGGGTATCACCAGCGCCTTCTTCCCCCATGGTCTGGGGCATATGTTGGGCCTACAGGTACATGATATGGGCGGCTTCCTCCACGACGAGCGCGGCACCCATATCGCGCCGCCGGAGGCGCATCCCTTCCTGCGTTGTACTCGCACCTTGGCGGCGAACCAGGTGCTGACCATAGAGCCAGGGCTTTACATCATCGACAGCCTGCTCAATGAGCTGAAACAGGATGGTCGCGCCGATTGGGTTAACTGGCGGATGGTGGATCAGGTGCGCCCCTTCGGTGGTATTCGTATCGAAGACAATGTGATCGTCCATAGCGATCACAACGAGAATATGACTCGCGATCTGGGTCTGCACGGTTAACAGGTAAGGCGTTTTTGAGCGAGAGTTATCCCATTCCGGTCAAGCCGGTCACTATAGAGGAAGAGATAAAGCATAGTCGCTTTATCTCTTTTCTATTTCACTGTCCATCTGAAGATGCGCTGAAGTGTGCGCTTACTAACGTTAAGGCCGAGTATCCGGGGGCTAATCACTATTGCTACGCTTTTATCGCCGGTGCACCGGACAACAATGTGGCCATGGGCAGCAGTGATGATGGTGAGCCGTCCGGCAGCGCCGGGCGTCCCATGCTGGCCAGCCTGCAAGGTGCCGAAATTGGTGAGATAGGCGCCGTCGTGGTGCGCTATTTTGGTGGTACTAAGTTAGGTGTTGGTGGCCTGGTGCGCGCCTATAGCTCTGGCATCAAACAGGGGCTGGCGCAGCTGGAGACCGAGATAAAGCAGATCCGTTATCCGGGGCGACTGGCGTGCGACTATCATCAGCTCAAAGATGTGGAGCACTTTCTTGAGCTCTGTGAGGGGTTGGTTGTCGATAAGGTGTTTACCGACAGGGTGAGCCTGAGCTTCGAGATGCCCAAGGCGACTCAGAGGCGTTTCAATCAGGAACTCGCGACCCTGAGTCAGGGACGCCTCAAGGCGGAGTTTTCTGACTGATGCCCAAGCGGAAGCGAGAGTGGGCTAACATGTTCGCAAAGGGCTTTTTGCCTCAGGTTACAAAGCGCCAATAAATTTTATACAACTGCCGGGATAAACTATGCGAGAATGCGCCAGTGCGTCTTCGCTAACGGAATAATAAAAACGCCCTAATGCAATATAGAACCATTATAAGAATTACAGGCCTACTCATGGGGCTGTTTTCTTTGTCGCTTCTGCCGCCAGCGCTGGTTGCCGTGATCTACAAAGATGGCGGGGGCACCGCCTTTCTGCAGGCCTTCTTCCTCAGCTTGTTACTCGGCTTCGTGCTCTGGTATCCCAACAGGCGCCACAAGAAGGACCTGCGTACCCGAGAGGGCTTCATGCTGGTGGTGCTCTTCTGGGGCGTGCTGGGCTCCATAGGTGCCGTGCCTTTTATCTTCTCCAGTCAGCCGGACCTCTCGCTCACCGACAGCTTCTTTGAGTCCTTCTCGGCGCTCACCACTACAGGGGCGACCGTGCTGGTGGGGCTCGATAGCCTGCCCAAGGCGATCCTCTTCTATCGCCACCTATTGCAGTGGCTCGGCGGCATGGGGATCATCGTCCTGGCGGTAGCCATTCTGCCCGTGCTCGGGATTGGGGGGATGCAGCTCTACCGTGCGGAGATCCCCGGGCCGGTGAAAGACAGTAAGATGACGCCGCGAATCGCGGAGACCGCCAAGGCGCTCTGGTATATCTATCTGGCGCTGACCATCGCCTGTGCCTTCGCCTACTGGGTCGCCGGCATGGATGTGTTCGATGCCATCTGTCACTCTTTCTCAACCATCGCCATCGGCGGCTTCTCTACCCATGATGCCAGTATGGGCTATTTCGATAGCACGGCGATCAACATGGTGTGTGTGGTGTTTTTGTTGATTGCGGCGCTGAACTTCAGCCTGCACTTTGCGGCCTTTACCCGCCGCGGCATCAACCTCAAGGTCTACCTGAGAGACGCCGAATTTAAGGCGCTTATCGTGATCCAGCTGGCGCTGACGCTGATCTGTTTCGCAACCCTGTACCATACCGGCATCTATGACAGTGCCGAGGAGACTTTCGACTTCGCCCTGTTCCAGGCGGTCTCTATCTCCACCACGGCGGGCTTCGGTACCGAAAGCTTCCATATGTGGCCGCTGTTCCTGCCTATGCTGCTGATCTTCTCCAGCTTCATCGGTGGCTGTGGCGGCTCTACCGCCGGCGGCATCAAGGTGATGCGGATGATCTTGCTGCTGCTGCAGGGCTCCCGTGAATTGAAACGCCTGGTGCACCCCAGGGGCATGTTCTCCATCCGTATCAATGGTAAGGCGCTGCCGGATCGCATCATAGATGCGGTATGGGGCTTCTTCTCTGCTTACGCCCTCGTTTTTGTGGTTTGCATGTTGATCCTGATGGCGCTGGGCATGGATAATATCACCGCCTTCAGCGCGACTGCGGCCTGTTTGAATAACCTGGGGCCTGGGCTAGGTGAGGTGGCCAGTAACTATGCCAGCATTGGCGATGGCGAGAAGTGGGTGTTGGTGGTGGCCATGCTATTCGGCCGATTGGAAGTGTTTACCTTATTGGTGTTGTTTACACCGACTTTTTGGAAGAATTAATGAGTCGTACCCTAATTATCTATTCGACCGTAGACGGTCAGACGAAAGCCATCTGTGATCAGATTGCCGAGCAGTGCAAGTCGGATACTCAGCTGGTGACCATGGTCAGCCTGGAAGAGGCCCAGTCTGTCAATCTCTCCTATTTTGACAAGGTCATCATAGGGGCGAGCATTCGTTACGGCAAACACAGACCCGAACTGTTCCAGTATGTGAACCGTCACAGAGCCGTGTTAAACGGCAAGAAGAACGCCTTCTTTACCGTGAACGTGGTGGCGAGAAAGCCGGAGAAGAATACGCCCGAGACTAACCCTTACATGAAGAAGTTTCTGCAGCTGTCGCTGTGGCAGCCTCAGCAGCTGGGTGTCTTTGCGGGTAAGATCGATTATCCCAAGTACCGTTTCTTCGATAAGTTCATGATCCGTTTCATCATGTGGATCACTAAGGGCCCCACAGATACCTCGGGTACCTATGAATTTACCGATTGGGATAAGGTGCAGGAGTTTGCGAAAGCCTTTAGCGAGCGTTAAAGGCTTTCATCTTCGCAGGAATTATACGCAGTAACGCTTGTAGAGAATTGAGATCACCTCGGTGACCTGTTCGTTTTTCAGTGTGTAGTATACGATCTGTGAGCTCTTGCGGGTCGCCACTAGATCTTCGGCGCGCAATACCGCCAGGTGTTGTGACAACGCAGACTGGCTCAGAGGCACGTTTTCATTTAGCTGTGTCACGCTCAGTTCATTGTCGAGTAGCTGGCACAAGATCATCAATCTATAGGGATTGGCTATTGCCTTAAGCCACTTGGCTGCGCTCTGGGCATTGGTGACCATTGCATCTACATCAATATCTTTTTGCATACGGCAACTCTCTTGTATTCTATTAATTAGATTATTCTAATTAAATGGGGAAGTGAAAGCAATGATACTCAGCCAGCCTGGGTAACTCAATGGGAGCCGACCTGTGTCCTTTTAGGATTGCTCATGATTTTGTAGTTATTTTACCCCGAGTTAAATATCCAATTGGTGGTGTATTTCACAAAAACCTTAACTAAATTGTGATCCAATTTGGGGTTTCTCCCGCACTTTGCTGCAACAATGTGGCTCTCTTTTCCGATACAGATGAGTCGCTTATGGCTTCAGTACTAATTGTTTACTATTCTCGCGGTGGTCATACGGCCAAGATTGCCCAGGCGATGGCGGCGCACTTGGACACTCAAGGGCATAGTTGCGACGCCCTGCGTATTGGCGAGTTTGAGCATATCGATTGGGAAAAATACGACTATGTTGCCGTGGGCGCCTGCGTGCTCTATGGCAGCTACCATAAGTCTGTGTTCGAATTTGTCACCCGCTATCAGGTAGAGCTGGCGGCTAAGCCCAACAGCTTCTTCAGCGTCAACGTGGTGGCCCGTAATCCCGAGAAACGGATCCCCGAAAACAACAAGTATCTGCAGAAGTTTATCGAGCTCTCTCCCTGGAAGCCGAAGGACGTTAAGGTGATTGCCGGCAAGGTGGATTACCCCTCCTGGCGTTGGTATGACAGGTGGATGATCCAGCTGATCATGAAGATTACCGACGGCCCAACCGATCCTAAGGCGGTGATCGATTACACCGACTGGGAAGACGTTAAGTTATATGCCGAGCATCTGTTAACCCTCAAGGATTAGCCTCTACTCTCTATTCATCGCGCCCTGGCAACAGCCCTTGCCTCGGCGCGATCTTGCTTGTCACCTGGTCTGACCTCTGGTAGCCTTTGCCCTTCATTTAAGGGAGCCGGGTGAGATGAACCTCTATTTTCGTTTGTTTTGGTTGATGTTTTGGCGGGTACGCCATTGTCGTCGTATCGATTTTCTGGGCACGAGTACCATTAGCTATCGCGCCTTGCCGCTGGATTGCGACATTAACCTGCACCTGACTAACTCCCGCTATCCCGCCCTGATGGATCTGGCCCGTACCTACATGTTGGCCGAGATGGGGCTGCTGAAACGCTTCTTGAAACTCAAGTGGTTGCCGATCGTCAACGCCGCCGAGTTCACCTATATTCGCGACATTAAACCCCTGTGTAAATTCGACATTCAGAGTCGAGTGGTGGGGTGGGACGAGAAATACTTCTATGTCGAGCAGCGCTTCGTCAGCGGCGACACCCTTCACTGTATCGTGCATGTGCGCGGCGTGTTCGTGAACAACCGCAAGCAGGTACCGATTAAGGAGATGCTCAAGGAGGCGGGCTTCGAAGGTCCCGAACCTTGCCTACCGCCGGAAATCGAGAAGTGGAAAGCCTTCCTCACGCTGAAGAAAGAGCGCAACCTGCCAGCTTAACTTTTTTAGGGGATGGGGCGGAATCCGGCCTGCACTGCGGCGCGGGTGAGTTCTATCTCTTCCTGTACCTGGATCCAGGCGCCTCGGGTGTTGGCCTGATTCAGGTATCTATCGATGGGATCCAGCTGGTACAGCTTGAAGCGATTTCTGGCGTGGATCAGGCAAGGGATCAGGGCGCAATCCGCCATGGTAAAGGCATCGCCGCAGAGCCAGTGATGCCGCTGCAACTTGTCGTTCAACTCATTCAGTAGCAGCATGATCTCCTTCTCTAACTGTCTCGCCTTAATCGGATTGTCCTCTTCGCGGGCATCCATCTGTTCCAGTAGATAGAGGGGATTGTTCAGGTCGTTGTCGATGAGACGATCGTACAGGCGCACCTGTAGGCGCTGAGAGTAATCCTGCGGCAGCAGCCGGGTGCCGGTGGCAAATTCATGGTCTACATAGTCGATGATGATGCTGGATTCGGGCAAGAGCTCGCCGGTGCGCGTCTTGAGCAGGGGTAATTTCCCCAAGGGATACTGCTGCTTAAATTCGTTGCGGGAAAAGGGATCGCTCAGCTCTATCACCCTGGGATAGAAGTTGGCCTGTTTCTCGTAGAGGGCGATCAAGACTTTTTGGGAATATCGTGACAGGGGATGATAGAAGAGTTCCATCAAATGCACCTCCCATTTGCCCAGAACCAATAAGCTAATCTTAGTCCGAAATCCCGCATCTGGCCTGCTTTTAGCTCGTTTTATGCCGTCGGTGTGAGTCGCTCGGTCAGCAGTTCGATAAGTGCCCTGACTCTTGGCGGAATCACCTCAAGATAGGGATGTACTAGGTAGAGGGCGCCTCGTCCCAGATGATAGTCTGGCAGTAGCTGTACCAGCTGGCCATTGGCAAGGTGCTGGCTTATCAAGGGGGAGGGCAGCAAGGCAACGCCCAGCCCCTGCATCACCAGGCTCAGGGTTCCCTGTAGGCTGTTGCAGTTGATGAAAGGGCTAAGCTGCAGGCGGACACGCTCGCCTTCGCTGTTTTCAAACTGCCAATGTCTGGGGAGCCTGTCGCCCGCCAGGCCTATCCAATGATGATGGCTGAGATTGTCCGGATGCACAAGTGCGCCATGGTGCGCAACATAGTCTGGGCTCGCTACCAGATACTCATCGAAGCGGTCCAGCCTGGTCTCGTTGACACTGGGCTGACTGGCGGCGCCTATCTGAATCGCTACATCTATCTGATGCTCGGTGAGGTCCAGCTGTCTGTCCTGAATCAGTAGGGAGAGATGCACCTTGGGATAATGCTGGTGAAACACCTTGATGATGGGGGCTATCACTCCATCGCCTAGCGCCTGGGGGACGGCGAGGGTGATGCTGCCTTGCAGCTCCGCATCTGCTGGCTGCAGCGAGGTTTCTGCCTGCTTGGCGAGTTTGAGTAGCTCCGCGCAGTAACGGTAAAATGATTGGCCCTCCTGGGTGAGCGAAAGGCTGCGGGTGGTTCTGTTTAAAAGACGCGACTGGCATCTGTGCTCCAGTTTCTTTAGGTGTTGACTCACCATGGAGCGGCTAATGTTGAGCGACTCTGCGGCGCGGGTCAAGGAGCCCTGCTCGACCACACTGGCAAAGACCAACATACGATAGAGTTGTGATGCGTCCATAATTAACCTCAACGGCCTCTCACCGGTCTAAGTGCAAGCCAATTGCAATCATCTCTGGTTATTGTTTACTAATGTTGTAAAAATAAACCCATATATGGGTTATTTATTGTTCATGGTAACCAATATGTCAAAGTTGGCTGGGGTCGTCTCGAGCCGTTTGGCGGGTGATCGACATGGCTGCATGGCACGTAATCTGTATTCAACAAGCATTTAAGGAGCTGCTTACACTATGGCGCGATTAGAATCGTTCGACAGTATTTACCAGCGCGCCTGTGAGCGCAAAGGTGGCGAAACAGGCTTGGCCGCTCGCCTGCCTGAGGTGTTATCCCAGGATCAGATTGCCGAGTATACGGATGCCGAGTTGCTGTCAGAGCTGAGTAAGAAGGTGTTTCAATCGGGATTTGTATGGCGCATCGTCGACAACAAGTGGCCGGCTTACGAGGCGGCCTTCTTCAACTTCGAGCCCCACAAGATCTTGATGCTATCGCCTGAGCAGATCCAGCAGCGTGCCAGCGACCCCGAGTTGATCCGCCACCTGAAGAAGACCATGGCGATTTATGACAATGCCCTGATGGTGCATGATTTTAAGCTCGCTCACGGCAGCTTTGCCAAGTTTATCGCTCGGTGGCCCAGCGATAATATCGTGGGACTCTGGGCCGAGTTGAAACGCCTGGGCTGCCGACTGGGTGGCAATACCGGCCCCTATTTTCTGCGCACCATAGGCAAAGATACCTTTCTGCTGACCGAAGATATCAAGGGATATTTTCAGGCTCACAAACTGATCGATGCCGGTTTTACCTCTAAACGTGGCCTGACCCAGGTGCAGGAGGTATTCAATGAATGGCAGGGGCAGTCGGGCCGCTCTCTGGCGGAGATCAGCCGTATCCTCGCCTGTGGCGTGGGTGATAACCGGATATAACCTAGCTCCGTCTAAACACCGGGGATAAGCATTCTGACCCCCATGGATGGGGGGAATGCCAAAAAATGTTAGGAACATCAGAGGCCATGGACACCGGGAATATCTTTGGCCGTATACAAATCCCCTCTATGCTCATCCCTGAGCACCGGGGATATTTTTGGCCTTGTACAAATCCCCTCCATGCTCATCCCTGAGCACCGGGGATAAGTATATCCCTATACAAAAAAGCCAGCCCGAGGGCTGGCAAAGACGTGCAGAGATTGGAAACTGCTGTGCTTAGAAACTCTTGCTGACGCCGATAACGACTCGGTCATCAAAAATCTTAGTTTGTGTACCGTAAACCTTGTGGCTCTCATCCACTGTGCTGCCGTGGTATCTGAGATCGAAACTCAGGCCGGCAAAGGTTTTGCTGACACCCAGGTTCCAGTGGCCCCAGCCTTCGGCGCCGTTACCGTCTAGATCTTGATAGCCGACGCTGGCAGACAGGTTAATGCCATTGTCGAACTGGTAGCTTGGATGGATGGCGTAGTTCACGCCTTGCCAGCCATCGACACCAAACCAGTCATCGACGGTCGGGGTCACTTCCAGTTGCAGCTTGGTGCGGCCGAACTGCTTACCTACCTTGAGCCATAACTCTGTGTAGTTAGAGTATGAGGCGCCCGGGTAGAGGTAGGAGAAGAGCATGACATCATAGGTGATACCAGAATCGCCGAAGGTGCCCGCCTTACCTATGTAGGGTGCGGTGACGATTTCAAGATTTGGATCGGCAAACTTGATGTTGGAGGCATATACACCGCCGTACCAACCCTGATCGTTTCCCCATCCCAGTGTGCCTTGCACGACAGGGACATCGCCATCCATGGTTTCTGATTCACCACGAAAGACATAGTCTGAGGCAAAGGTCAGCTTGCCTGTGATATTGCCGCCTAAGACTTGGGTGTCTTGCGCTTCGGCCATGACGCCACTTGTGGCTAACAGGCTGCCAAGGAGTATCGAGCATTTTAACTGGGTTAAGGTCTTCATCATCTTCATCTCATCTAGCTGTTGTTTGGCTGATGAGGCGACTATAGGCGCAAGATGTGAATGGCCTTGTCGGCACAGATGAACTGATCAAATAAAGATGTGAACAATTATGAATAGGTCTAAATTAACCTCATGTTTCCTATGGTGTTAGTTTTCATCATGCCTAAATGACAGGGATCACATTTTAGACACAAAAAACGCTAAAATAGGGTGGAAATACGCAATTTTTAACTGTTTTTTAACAAGAAAACATGATTAAAAATAAAAATTTGCATTAACTTACAATATCTCTGCCCACATCTTCTTGTTGACCTCGGCTAGGTGTGAGATAAATAGTTTCTAAATCTTTTTTTAATTTTGCTTCCTCAAGATACCCCATAGCGCCTTACCCGTGCATGGGTGTTTTTTGTTGCGGCTTTGATTAGGAGTTCTCATGCGGCAAATAGTAAAAATTGCCTCGTTAGTTAGTGTGGCGTTATGGATAACAGGTTGTGGCCAGGACGAGAACCAAGGTCATTCGGCAGCAGCCCCAAGAAGCATGGAGGTTGGGGTGGTTCAGGTTGTCGAGCAGCCCCAGGCTATTCAGGTTGAGCTACCGGGTCGCAGCAAGGCATATCTTGAGGCCGAGGTGCGTCCTCAGGTGTCGGGTATCATCACCGAGCGCGGCTTCGTCGAGGGTGGTGAGGTAACCGAAGGCCAATCTCTCTATCAGATCGATTCATCGACCTATAAGGCGGCGCTGGTCAGTGCCGAAGCCGATCTGGCCCGTGCCAATGCCAGCCTGGTGTCTGCCAAGGCCAAGGCGGCCAGATATAAGGCCTTGATCAAGACTGATGCCATCAGCCAACAAGATTTCGACGAGGCGGATGCCCTCTACAAAGAGGCGCTGGCTAACGTGACTGTGGCCAAGGCGGCGATTAACACGGCTAAGATTAACCTGGAATACACTCAGGTGAAGGCGCCTATCTCGGGCCGTATCGGTAAATCTTCCGTGACTGCCGGTGCCCTGGTGACAGCGAATCAGAGCGCCGCACTGGCGACGATTCAACAGCTGGATCCTATCAACGTCGATATCGCCCAATCCAGTGCTCAGCTGCTACGTCTCAAGGCCAAGCTTAAGCAGGGACAACTGCAGGCGGCTGACAATGCCGATGTACGTCTGATCCTGGAAGATGGCACGGAATATGAGCACATGGGGTCTCTCAGATTCGCCGAGGTGAGTGTCGATGAAAACACTGGCTCGGTAACCCTAAGGGCTGAATTTCCTAACCCGGATGGTGTCTTGCTACCTGGCATGTATGTGCGCGCCGTATTGAACGCGGGTACAGATCCTAAGGCGATTCTGGTACCGCAGAAGGCGGTTACCCGTAATACCAAGGGTCAGGCCGTTGCCATGGTGATTGGCGCCGAGAGCAAGGTTGAGCCAAGAGTCGTGACGACCGCCGAGGTGATCGATCATCAGTGGCGCATCACCAGCGGCTTGAAGGCTGGCGATCAGCTGATTGTCGAGGGATTACAGAAGATACGTCCGGGCGCCCCTGTGGTGGGTAAACCACTCAGCGAGATGCAATCAGACAAGCAACCACAGAAGTAAGGTAAAGTTATGGCTCGTTTTTTCATCGATCGCCCTATCTTTGCCTGGGTGATTGCAATTATTGTTATGTTGGCCGGGGTGCTCTCTATCATGAAGCTTCCCGTGTCGCAGTACCCGAGTATTGCGCCGCCGACCGTGGTGATTAACGCCATCTATCCGGGTGCGTCTGCCAAGACCATGGAAGACACTGTGACCCAGGTGATCGAGCAGCGCATGACGGGTATCGACCATCTGCGTTACATCTCGTCTACCAGTGACAGCTTTGGTAACGCGCAGATCACCCTGACGTTCAATGCCGAGGCCGATCCCGATATCGCCCAGGTCCAGGTGCAGAACAAGTTGCAACTGGCGATGCCTCTGCTACCGCAAGAGGTGCAGGCGCAAGGGGTTAAGGTCAACAAATCCAGCTCGGGTTTCTTGATGGTATTGGGCTTCGTGTCCCAGGATGGCTCGCTGGAGAAAAATGATATCTCCGACTATGTGGGATCTAACATCTTAGACCCTATGAGCCGCGTGCCCGGTGTGGGTGAGATCCAGCTGTTCGGTGCCCAGTACGCCATGCGTATATGGCTAGACCCGCTTAAGCTGACCCAATACAACCTCACCAGCCTGGACATCATGGCCTCGATTCGTGAGCAGAACGCTCAGGTATCAGCGGGTCAATTAGGTGGTGCACCCTCTATCGCGGGTCAGGAACTCAACGCCACGGTAACGGCTCAGAGTCGTCTACAGACCGCCGAAGAGTTTAGAAAGATCATCATCAAGTCCGATCCGTCGGGCGCTAAGGTTTACCTGGAAGATGTGGCCCGAGTCGAACTGGGGTCGGAAAGCTATTCGGTAGAGTCCTTCTATAACGGCCGTCCGGCTGCCGGTCTGGCGATCAAGCTGGCTACGGGGGCTAACGCCCTGGCGACCGCCGAGCGCGTGCGTGAGAAGGTCGATGAGATGAAGCCCTTCTTCCCGCAAGGGCTGGAAGTGGTTTATCCCTATGACACCACCCCCTTCGTTGAGAAATCGATCGAGGGCGTAGTGCATACCCTGCTGGAAGCCGTGGTACTGGTGTTTGTGATCATGTACCTCTTCCTGCAGAACTTCCGTGCGACCCTGATCCCGACCATCGCGGTACCTGTGGTACTGCTGGGGACCTTCGCCATCCTGTCGGCTACCGGCTTCTCGATCAACACCCTGACCATGTTCGCCATGGTATTGGCCATCGGTCTGCTGGTGGATGACGCCATCGTGGTGGTAGAGAACGTCGAACGTGTGATGTCCGAAGACGGCTTGAGCCCGATAGAGGCCACCAAGAAGTCGATGGACCAGATCACCGGCGCCCTGGTGGGTATCGGTCTGACCCTGTCGGCGGTATTCGTGCCTATGGCATTCATGTCGGGTTCGACCGGTGTGATCTATCGTCAGTTCTCCGTGACTATCGTATCGGCCATGGCGCTTTCTGTGCTGGTGGCGATCATCCTGACGCCGGCCCTATGTGCCACCATGCTGAAGCCGATTGCCAAGGGCCACCATGCGGTCGAGACGGGTTTCTTCGGTTGGTTTAACCGCACCTTCGACAAGATGACCTCGCGTTATGAGGCTGGCGTGGCAGCGATGATCAAGCGCGCTGGTCGCGTCATGTTGATCTACGTGGCCCTGACGGTAGCCGTGGGTTGGATCTTCATGCGCATGCCGACCGCCTTCTTGCCGGACGAAGACCAGGGTATCTTGTTTACTCAGGCGATCCTGCCGACTAACTCGACCCAAGAGACGACCAAGAAGGTGATGAGCAAGATCTCCGACTTCTATCTCAACGAGACGGGCGACAGCGTCAAGTCGGTATTTAGCGTATCTGGCTTCAGCTTCGCCGGTAGTGGTCAAAACATGGGTCTGGCCTTCGTTGGCATGAAAGACTGGTCTGAGCGCACCGGCCCGGGTCAAGACGTTAAATCGGTCGCCGGACGTGCCATGGGCATGTTCATGCAGATGAAGGAAGCCTTCGTGTTTGCCTTCGTACCGCCTGCGGTGATCGAGCTGGGTACGGCAAACGGTTTCGATTTCTATCTGCAAGACAGAAATGGCCAAGGCCATGAGAAGCTGCTCGAGGCCCGTAACATGCTGCTGGGCATGGCGTCGCAAAATCCTAACCTGGTGGGCGTGCGTCCAAACGGTCAGGAAGATGCGCCTATGTATCGCATCCATATCGACCACGCCAAGCTTCGCGCACTGAGTATCGATATCGACGCGGTCAACAGCGTGCTCGGTACTGCCTGGGGTGGTAGCTATGTGAACGACTTCATCGACCGTGGTCGTGTGAAGAAGGTCTATGTACAGGGTGATGCCCAGTACCGTATGCAGCCGGAAGACCTCGATACCTGGTATGTGCGTAACAGCCAGGGTGAGATGGTACCTTTCTCGGCCTTCGCCACAGGTACTTGGGAATATGGTTCGCCGCGTCTAGAGCGTTTCAACGGTCTGCCTGCGATGAACATCCAGGGCGGTACGGCACAAGGTTATAGTACGGGTGCGGCAATGGCCGACATCGAGGCCATGGTGGCCAAGCTACCGCCAGGATTCGGCGTCGAGTGGAACGGCCTGTCATACGAGGAACGTCTCTCGGGTAACCAGGCGCCGGCGCTTTATGCCCTGTCTATCATGGTGGTCTTCCTGGTATTGGCGGCCCTGTATGAGAGCTGGTCTGTGCCGTTCGCGGTGATCTTGGTGGTACCACTGGGGATCATCGGCGCCTTGCTGGCGATGAATGGTCGTGGCCTGCCTAACGACGTGTTCTTCCAGGTGGGTCTGTTGACTACCGTAGGTCTGGCGACCAAGAACGCCATCCTGATCGTCGAATTCGCCAAAGAGTTCTACGAGAAGGGCGCGGGTCTGGTGGAAGCGACCCTGCACGCGGTGCGTGTGCGTCTGCGTCCAATTCTGATGACCTCGTTGGCCTTCGGTCTGGGTGTTGTGCCGCTGGCCATCAGCTCGGGCGTAGGTTCGGGCAGCCAGAACGCAATCGGTACCGGCGTATTGGGCGGCATGATGAGTTCGACCTTCCTGGGGATCTTCTTTATCCCTATCTTCTTCGTGATTGTGGAGCGTATCTTCAGTAAGCGCGAGAAGAAGGGCGCCGAAACTCAGGTCGCCGACTCGACACCACAAGAATAGGCATTAGCCATTTCGTCAAAAAGCCCGGTAATAACCGGGCTTTTTATTGCCTAACATATTGCACTTGCTGGTTATTTATTGAAAGATAATCGGCTAATAATAAGCCGTTAGGTAACTTAAGATGTCCCTATATTCTCGCGCTACGCTCCTCTGTCTCGCCGCCTTCGGCGCATCCGCCATGGCGGAGACCAGCGGCCCTCTACCGGCCCAAGTCTCGTTAAATAAGACTTATATCAATGATGCCATCTTGCCGCCGAGCATTACCTGGCACGGCGCCAGCGAAGCCTTGTTGCGCGCGGCAGATGATCCCTGGGCGACCCCCTTCGAGCAGGGCGGTCTCAAGTCCAGCCCCAGCTATGACGATACCTTCGCCTGGCTGGATAAGTTGCTCGCCACCAGCGACAAGCTCCGCAAGGTTTCCTTGGGTAAGAGTCCTCAGGGGCGAGATATCTGGATGATAGTGGCGAGCCAGGAGGGGGCAGCGACCCCCGATGAACTCCAGGCCAATGGTAAGCCAACACTCTTGGTGCAGGCGGGGATCCACTCGGGCGAGATAGATGGCAAGGATGCGGGCATGATGTTGCTGCGCGACATGGTCATGGGAGACAAGCAGGCGCTGTTAACCGGTGCGAACCTCCTCTTCGTGCCTATCTTCAGCGTCGATGCCCACGAGCGCAGCGGCCAGTTTAACCGGGTCAACCAGAGGGGCCCGGTGGAGATGGGCTGGCGTACCACGGCCAATAATCTCAACCTTAATCGCGACTATGCCAAGGCAGATACCCTGGAGATGCAGCATATGTTGGCGGCAATTAATCGCTGGCAGCCGGATCTCTATATCGATGTGCATGTCACCGACGGCATAGATTATCAATATGATGTCACCTTCGGCTATAACCTGGCTCAGGGACTGAGTCCCGCCAGCTATCGCTGGCTCAACGACAAGTATCGTCCCAAAGTCGAGCAGGCGCTCAGCGCGCAGGGACATGTGCCCGGCCCCTTGGTGTTTGCCATCGATAATCGCGACCTGAGCCAGGGGCTCTCCCTGTGGAACGCCAGCCCACGCTACTCTAACGGTTATGGCGATGCCCGCCATCTGCCGACCATATTGATCGAGAATCATAGCCTCAAGCCCTTCAAGCAGCGAGTGCTTGGCACCTATGTGATGCTGGCCTCGACCCTGGAGGTGCTGGGCGAGCAGGGCACGGCGCTGCGCAGCGCCATCAAGCAGGACAGCTATCGCTACAGCGACCGCATCACACTGACCTGGCAGTCGGAGACCCAGCCTAAGGGATGGGACTTCAAGGGGATAGACTATCGCCTGGAGCAGAGCCCCATCAGCGGCGAGACGGTAGTGCGTTGGACCGGCGAGCCCAAGCTGTATGAGAACCTGCCCGTGATAGGTAAGACTCGCGCCGACATCAAGGTGAATCGTCCCAAGGCCTACTATGTTCCGCCTCAGTGGCAGGAGGTGATCGAGCGTTTAAGCATTCATGGCATACGCATGACGCGTCTGGAGCAGCCCAAGACTTTGACCCTGACGCAATATCGATTCGGTGAGCCCGCGTTCGACGCCAAGGACTATGAGGGACGCCAGCGGGTCTCTGCCCCTGTGTCGAGCCATAAGGCTAAGGTGGCGCTGCCGGCGGGCACGGTGAAGATCAGCACACAGCAACCCCTTGGCGATCTGGCTATCCTCTTGCTGGAGGCACAGTCGCCCGACTCGCTGCTGCAGTGGGGCTTCTTTAATCCTATCTTTACCCGCACCGAATATATCGAGCACTACGCGGTAGAGCCGCTGGCGGTCAAGATGCTCAAGGAGGACGCGTCCCTAGCGGCCGAGTTTGAGGCGGCGCTCAAGGATCCTGAATTTGCTAAGGATGCCGAGGCGAGACTGCGCTGGTTCTACGAGCGTAGCCCCTATTTTGATAAGCAGTACAGGGTCTATCCCGTGCTCAGAGACTAAACAAAAAAAGCAGGCCTGGCCTGCTTTTTTTATGTTGGTTTATCCCTGAGAGAAGGATTACTCAGGTTTACGGGCCGACAGGCTGTAGACCATAGGGATCGGCTTGCCCTGATGCAGCTGATAATACCTGGGCCTGTCGCTGGTCAGTCCCAGGCTCTCTCCCGTTACCAGATTGTCGAAGGCATCATAGGGGCTGAAGGGATACTCCTGAATCGCCTCCACCTTGAGTCCGGCTTGGATGAGCGCCCCTATCACATCGGCCAGGGAGTGGGGCCAGGTCACCATGGTGTGTTTGGTGTCACTGGCGTTTTCCGTATAGGTGCCTTCCTCCTCAACATCCGGCTCCTGCTGGGCAAAATAACTGTAACCCTCCATCATTGCCTGCACGGGATGAAACTCCACCATATAAAATTCACCACCGGGTAGCAGCGACTCATAAATCAACTCTGCCCAAGGGATTAAATCTGGCAGCCAGCAGAGGGCGCCATAGGAGGTGTAGACCATATCGAATCGCCGCTGCAGCTGCGCGCCCACTTGGTAGAGATCGCTGCAGATAAAGTCGGCCTTAAGGTCGCAGGCCTCGGCCAGTCGCTTGGCATGATGGATGGCAGTATCGGAGAGATCCACGCCAGTAACCTCGGCGCCCAGGCGAGCCAGGGAGAGGGTGTCCAGGCCGAAATGGCATTGCAGGTGCAGCAGGCTTTTTCCCTTTACCTCCAGGTCGGCTAGCTCTATCTCCTGCAGCGAGCTGTTGCCGGCGAGAAAGCCGTCCACATCGTAAAAGCTGGAGTCCAGGTGTTCTAGGGTCCTGTGATTCCAGGCCGTTCGATTTAGGGTCAGATAATCCACCGCGCGCCTCATAAGTTGATGAAGTATTTCACTAAATAGTAACTAATTCCACGAATCGGGTGGCGGCATCGCCATCCAAAAATCGGTTAAGCATGATAATAACATAGCAAAAACAATTAGATAACTTGTTGGCATATTATCTGCTTAGTTGGGCTATCTAAGCCGCCCCATCGAGGCGGTACAAACGACTTTAACAGAGATTAAGGAAGGTGTTTATGTTGGCTCGTGTAATGACTATGGCGACCGCACTGGTATTTGGCCTTACTGGATGCATAGTAAATGTAAATAGTGCGGGAAGGGACGATTTCGACTATCACAAACAGACGCAGCTGACGCTGGATGCTCAGTCGCTGGAGACACTGGTCGCCGATACCGGCGCCGGTAGCCTGAAGATAGTGGGCGACGCCTCGGTTGAGCAGATCACCCTGGATGCCGACATTTATGGTTTTGATGGCGCCGAGCCCGAACTGACCCTGACTCGTTCGGGTAACAAGGCCAAGCTGGTCGCCAACTTCGATGCCTTTCACCGGGCCAGTTTCTCAAATGGTAAGTCGCCCTACATAGATCTGCTGGTGAAGGTGCCTGCTGGAATCAAACTGGATATCCATGATGGCTCAGGCAGCATTGTCATTCGCGGCGTGCAGGCGGATATGGAGATCGAAGATGGCTCGGGTGCCATAGAGATAGATGGCGGCCAAAAGCTCACCATAGATGATGGCTCGGGCAGCATTACCCTCACCAATGTGGCGGGCGATATCCAGGTTAAGGATGGCTCAGGCAGCCTGACCATAGCCTCGGTACAAGGAGATGTGGAGATTGACGACGGCTCGGGCGCCATAGAGGTTAGAGGCGTTCAGGGTAAGGTCACCATAGACGATGGCTCAGGCGGCATCCGCGTGGTGGACACCCAGGGGCTTCACATCATAGATGCGGGCTCAGGTAACCTTAGCTTCGACAATATTCAGGGCCAGGTCAGCATAGACTAAGGCCAGGACTTCCCGGCGCAGAGGCTAATCTCGGGGTCGCACGAACCTAGGGATTAGCCGATGCCCACCCCATTAAGACTCTAAAGGTTTAGGCTCTGACCCACTTACGCGGCGTGAGCGGCTGGCGAGACTGCAGATATTGGCGAAGCACCAGCACGCCGGCTAGCAGCAGGAGTCCCCAACGAAGGCCAATGATCTGCCAGGCCATCTGCGAAGAGGTCTCCTTGTACTGGCACACCACCAGCGTTAGCAGTAAGACGCCCACCAGAATTTTCCAGTGCCTTGATGACAGACGTACCAGGGGAACATAGGAGGCGACATAGGCGCAGCTGAGCCCCAACAGCGCGCCCGCCAGCGTGTCTACCGGCCAATGAGCACCCACCAAGATGCGTGACAGCGCTACCATGCCAGCTCCCATCAACAGGGCCCATTTACTCTTCTTATCCTGCATCACCATCAGCAAGGTGCCGGCGAACAGGAAGGCGCTGGTGCTATGGCCTGAGGGAAAGCTGTGATGCAAACGCGTCTCGCCGACGATATAGAGAAAATCCAGGGTTGCCGCCGGTCTGGGGGCATCGAAATACTGTTTTAGCAGCGGGACCAAGATCATCGACAGCAGGCTGGCGGTCAATACCCGCGGCATCAGCTCGGGGCGACGCAGCAGACAGATGAGCACTATAGTGCCTAGGGTGCTGCCGTGGCCGAGATCGGTTATCCCCAGCTGCAGCCACTGGGGCAGGCTAGGTGAGAGGCCGTTGATGGCGCGAAAGAGGTTCAGGTTGAGATCCTGATTCAGGCAGAGCAGCGCCAGCAAGCTGACCAGTAGGATCAGCGTGCCGTAGCGGCTGCGATCTGTGGTCATCGTCAGGGTGGTTTCTCTGGTGGTCTGAGCCTGGGTCAGTCTGAACATGGCGCACCTCTTCATCTTAGGAGCCTCCAGTGTAGGCACCTAAGTGTGAAGAAAGCGTGAATGTTGGTGAAAGTCTTACGCCTTTTGGGCTGTTAACCTTGAAACGCCAGCCAACGTCTTACCCTGTGCATGGCGCCATATTCACGCCAGATCAACAGGGCGGCCGTGGCAATTAGGCCCCATCTGAGCATGAGGATCGGCCAGATGAGATCTTTGTCGAAGCTCTTATCCAGCTCGCTCACCACCAACACACACCAGAGGAAGGCCAAGATGAGCGCCTTGTGGAACTGGGTGAGCTTGACCAGGGGGCAATGGGCCGCCGCATAGGCGCAGAAGAGGCCGACGAAGGCGCCCATGATCACGTCCTCTGGCCAGTGCGCGCCGACGACAATGCGAGACAGTCCCACCAGGCTGGCGAAAGTGATTGCCAGGCATTTTATCTGGGTCTGCCGATAGGCGAAGAAGAGGGTGCCGGCAAACAGGAAGGCGGTGGCGGTATGGCCCGAAGGAAAACTGTGTTTCAGGCGGATCTCACCGACAATATTCAGTGTCTCTAATATTACAGCCGGACGAGGCGCATCGAAGGTCTGCTTCAGCAAGGGCACCAAGATCAGCGACAGCACGCTGGCGATGACAACCCTGAGTAGGAGTTCGGGCCGTTTCACCAGACAGCAGAGAGTGATCACCCCGAGGGTGATGCCATCGCCTAGGTCTGTGATCAGCAGGAGGAGATCGGCAGGGGCGTAGGCCGCAATGCCGTTAAAGAATCTAAACAGGGATAGATTGACTGCCGAGTTCAGCACCAAGAGGTGCAGACAGAGCAGAAGCAAGAGTAACCCAATAAAGCCGCGTCCCTGGTACTTGTCTTGCGCAGGCATTCCCGTTGCCTTTGCTTGTCGTTGTAAATTCATAGTCTTTCCACATAAACGCGCCCGCCTAAGATAGTGGTTTGTTATGGGTAAGTAAAGACGTTTAACCTGAGGTAAATCTTGGGTTTACATCTTGTTGAGCCAGGCCTGTTTGGTTTGTTCTGGCCTTAGCCTATGATTTACGGCTGCTTTCCCCTGTAATTTTTAGGGACATTCATCATTTGCATCAAAGTGTATTAGGGCGACTTTTTGCGTTTTTGTGAGCCTTTTCACGGCGATTTCCCGCTTCAGGGCATCCGAGCGGCTGCCAACCCGCTCGCGATAGACCAGGGTCAGCGGCCCCTTACCCCTGAGATACTTGGCCGTCTTGGGGCCATTGTCGCTATGTTCCTTGAAGCGGCGGTCGATATCTGTGGTGATCCCCGTATAGAGGTGACCGTTGGCGCAGCGGATCATGTAGAGGCTCCAGGTGGTGCAAGCTAACTTCTCCTGGGTCATCTTAGGCGAGTCCCAGCAGGCCGAGGAAGAAGGCGTACTCTTCGGCCGTGTCCTCAAAGTGGCGATAGCGACCGCTCTTGCCGCCATGGCCCGCCTCCATGTCGATATGAAACAGCAACAGATGATCGTCTTGTTTATATTCTCTAAGTTTCGCCACCCACTTGGCGGGCTCGAAATATTGCACCTGAGAGTCGTGCAGGCCTGTGGTGACCAGCAGGTGCGGGTAGGCCTGGCGACAGATGTTGTCATAGGGGGAATAGCTCAGCATGTAGTGGTAAGCCTCGGCCTGATTCGGGTTACCCCACTCATCATACTCGTTGGTGGTCAGGGGCAGCGACTCGTCGAGCATGGTGGTGACGATATCGACGAAGGGCACGTGGGCCGCCACGGCCAGATAATGCTGCGGCGCCTGATTGATCACCGCGCCCATCAGGAGGCCACCGGCGCTGCCGCCACTGGCAACCACCTTATCCCGGGCGCAGTAGCCTAGCTCCACCAGGGCGAGGGTGACGTCGATAAAGTCGTTGAAGCTGTTTTGCTTGTGCATCAGGCGGCCGGCGTCGTACCAGGGACGCCCCAGCATCTCGCCCCCCCGCACGTGGGCGACCGCATAGACTACGCCGCGATCCAACAGGCTGAGGATGGCGCTGTCGAAGTCAGGTTCTATGGTGTAGCCGTAGGCGCCATAGCCATATTGATACAAGGGGTTGCTGCCGTCCTGGCGGAACTTGTCCTTGCGATACACCAGGGTCACGGGCACCTTGGCGCCGTCTCTGGCGTCGATGAAGAGCCGCTCTGTCTGGTAGTGTTGGCTATCGAAGCCGCCGAGTACCCGCTCCTGTTTCAGCAGGCGTCTCGGGCTGGCCTGGGTGAGATCCACCAGGTAGATGGACTCGGGCGTCGATGGGCTGGCGTAGTAGATGCGCAGATGATGGCTATCTTGAGTCGGGTTAACATCCAGACCCACCACGTAGGCGGCATCGTCGAAGTCGAGTTCATATTCCGTGGCGCCGTTGAGGGGCATGATGCGGATCTGGCTCAGCCCCTGCTGGCGATACTGCACCACAAGATAGTCTTTTAACACCAGCAGATCTTCCAGGCGGCGCGACTCATCTGCGGGGATGACTTCCTGCCAGCTGCGCTTATCGGCGAAGCTCGACTCTACTGCCTTCATCAGACGGAAGTTTACCGCCTGCCAGTTGGTGAGTATGTAATACTCCTCACCGCGCTTAGCTACCGAGTATTCGTGTCCCGGCTCCCGTGGAAGCAGTGGCGTAAAGCATGCCTCTGGTTGGTTGGCATCTAAGGTGGACACCTCGCTGGTGAGCGTACTCTCGTGGGTGAGCAGGATGCGCGATTCATCCAGGCTCTTGCCGATCGTCAGGTAGAAGCTGTCGTCCGCCTCCTGATACACCAGGCGGTCATTGGCCTGGGGATCACCCAAGCGGTGGCAATAGACGCGGTCGCCCAGCAGGGTTTGAGGATCCTTGGCGATATAGAAGAGGTGCTGGTTATCCTTGGCCCAGACGATCTCGCCATCCGTGTCGCTAAGGCTGTCGCTGAGCCATTCACCCGTGTCCAGGCGCTTTATGCTGATGTGATAGAGGCGCCGACTCAGGGTATCTTCGCTGATGGCCAGCAGCGTCTCGTCCGGGCTGACGCTCAGCCCGCCCATGCTATAAAACTCCTTACCCTGGGCGCGCTCGTTGGCATCGAGCAATAGCTGCTCCTCACCCTCAAGCTCGTGTTTGCGGCCAAACAGCGGGTACTCCTGCTCTCCCTGATAGCGCTTGTAGTACCAGTGTTGGTGCCAGCGATAGGGGACACTCGACTCATCCTTGTCGATTCGGCCGATAAGCTCCTGAAACAGCGTCTGCTGTAGTGGTTCGAAGGGGGCAAAACAGGCCTTGTGATAGGCGTTTTCTGCCTCCAGATGAGCCAGTACCTCGGGGGATTGGCGCTCATCATCTCTCAGCCAATGATAGTCATCGATACGCTCATTGCCGTGATGTTTGAGAGGGTGGGCTTGTTTGCGTGCGACCGGGGGCGTTATCCCTGACATTGGATTGACCTTATTCTGAGCCGAAAGTGAGCGGGTACTGGAGCAAGAGCTTAGGTGATCTGGCTTATATTTGTCACCCCTAGCGCTTGTACTTTGATGGTTTTAGGGGCACCATAGCGGCGCTTTCCATCAAAGGAGAGTACATTCTCAGGGCGGGGTGAGACTCCCCACCGGCGGTGATCATCCTATGGGATGTCAGCCCGCGAGCGCCTATTTGCATCTAGGTATTAGTTTGCAGCTAGGGTCAGCAGATCTGGTGAAGTGTGCAACAAGCCATCTATTCCAGAGCCGACGGTAATGAGCACCTAGTGCACTAAGTCCGGATGAAAGAGAATATAAGATAGCGTGACCGCGAGAAGATGAGCCTAGCCTCACGCTTTTCTCGTGCCTGCACACCTCTTATTCGGCGAGCCTGGATATCTTTTTCAAAGAGACCCCAAGGCGCGTCATTTTCTGCATGCCCTGATTCTGGAAAAACCATTTTATTAGTCTTACTAAGGATTTAACCATGAATCAGTCTCTACTTTCTCCCTTTGGCGATGCCATCACTCGTGTCGAAGCAGCCCTCACCGCGCTTAGAGCCGGTCAAGGTGTGTTGGTGGTCGACGATGAAGATCGCGAAAACGAAGGGGATCTTATCTATAGCGCAGAACACCTGACCCAAGCGCAGATGGCGCTGCTGATCCGCGAATGTAGCGGTATCGTCTGTCTCTGTCTCACCGACGAGCGGGTGAAGCAGCTGGAGCTACCGCCCATGGTGGAAGACAACTCCAGCCAATACGGTACCGCCTTTACCGTGAGTATCGAAGCTAAGGTGGGGGTAACCACAGGTGTGTCGGCGGCCGATCGCGTGACCACCATCAAGGCCGCCATCGCCGATGATGCCAAGCCTAGCGACCTGGCGCGTCCCGGCCATGTTTATCCGCTGCGCGCGCAGCCCGGCGGCGTGTTGACCCGTCGCGGCCATACCGAGGGCACCATAGATCTGATGAAGCTCGCGGGGCTTAAGCCGGCGGGCGTGCTGTGCGAAGTGACCAATGTCGACGGCACCATGGCGCGTTTGCCCGAGATCATCGCCTTCGGCGAGCAGCATCAGATGCCTGTGCTCACCATCGAAGATATCGTCTGCTATCGCAAGTCATTACTGGAAAAGGCGAGCTAACCCAAATGCGTTAGCGCAAATCAGTTAACCTATACGAGTTAATTGATTTGTCATATTAAACTAAATAATTAACCTTAAATTGGCTATTTGTTTAGTATAGTCCGACAAAAAGGCCGATCTCATCGGCCTTTTTTTGTGTCAACCCCTGTGCCTGCCTTAGTCATCTTGCGCCGAATGCCTTCCTGAAAAATCTTCTCGCCAATTTAAATGTTAATAAAAAATAAAGGCTTATCTAATAATTCACCATGAAAGCGTTAATTTCGTGACCTAGATTAGACTTTGGTGAAATAGGTATGACGGCGGGGGTTAGGCTATGTTACTACTCTCAGACCCTAAATTCCTCGCGTCTGCTTTTGTGATAATCGAGCAAGGAGCGCTTAAGATGTCATCTATGCTGAACCGGTATAGTCTGAGCCAGAAATTAATCTTGCTGGCGACTATCCCCATGTTGCTGCTGCTGATCTTCGGCAGCTTGCGCATGCTCGATCTGATCGAGCGCCAGCAGACGGCCCAGCGCAATGCCCTAGGGGTGATGATCACAGAGCAGACCCAGAAGCTCATCTTCGCCCTGCAGAATGAGCGCGGCCTGTCGGCCGGTTTTGTCGCCAGCCAGGGCAAGCGATTCGAGCGGCGGCTACAAACCCAGCGGCGTCAGACAGACAAGGTATTGCAGGAACTGCTGGATGCCCCCAATATCGCCAACCTACACCTCTCTCTCAGCGAGATAGACAGGCCCAGCGTCAACCTGCAACAGAGTGTCGACACTATTCATGCCCTGGGGGCTCGCCTCAAGCAGGTGCGCCGGGCGATAGATAGTCGCGGTGAAGGAAGCGGCTTCAACTTTTACAGCGAGTTTACTCAGCACCTCTTGGTGCTCATCTCCCAGATTCAGTCCCAGGTACAGAACACCTTGCTCGCCAAGGCCTACAACGACCTTATCCATATGCTCAAGCTACAGGAGTTGGCGGGCAAAGATCGCGACTTGCTCAATCGTCTGCTGGCTGCCGACAGCCTAGATCATCAGGCTTATCTCGCCCAATACTCGATGCAGGATGACCTGCTGGACGCCTTTCACGAAATGCTCTCGACCACTTCAGCGGCGGATCTTGCCCTGATCAAGGAGACCCTAGATAACGAGGCGACCCAGGAGCTGCTGCTGATGAAAGGGCGGGTGAAGGCGCAGGTAAATCTTATTCTGCTGGCCAATCGCCTCAGGGAGAGGCTGGGGTATGGCGGCTTGATCGATCACTATCAGGATTACCTGCTCTCTGGCGAAGAGACCAACATCATATTGTTCGAGGAGGACTGCCTGGCCATACTGGGGCTGCTGCAACAGGCCCAGAAGCTGCCCCATGTGACCTCACCACAGCGCGAGGCGCTGGCCCAGATAGATAATACCGTGGAGCAGTATCGTCAGGCGGTGGATGCCCAGCGTCAGCACAGGCTATCCGGTCATGCCGGACCCTTGCCACAAGAGGAGCGCTCCATCATAGCCGATCAGGCCATGTTGGCGGCCCTGTCTCAGCTGCAACACCAACACCCGGCGGTGGCCAGCGAGGCCTGGTGGGGGCTGGCCACTGAGGCCCTGGGGCAGATGAATCAGGCGAGCCTGACCCTGAGCAATAACATAGCTAACTTGGTACAACGTCAGGGGCGTGAGGCGCTCAGTTTCCTGGTGTTAGGCATCATGGCGGCCATCTGTAACTTTCTGTTTTTGATTGTCTTGGGTCGCCTCATAGTCAATAACCTGGTGACCCGTATCGGCACCATAGCCTCCTTGATGCAGCGCATGGCCCAGAATACTCAGCTGCAGCTGTCTGTGCCGGTGGATGGGCGAGACGAGGTGGCCAAGATGGCGATGGCCCTCAACGCCATGTTGAGCGAGCGGCAGGAGGCCAACCGTGAACTCTCCCTGGCATCGGCGGTGTTTGAATATTGCGCCGAAGGGATAGTGGTTACCGACAAGGACAACCTGATCGAGGCGGTAAACCCCGCCTTTACCCAGATCACCGGCTATACCCTGGAGGAGGTGAAGGGGCGCAGCCCGGCTATCCTCAATTCCCATCAGCAACCCCACCACTTCTATGAGCAGATGTGGCAGTCGCTCAAGCAATACGGCAAGTGGCAGGGAGAGATCTGGAACAAGCGTAAGAACGGCCAGATCTATCCCGAATACCTGGCCATTACTGTGGTGAAGGATGACAAGGGGCGGGTGGTGCAACATATCGGCCTCTTCCTGGATATCAGTAACCGTAAGAAGTACGAGCAGGATATCTGGTACAAATCCAACTACGACGCCCTGACTAACCTGCCTAATCGTCAGCTCTATACCTCGCGCCTGTCGCAAATGTTGCAACTGGCAGAGCAGCGTTGCTGCTCTGTGGCCGTACTCTTCATCGATCTGGACAGGTTTAAATATATCAACGACATCTATGGTCATGCGGTAGGCGATGAGCTGTTGCAGGTGGCGGCCGCCAGGCTGGAAGCTCTGCTGGAACAGCATGACTTTGTCGCCCGTCTCAGTGGCGACGAGTTTGTGGTGGTCATGGGGCACACCAAGCATCAGGGTGAGATAGAGCAGCGGGCGCAGCAGATCTTGCAGCACCTGTCGTCGCCTTTCGGCATCAATCGCAACGAGCTGCTGATTTCCGCCAGTGTCGGCATCAGCTGTTACCCCAGCAACGGCACTAGTGTCGAGGTGCTGACCCGTAACGCCGAGACCGCCATGTATCAGGCGAAGCAAGATGGCCGTAACTGCTTCGGCTACTTCTCTCCCGACATGAACAACAACATGCTGGCACGTATCACCCTGGAGCAGTCGCTGCGCAGCGCCGTGCTGCAACACGAGTTCTGTCTGCATTATCAGCCGATTGTCGATACCAGTAACGGCGAAGGGGTCGCCCTGGAGGCCTTGCTGCGTTGGCGTCATCCTCAGCGAGGCCTGGTGCCTCCGGATGAGTTTATCCCCATCGCCGAGGAGACTGGGCTTATCGAGCCTATCGGCGAGTGGGTGATCCAGCAGGCGCTGCGTGATCTACGCCAGTGCCATAGCCAGGGGATAATGATCAACATGGCGATCAACGTCTCTGGTCGTCAGCTGGCCCACGGCGATCCCAGCCATTTCGCCTGCATGCTCAACGGCTTGCTGCAGAAATATGATGTAGCGCCCCAATATGTCCACATAGAGATCACCGAATCGATTCTGATGGCCGACACCGAGCTGTCGCTTAAGGCGCTGACGGCGATTCGTCACCTAGGGGTGGAGATCTACTTGGATGATTTCGGCACAGGCTACTCCTCCCTCAGTTATTTGAAGCAGTTTCCCATCTCGGTGATCAAGATAGACAAGAGTTTCGTCGACAACATGTTGGAAGACAGGGCGGATGCCAACCTGATCAAGGCGATCATCACCATGGGGCAGAGCCTGGATATGCGCCTGGTGGCCGAAGGGGTGGAGAGCGAGCCGCAGCGCAGCTTCCTACAGGGATTAGGCTGTGACTTCGTGCAGGGCTATCTTGTGGCCAAGCCTATGCCGCTCAAGGAGCTCGAGCCCTTGCTGCGTCGTATCGTCAGGGAAAAACCGACCTCATTGCTTTGACTGCTCAACTCAATCGCTGCCGATAGCCAGATTGCTTAGAAACGGTTTGGGAGAGGTGCTCGAGTATTAGGCTTGAGACAAAGCTTATTGGGCGAGTGCCTTTGCAGAGAGTATTTACGGAACGCTTAGCGGAGAAAAGGCGGGGCGCCATGCCCCGCATCTGGCTTATTCGCCGACGGTCATCACGCTGGCAGACTCCTGCTGAGCCATCTGCGCCAGATCTTTATCGACGAAGAAGAGCGCCTTACCATCTTCGCCCACCAGACGGATCTTATCGACGATAGACTTGAACAGCTTCTCCTCTTCGTGCTGCTCAGACACATACCATTGCAGGAAGTTGAAGGTCGAGTAGTCCTGATTGGTAAAGGCGGTGTGGGCCAGGGCGTTGATCTTGCTGGTGATCATCTGCTCGTGCTCATAGGTGTATTCGAACAGGGCCAGTAGCGAATCGAACTGTGATTGCGGCGCCTCGATTGCCCCCAGCAGCGGCATGCCGCCAGTTTCGCTCACATAGGTAAACAGACGATGCATGTGCTGCATCTCCTCTTCGGCGTGAGCACGCATAAATTTCGCGGCACCCTCAAAGCCCTTGTCTTCACACCAGGCGCTCATCTGTAGGTAGAGGTTAGAGGAGAAGAACTCCACATTAATTTGCGCGTTCAACTGATCTATCATCGTTTGTGCCAGCATAGTTACTTCCTTAAATTAAGTCATTTCTTGGTGCTAGGGCCTGTTCACCTTTCAGGTTTAATTTTTGTTCTATCTAAACGCGTTTTGCTCGAGGCGAGAGCAATGAAGCATAGTTGCACTATGTAAATTGCGAACAACATAGGGCAGGGCGCGTTTAGATGAACCCTTTGGGCAGTGTTTGTAGGCCATTTCTACTGCGTTATCGCCTGTTTGTGTAGAACCACTACACAAACAGGCTCTGCCTTGTATCAATCACCTTCAAACTGCTGCAAAAACAAACAGGAAAGGTCAATAGGCCCTATTTATTGTGTTTAACCCCCCAGTGAATTGCAACCATCTTTACTTAACTCAATGTTTTTAAATGCAAATAATTATCGTTAATGGCCTGTTGGGGTGCATTCATGTCTGCTTGTTACATTTGCTAACCAAATCAGGCGGATTTATTAACATTTTGTCTCTAGGCTTTAGGGTCAAGAAACTAAGCTCATAACCCCGGCCGGGTCTGACGTGCCTGGGGTGGGACAATCGATGAACCTCACCAAATTAAGCACCAATAACCCTGCCGGTACCCTAGTGGCCCTATTGCTGATCGCCATATTCGGCGTGTTAGCCATAGGCAAGCTGCCGATACAGCTACTGCCGGACATTCAACGGCCACAGATCTCCGTCTTCAACAACTGGCGCTCGGCGGCGCCCCAGGAGATGGAATCCAACATCATCGAGCCTCAGGAAAATGTGCTGCGCCAGGTACCTGGCGTTGTTGAGATGACCTCAAATATCTCCCAGGGCTTTGGTGGTATCACACTGACCTTCGAGGTGGGCAGCGACATGCAGGCGGGGATGATCAATGTGATCAACGCGCTCAACCAGACGCCCCCAAGGCCGCTGGATGCCAACGAGCCCTTCATCAATGTCGGCGGTGGTAACGGCGCGCCCAACCTGGCCTCCCTACTGATCCGTATGGCGCCGGACAATCCGGCCACCGACTTTGCCCAGTATCAGAAGCTGATCGACGATGTGGTGGAGCCCAGACTGAGGCTGATCTCTGGGGTGGGGTCGGTGCAACTGCAGAGTCGCCTGCCGAAAGAGTTACATATCGAGTTCGACCCCTATCGCGCCGCGGCGCTGGGGATCACTCTGGATCAACTGCGCAGCACACTGTCGCGGGCGGCGGATATTTCGGGCGGCACTGCTAACGTGGGGCGTCGCCAATATACGGTACGTTTCATCGGCCAATACACACCAGAAAACCTAGGTAATCTCATCGTCACCTATAACGAGGGGCGCCCCATCTACCTCAACGAGCTGGCGGATGTGGCGGTTTCTACCGCAGAAGTGCAGGGTTTTACCAAGCGTAATGGCTATCCTGCCTACTATATGACGATAGAAGGCACCTTCGATGCCAATACGGTTAAGGTGCTCGATGGCGTCAACGAGGCGATTGCCGAGCTCAATCAGGGGCCGCTTAAGGAGGCGGGGTTGGTGTTGGATCTCTCCTTCGACGCCTCTGTGCATATCAAGCGGGCCATCTGGTTGGTGAAGGGCAACCTGGCGATCGGTGTCGTGCTGGCGCTGGTGATCCTCTACGCCTTCCTGCGTAGCTTCCGTGCGACCCTGATGATCGCCTCGACTATCCCCGTCGCCCTGCTGATCGCCTTCTTCTTCCTCGAGATGATGGGGCGCACCCTGAACGTGATCTCCCTGGCGGGCCTGGCCTTTGCCGTGGGACTGGTGTTGGATGCGGCTATCATAGTGCAGGAAAATATCGTGCGCATCTTGCAGCAGGGGACACCGATCCGCGAGGCCATCGCCAAGGGCACAGATCAGGTCAAGGGCGCCTTGTTGGCCTCCACCGCCACAACGGTCGCCATCTTCCTGCCGATCCTGTTTATGCCCGGGGTGGAAGGCCAGCTGTTTTCTGATTTGGCGCTCACCCTGTCGGTGGCCGTGGTCTCCTCCTTTATCAGTGCCATCACCCTGATCCCGGTATTTAGCCTGTTGTGGCTCAAGCTCTCGCCCCAGGATGATGGCCAGCAGAGCGGCCGCCTGTGGCTCAAGCTCTCGCCCCAGGATGATGGCCAGCAGAGCGGCCGCCTGTGGCTCAAGCTCTCGCCCCAGGATGATGGCCAGCAGAGCGGCCGCCTGTGGCGCTGGATATCGGCAACCGTGCAGCGCCTCACCGGCGACACTAAACGCGCCGTCTTCTGGTGTGTCACCCTGATACTGGGAGCCGCCATGCTGACGGCGGTCCTGATGCCGAGACCCGACTTTCTGCCCCAGGCGCGCTCGGACGGCATATTCGCCTTCTTCGCCCTGCCGCCGGGCGCCAACGTCAAGACGCTGGAGAAGGAGGTGGGCGATGTGATCATAGAACGCCTCAAGCCATACTATGACAAGGAGAAACAGCCCTATATCAAGGGATATAACTTCTCCATGTACAGTGCCTTCAACGTGCTCTTCATCTATCCCGAAGACCCGTCCCAGGCCGATGCCATGATAGAGCTGCTCAACAAGGAGATCTTGGTGGGCCTGCCCGATACCCAGGCCTTTACCAACCGCGGCTCCCTGCTGCAGTTTGGCTTTAACGGCGGCCGGGCGATCAATATCGACCTCCAGGGGGCCGACATGGAGGCCCTGATGGAGACGGCAGGCAAGGGCATGGGACTGATCCAAGAGGCGCTGCCCGGCGCCGTGGTTAGGCCGATTCCAGGCCTCTCCATGGCACAACCTGAGCTGCAGCTGATCCCCAACGAGCGCCGCTTGGCCCAGGCGGGTGTCGACCGGATTCAGATAGCCAACGCCATTCGAGCCTACACCTCTGGCTTGTTTGTGGGTGAGTATTTCGATGGTAACGAACGTATGGACGTGCTGCTCAAGGGGCCCAAGTGGCAGGTGCCCGAGCAACTATCGGCGACTCCTGTCTATACCCAGGCCGCCGGTATTCAGACCATAGGCGAGCTGGCGACCCTCAAGCGAACTGTGGGGCCAACCCAGCTGCAGCGAGTCAACGGCAAGCGCAGCGTCAGCCTGTTGATCTTCCCGCCAGCGGATATGTCTTTGGATGAGGCGCTGGAGAAACTCAACGAGTCGACGGTGCCGACCCTGAGAGCCAGCTTGCCGGAAAACAGCTCACTCGGGTATCGTGGCAGCGCCGACAAGCTCGACAGCACCATCAAGGATATGGGCGCCAACTTCGCCCTGGCCGTGGTGATCCTCTTCCTGCTGATGGCCGCCATGTTTAAGTCGGCCAAGGATAGCCTGCTGGTCTTGCTCTCTATGCCGCTGGCGATCTGTGGCGGTGTGGTCAGCCTGCGGCTGCTAAACTTGTTTAGTTTCCAGAGCCTGGATCTGCTGACCATGATAGGTTTCATCATCTTGTTGGGGCTGGTGGTCAATAACGCCATCTTGCTGGTGGATCAGACCCGCCAGAGTTATCGGGAGACGCCGGATATCGACCAGGCTATCGCTCAGGCCGTGGCGACCCGCGCCCGCCCTGTGTATATGAGTACCCTGACCTCCATCTTTGGCATGCTACCTCTGATGCTGGTGCCGGGTGTCGGCAGCGAGATCTATCGCGGCCTGGCGGCGGTTATCGTCGGCGGCATGACCTTTAGCGCCTTGTTTACCCTTATTTTGATGCCCAGCCTGTTGCGTCTGACCCATAGGTTGAGCCCAGTTACCAAAAGGGTGGCCGACGAGCCCGCCCTCGCATCCACTACAGGAGTGAAGTCATGAGATCCTTAATTGCCGCTGTGCTGGCGCTCTCTCTAATCGGCCCCATGAGCTGGGCCCAGGGCGAGGCGCCCGAGCGTCTGGTGCAGGTGGTTCAGGTTGAGAACCGTGCCCTGTCGCCCAAGATCATGGTGATAGGATCTGTGCACTCCCGTAACTATGCCGAGCTGACCGCGGGTATCGAGGGCAAGCTTGAGTGGGTGATCGAGGCGGGTACGCTAGTGAAGGCGGGTGAGGTGGTCGCCCGCATCGAGAAGACTCGTCTCGAGCTGCAGAAGGCTCAGCAGGAGGCGCAGATAGAGTATGAGACGGTAGGCCTGTCGCGGCTTAATCGCGAGCTGAAGCGTCTGCAGAAGCTGATGGCCAACAAGAACGCCTCGGAGACCGAGTTGGATAAGGCGCGCTCGGATCGCGACCTGGCCGCCGCTAACCTTAAGTTGGCGCAGATCAAACTCGAGATGATCCTCGATGATATTGCCCGCACCCAGGTGAAGGCGCCCTTTGCCGGCATCATCACGGCGCGTCAGCGTCAGGCGGGCGAGGATATCAGCCGCGCCGAGTCTATCGTCGCCATCACAGACCCGGACAACCTGGAGATCCGCCTGCATGCACCGCTCAAGCACAGTCGCCGGGTAAAGGTGGGGGATGAACTGCGGGTCTATCATGGCCTGGGGGAGTTCTCTGCCAAGATCCGCAGCCTGATCCCTGTGTCTGATGTGCGCTCCCAGACCTTCGAGGCCCGTATCGACCTACCGCTCGAGCGGCAGGATATGCTCAATGTCGGCGAGCTGGTCTCCCTGGCACTGCCTATTGCTCCTAAACAGTTGACCACCTTAGTGCCCCGCGACGCCGTGGTGCTGCGCTCCGCCGGTGCCTTCGTGTTTAAGATAGACCAGAGCAACAAGGCGGTGAGGGTGGCCGTGGAGCTGGGCGATGGTGAAGGGGAGTGGATTGCCGTCAAGGGTGAGCTCAGCGACAGCGACCAGGTAGTGATTCGCGGCGCCGAGACGCTGCAAGATGGCCAGCAGGTGAAGGTGCAGGCCAATAGCCTGGAGTTGAGCGCCGGTTAATCTATACCTTTGGAGATAGTCGAGCCGACATCCGCCCCGCTGGTGTCGGCTTTTTGGTTGAATCTCGGCGGATTGCGGCCAAAAACTGCCGTCGAGATCATAGTCTTCTGGTTTCAGCATGGCATAATGAGCGGCAATATTCGCTTTTACTCATATCCTACAGTTAACGCTAAGGTACTCTATGTCTATGCAAGCCGATCCCTGTGCAAAACCCAGCCTAATGCATCCCGATGAAGCCATCATCAAGCTTCTGGAACAAGTTCGTCCACTGGAAGAATCGGAAATGGTGCAGCTTCCCCATGCGCTGGGACGTGTGCTGGCCGAGGAGCTGGCCTCAAGTATAGACCTGCCACCCTTCGATAACTCGGCGATGGACGGTTATGCCTTCCGTTTCGAGGATCTGGCCCAGGGCAATCGTTTCACCCTAATAGGCCACTCCTTTGCCGGGCATCCTTTCGAGGGCGAGGCCAGCGCCAATACCTGTGTGCGCATAATGACGGGCGCGCCTGTGCCGCCGGGTTATGACACAGTGCAGATGCAGGAAAAAGTCGAGGTCGACGGCGACAGCATAGTGATTGAGGCGCCCAAGGCGTTAGGCGCTAACGTGCGTCGTCGCGGTGAAGAGGTGAAGACGGGTGGCAAGGTGCTCTGCGCCGGCACCCAGATCGGCGCCGCCGAGATGGGCGTGCTGGCCACCATAGGTGCCAGCCAGGTAAGGGTGACCCGTCTGGTCAAGGTGGCCTTCTTCTCTACCGGTGACGAGTTGCGCCCCGTGGGCACAGAGCTGGCACCGGGTCAGATCTACGACTCCAACCGTTACAGCATTCAGGGACTCTTGAGCCGCGCCAACGTCGAGTGGATAGACCTTGGAGTGATCGAAGACGACCCTGAGGCGATCCGCGCCGCGTTTCGTAACGCAGCGGCCAACGCCGATATGGTGCTTACCTCGGGCGGTGTCTCTGTGGGGGATGCCGACTTTACCAAGCAGATCCTCGACGAGGAGGGTGAGATCACCTTCTGGAAACTGGCCATCAAGCCGGGCAAGCCGTTCGCCTTCGGTCGTATCGGCGAGGCGGTCTTCTGTGGTCTGCCGGGCAATCCCGTCTCCTCCATGGTGACCTTCTACAAGTTGGTGTGGCCGCTGCTTAACAAGATGCAGGGGCTGCCTCAGGTGAAGCCACTGCAATTGCAGGCCAAGCTCAAGGGTAACCTACGCAAGTTCCCGGGCCGGGTCGAGTATCAGCGTGGCGTGCTGAGTCAAAATGCTCAGGGTGAGGCCGAGGTGAGTGTCACAGGCGGTCAGGGGTCTGGCATGCTCACCTCCATGAGTCTGGCTAACTGTTTCATCATACTGGCTCAGGAGCAAGGTGATACGCCGGAAGGTAGCCTGGTGACAGTGGAGCCCTTCAACTCAGTGCTGGCACTCTAGGGGCAGGGCAGATGGAACCTAATACCCAAGAAGAGATCCTCTCCGATGCGGAGATCTTGCGCTATAGCCGCCATATCTCCATCAAGGCGATGGACTTCGAAGGCCAGGAGCGACTCAAGCTGGCCAAGGTGCTGGTGATCGGTGCCGGCGGCTTAGGCTGCGCCTCTACCCAATATCTGGCGGTCGCCGGGGTAGGTCAGTTGACCCTGGTGGATTTCGATACCGTCGAGCTGTCGAACCTGCAGCGCCAGGTGTTACACCATGATGCCACTATCGGCCAGCCCAAGGTGGAGTCGGCCAAGAGATCCTTGATGCAGCTCAATCCCCATCTCAGGGTAGACACCATCAATGCCGTGCTCGACGATGAGCAGATCTTGGCGCTGGTGGCCGAGCATGATCTGGTGATGGACTGCACCGACAACATAGTGGTGCGCGAACAGCTCAATCAGGCCTGTTTTCAACATAAGGTGCCTTTGGTGTCGGCCGCCGCCATCCGCATGGAGGGCACGGTTACCGTATTCGACTACGGCGAGCAGAGCCCCTGTTATCATTGCTACAGCAAGCTGTTTGGCGATCAACAGCTGACCTGTGTCGAGTCGGGCATTCTGGCGCCCGTGGTGGGCATAATAGGTTGCCTGCAGGCGGTGGAAGCGATCAAGGTGCTGGCTAAGATGGGCAAGACCCTCAGCGGCCGCATCCTGATGATAGATGCCATGACCATGGAGTTTCGCGAGATGAAGCTACCTAAGCAGCCTCATTGCCATGTTTGCGGTATGTGAGCGTTCACTTACTTTTAGGTGGTTTGATCTAGGTAGTTGAATAAGAAGCGAGGCTAAGGCCTCGCTTTTTTGTGTCTTACCGCCGGTCTTTCACGGCAAACCGGCAATATCATTCTAGGTTCAGGCCTATTTTAGGTGTCTGCCACCATCCAGTGCCAGGGAGCGTCCCGTTACATACTGGCTCCGCATCAGGTAGTCGATCGCCTCTAGTACCTCGACTTCGCCGCCCTCTCTGGCAAGTAGCGACTTGGCCTTGGCCTTCTCGCGGTAGGCGGCATCGTCATGCTCGTTGAAACAGATCAGCGCCGGAGCGATGGCGTTGACCTTTACCTGTGGCGCCAACTTGGCGGCGAAGGAGAGGGTCATGTTTTCCAGTGCGGCCTTGCTGGCGGCGTAGGCGATATGTTTCTTGCTGCCCTTTTGCGCCACATAGTCGGTGATATGGATGATGTCCGTCATGGTCTCGGGATTTTGTAGTAGCTGTGCCAGTGCGAGATTGAGCTGGTAGGGGGCGTAGACATGAACCTTCATCATCTGGGCTATCACCTGGTCGATGCCCGCAGTGTCATCATCACTCAGCCAGAGCGAGGCGTTGTGGATCACCGCATCCAGCTGCTGATAGTTCTGTGCTAGCGTCTGAATCAGCGCCTCGAGCTGGGTTTGGTCGGTGAAGTCACAGGGGTAAAGTTCGGCGCCCAGCTCGGTGAGGGCATCTATGCTGGGGTAATGGCTGCGATAGGTGCCGATCACCCTGTGTCCGCGGACGAGAAAGGCCTTGGCCAGATAGAGGCCGATACGCTTGCCTACGCCAGTGATGAGTATGGTTTTTTGCATCCTGATGCACTCTTTGATTCCCGATGTTGGGCCGATAGTAGCTTTCGCGACACACCGGGTTCAAGTGCTTTTAGGGCTTATTGTTGTCGTCCTTTCTCTCATTTATGTGATTCATCATAAGTTTATTATCTCTTAATAAATCATTTATTGTTTGTATTCGAATTATGTTGTTGGTCATCCACATCATAGGTTTCAAGGGTTTTCACCGCTAAAACTGGATCTATATAGTCGAAATTTGGCTTTAATTTGGAATAAACGGTTGATGGCGTTACAATAGGTTCGAATATTTTTATTGCATTGCTATGAGTTCAAATCATTTTAATTGAATCTAAATGATGGCCTGGTGGCGATTCTTTGAGGTCTTAACGGAGAGAATCGATGACGAAAGGTATTGATAAGTACAGCATTGAAAGCACCGACTATACCGTCGGTCAGGACAATGTGCAGAAGTGGGGGTTCGATGTGCATAACCCCGTATTTGGGGTGAGTGCCGGGTTAATTGCCGCCTTTCTATTGGCAACTTTGTTGACCGATGCCGAGACGGCCAAGTCTGTGCTCGATGGCATCAAGTGGAAGATTATCGGCGCCTTCGACTGGCTGTTTATCTGGTCGGGGAATATTTTTGTGCTCTTCTGCCTGGGTCTGATCTTCTCGCCTTACGGCAAGATAAGACTCGGTGGTAACGAGGCCACCGCAGATTACTCCTTCCTCTCCTGGCTATCCATGTTATTTGCCGCCGGTATGGGGATAGGCCTGATGTTCTGGAGTGTGGCAGAGCCCGTGGCCTATTTTACCGGTTGGTATGAGACGCCGCTCGGGGTCGAACCCAACACGCCGGAGGCGGCCAAGTTGGCGTTGGGGGCCACCATGTTCCATTGGGGTCTACACCCCTGGGCCATCTATGGTGTCGTGGCGCTGTCGTTGGCCTTTTTCGCCTATAACAAGGGTATGCCTCTCTCCATCCGCTCCATCTTCTACCCCCTGCTAGGTGACAGAGCCTGGGGCTGGGCGGGACATATTGTCGATATCCTTGCCGTGCTGGCGACCCTGTTTGGTCTGGCAACCTCGCTAGGACTCGGCGCTCAGCAGGCTGCCAGCGGTATCCACCATGTGTTTGGTATAGAGGCCAGCCTGGGGCTGCAGATGATAGTGATCGTCGCCGTGACTCTGCTGGCAGTAGTGTCCGTGGTACGGGGTATCGACGGCGGTGTTAAGGTGATCAGTAATATCAATATGATAGTCGCCTTCCTGCTGCTGATCCTGGTGGCCATGATCGGCTACGCCATTAGTCTGGGCAGCATTCCTACCACCCTGATGGCCTATGTAGAGAACATTATTCCGCTCAGTAATCCACACGGGCGTACCGATGAGGCTTGGTTCCAGGGCTGGACAGTATTCTACTGGGCCTGGTGGATCTCCTGGTCACCATTCGTTGGCATGTTTATCGCTAGGGTTTCTAAGGGGCGTACCGTGCGAGAGTTCATCACCGCCGTGTTATTGGTGCCGACCGCTGTGACTCTGATCTGGATGTCGGTATTTGGTGGCATGGCGATCGATCAGGTCGTCAACAATGTGGGTGAACTAGGTGCGAAAGGTCTGACAGACGTGCCACTGGCCATGTTCCAGATGTTCGATGTGCTGCCTATGGGCACTCTGCTCTCTATCATCGCAGTGATCTTGGTATTGGTGTTCTTTATTACCTCGTCGGACTCAGGTTCTCTGGTGATCGACAGCATCACGGCCGGCGGCAAGATAGATGCGCCGGTACCGCAGAGGGTGTTCTGGGCCCTGCTCGAGGGCGCGATTGCCATGGCCCTGCTGTGGATCGGTGGGACCGAGGCGATTCAGGCCTTGCAGGCCGGAGCTATCTCGACCGCACTGCCCTTTACCGTGATACTGCTGCTGATGTGTGTCAGCCTGCTGAAGGGGATGCGCACCGAGCGTTTCTAATGCGGATTGAGTGAAAAAAAGGAGGCCTCTGGCCTCCTTTTTTATTGCCTGCGCCGATGTCAGGGCAAGTATAAACGCCAATACCAGAGCTTAGACAAGCGCTAACGCCAGAACTCCTTGATAGGGCGGTTGGGGTCGAAGTGATGGGCGATCTGTGCCTGCAGCAACTCGGCGGTGGCGATGGCGTCGGTCAGGGCGTTGTGGGGCGGATAGCTGGGCAGGCCGTATCTTGACCGGCTTTGACCCAATCGCACCGAGCCTGGCTTGTCGCCCTTGAGGCGTTGTAGCAGGCCGCCATGTTGGCGCTTCTGTAGCTCAGACTCCAATGCCATGGTGTCGATGACAGGAAACTCAATTCCCTGGTGAATGCGACGAATAAGCGCCCGCTCCAGGAACTGCTGCTCTATCTGCCGATAGTGCACCACCATGATCTTGCCCGCCATCTGTTCCAGCACCTGTTCGAAGACGGCGGAGAGATCCGGTGCGTCCAGTATGTCGCTGTGGGTGATGCCGTGGATGATCACCGACTCCTCTGCCAGCTGTTCTCTGGGTCTTACCGTCCAGTGTTGGGCGCGATTGAGAAAGATCCGCCGCAGATTAAAGGGCACTGTGCCTATGCTGACGATATCGTCCTTATCCACGTTTAGGCCTGTGGTCTCGAAGTCCATCGCCAGCAGCTCGACCTGTGATAGCGGCGTGTCGGGATCCGGCAGGCCGCCCAGGTAGTACTGACGTAGTCCCAGGTGTTCCGTGGTCTTGAGCCGCTGCTCAAACTTGCCCGGCCAGTCGATGCTAGGTGGTGATAGTAGCTTCTTCAGCATCTTAGGCTCACTTAAATTGATTGCTTGCGTTGTAGCGGAACTTGAGGAAGTTCTGGGCGTTACTCAAGATCTGAAACGCATCTTTGAGGTTACGTCGCTCGAAATCCGACAGATGCTCAGGCTCTATGTTGTTGTCGGGATCGATTCCCTGCTCCACGTCGAAGGCCTGATGGCGGATGCGTACCATGGAGATAAATTCCATGGCGTCCCGCAGATCCTCGCCGCGCCCCTTGGGCAGTATGTTGGCGTCTATGATGTCATCCAGGCGCTCGAAAGAGTTGCGTGCACGGGAGCCCACCGCCAGGGCGTGTACCCGGATGAGATCCGCCAGCGGCGCCGTGCCCCGGCGCTTGAGGTTGATGGAGTTGTTGTGGCGGCCATCTTTTTCCATCACGAAGTCTTTGAAGAAACCCAGTGGCGGGGTGCGATTCAGGGCGTTGCGGGCGAGGCAGGCCAGGAAGCGATTGTTCTTGCGTGCCCGGCGCACGATGAAGCCGTTGAGCTGCTCGGCCCACTTGAGGCGGCCATAGACGCCGTCGAGATCGAAGAAGATGGAGGCGTTGAGTAGCGCCTTAGGGTTTGGATCGTCGATCCAGTCGGCGAAACAGGCCTCCCATTCTTTGCGTGTCATGCGCCACATGGGGTTGGTGGCCATGATATCCCCGGTGCAGTAACTATAGCCGCAGCTATCCAGTCCATCGCAGACGAAGTTGGCCAGCAGGCTGAAGTAGTCATCGTGCTTCGCCTTGTCGAAGTCGTCGTCGAGTATGATGGCGTTGTCCTGGTCAGTCACGATCAGCTGCTCGTCGCGGCCCATGGAGCCCAGCGCCAGGAAGCAGTAGGGGATGGGCGGTGGACCGAGTTTCTCTTCGGCCAGCTCGAGTATCCGCTGTTTGAAGCTGCGGCCGATCACCGACATGGCGCTGCCCACCATGTGGGAGTTGGCGTCTTCGTTCACCAGTCGCACGAAGCTGTCTTTGACCTGGGTGGCGAGGGTGGCCAGCTCCTCCAGACTCTGTTGCTGGAAGATGCTGCTGACCAGTAGCAGGGAGTTTTGCGACTCGTATCTGACGATATCCGTGGCTTCGATTATGCCTATGGGTTTGCGTCCCTTGCACACCGGTAGATGATGCACGTTGTAACGCAGCATGGTGAGCATGGCCTCATAGACATAGGCGTTATGATCTAAGGTGATCACTTCTGTGCTCACCACGCTGGCCAGCTCGGTGCCCGGATCTATTCCCTCTGCCAAGACCCGGGTGCAGAGATCCCTGTCTGTGATGATGCCAAGCAGGGGACTGGTATCGGCATCATCCTCTTCCAGGACGTCCGGGTCGATCACCAGGAGGGCGGAGACATTCTCCTGAGCCATCATGATGGCGGCCTGTTGTATGCTTTCACCTTTATGGATCAGCGGGGCATCCCGGGTGAGTAGTGTCTTCACCTTAGAGGTGGTCAGATCGTTCTGTTCGCTGGAGTTAGAGACAGTCTGGCGCAGCCGGGCGCTGTCTTCTACTTCGACGAAGTCGGCAAAGGTGTCGTACTCATCGTACAGCTGCTGGAAGATCGCCTCTGGGATGCAATAGACCAGGGTGTCCTCGATCGCCTTGACCGGGAAGCGCACCTTGTTGTTGGTAAGCAGGCCCATTTGGCCGAAGAGATCGCCGCTATCGAGGCGGTTATAGAGTTCGCCCTTGCGGCGGTAGACCTCTACCACGCCGCTGCGCACCATGTAGAGGTCATGGATCTGATCGCCAAAGTGGATGATGGGGGTGTCTTGGCGGTAGTAGGCGATCTCCACATGGTGGCTCACCATGTCGACCACCTCGTCGGGCAGGGCGTTAAACGGGGGATATTGGCTTAAGAAGTTTTGGATCTCGTTTAACTCTGCTTCCATAGATCTGCCTGTGGCTGATTTTCTCCTGCGATGGCTAACATACTAACTCAAAGACAAAGCGATGTGTGGGCCACTGCCCAAAAAGATCCCCGGGTCTAGTGAGCCGTCCACAACATCTGCCCGCACTGGCTGAGATCATAACCGCCCAGCTGAGCCGCCAGCTGACGGGTCTGGGTGCTGCCGAGCATCTCAAACAGGGCCTGGAGCTGACGACGGAAGTAGATCCCCTGGGGCATCACGAAGTCGAAGGATTCGGTGACCAGAGGCACGAAGCTCAGGCCACTCTCCAGCGCCACCGACTGACAGCCGAAGCCGATATCGGCCTCGTTACGGGCGATGAAGCCTGCCAGCTCGCGCTCGCTATAGGCGGTGATCTGCGGATTGAGCTGCTCTATGCTGGCACCTTGCTTGATCAGCCAGTGTTCCAGGTGTTGCTGACTACCTGCACCGGCCTGGCGGCCGACCCAACGCCAGGGCAGGCTGATCACTTTCTCCTCTTCCTGGCATCTGTGGTGCATCTCGCTGCGCATCATCAGCCCCTGCTGGCGGGTGTAGCCGTGCACCATCACCCACTGCTGGTGGTTGGGGTAGCCCTTGAGCAGGGCGGGGTGACGTATGTTGCGCTCCTCAACATTGCCCCAGTGCAGGGTACAGACGTCGGCGTATCCGCGCGACAGGAGATCCAGCCCCATGCGGGAGCCGGTGGAGCTGTAGCTAATTAGGTCGCTCTTGCCTATCTTAGACATGAGACGGGCCACCAACATGGAGAGCAGGGGGTCGTCGCTGCCGGTGATGTGCATGCGATCCGACAGCATGCCGCTATGGCAGGAGTCCATGACCCAACGGTCGATCAAAATCTTGGGAAACAGCCACTTACCCGTCACCTTGGTGGCGGGCAATATGCGGTCATTGGCCATGGAGTAGACCTTCTTCTCGTTCAGGTCCAGATATTCGGCGACCTGTTTGGCGCTCATGTAGACGAGTTCGCTGGGTTCAGTCATGGATAATCCTTTAACCTTCGCCGTTAACCTAGGTTACGTTTCGGCGGTGTGGCATCAAATTCGATATTTTCCGCACCATGGTAGATGAGGAAGTGGCGTCCCTTGGCGCGGGCGATCATGGTGATCCCCAGCTTCTGGGCCAGTTCCAGCCCCATCTGGGTGGCACCGCTGCGCGAAAGCAAGACGGGGATACCCATCTTGGCCACCTTGATCACCATCTCTGAGGTGAGACGGCCCGTAGTGTAAAACAGCTTGTTGCCGCCGCTCTGCTGCTTGAGCCACATCTCGCCGGCGAGGGTGTCGACGGCGTTGTGACGGCCGACATCTTCGACGAAACCGATGATCTGATCGCCCTCGCATAGGCCACAGCCGTGTACGGCACCGGCATTCTTATAGGTCTCGTTGTAGGCGCTTATGTTATTGAGCAGGCTGTAGAGCATGCTCTGTTTCAGCTGAGGCGTGGGCAGGCGAATATCCTCGACGCCATCCATGAAGCCGCCATAGACAGTGCCCTGGCCGCAGCCTGTGGTGACCGTCTTCTCCGCCAGCTTCTCTTCCAGATGCGCCGTCGACTCCTTGGTGATCACCGCCGCCGAGTTGACCTCCCAATCCACAATCACAGACTCGAGCTGATGGACGTCGCTGATGAAGCCCTGGTTCTTCAAATAGCCCAGTGCCAGCGCCTCGGGACGGGCACCCAGTGTCATCAGGGTCACTATGGGTCGCCAGTTCAGGTAGAGGGTGAGGGGGCGCTCGCAGGCGATATATTTGTCGACCACTTCGCCCTGCTCGTTGATGGCTTTCACTGCCATGGTGAGTGGGGCATCGGCTTGGGTCTTGACCAGTGTGGGATGTTTGAAACTTGTCATTGCTCTCGTCTTGTTGCATTGGGGCGCATTGAGCATAGCAAGTATCGTTCCCACGCAAGGATTTCGAGTGTAAATGCGTGATCCAGGCGTCGACTTTGTGCGATGTCGCCCTTTTCTGTCCCGGCCAAAATGGCTTTTAGGACAAATTGTCCTACGCTTGTTAGGGATTTGATGATCCAGTTCAAACTATTCCCCTTCTAGCGATGGCATGTAAATTGCTTCGTTAGGTCTATCGCTAACCCAATGCCCGGCGAATCAGCAATACGCCGGCCTGCTAGGCAAAACGGAGACGCAATGCAACATACCGAAAGTCAATGGCCCATGTATGTTTCACTGAAAAAGGTGGAGAAACAGATGGGGCGCTGGACCGCTGAAAGTTGGGAATTAGATCAGATAGTTCCCGCCACCCAGCCCGCACCAGCCGGGGCCCACATAGTGATGCTTGAACTCTACAAAGATGAGCGCGGCAGCTATCGCATCAACCTGGATATGGATAACGCCATGCTCTACGTGGTGTGCGACGAGCTGGAAGATGGCACCTGGGTGCCCGCCTATATCTCGGCCGACCAAAATGTCGCAGCCGGTTGCCTCGAGGGCGACACCCCAGTGCTGAACTTCCCCATGCCCAAGGCGATCGCCTGCTGGATAGAGGCCTTCATCACCCGTCACGGCGAGGTGGAGATATGCGCCCATAGGCGTAAGCATGTCAATCGCCGTAAGAACGAGGGGCCGAGTACCAATCCGGATAGGGGGCTAGTGTCCTGATGAGTGAGAAGCCAAGCGGACTCTTTGCACGCTGGACTCAGCGTCGCCAACAGGTGCAGGCCGAGGAAGAGGCGGCGCGTCTGGCTGAACAGGCCCAGGAAACGCCGGTCGAGCCATCGGTTGAGGCCGAAGGCGCGGATGGTGTCGAAGCTAGCGACCAAGTCGCTCCCGAAGAGAAGAAGATACTGACTGCCGAGGACCTGCCGGATCCGGAGAAGATAGAGGTGGGCGGCAGCTTCGCCAGTTTCATGGCCGACAACGTCGATCCTGATGCCAAGACGGCGGCCCTGAGGGCCCTGTGGAAGCAGCCACACTATCACGAGATCGATGGCCTGCTGGAATATGCCCTGGACTACACAGACCAGCCCAAGTTGACCGCCGAGGTCTCGGCCGAGCTAGCCAAGAAGGTCTTCAGGCATCTGACCAAGGATGAAGAGAAGGTCGAGGCGGCTGCCGAGACGGCGGAAATCCAGCTGGCACAGCAGGAAAATGCTGCGCCTCAGGTCGAGGACAATTTGGACAGGGCATCCGACGAGGTGTCCCAAAATGAACCAGAAATACAGGCCTCAACCAAGCCTCCTGTTGTTTAAGGTAAGTTTAGAGTGCTTTTAAATCCATAAATTTGGTACGTGAATTGCTGTATTAACGACAATTAACAACGAGTTAGATAATCGTTGAACTTAGGGTGAAGCTGGCGCAACAAGCGCATGCCGTCAGAGCACAACAGCCACCCGGCTGATACAGCAGCCAAATACTGCTTAGGAACGCAATGTGAGCATGCATTTAGAGACGAGCGACAATTTGGCCCACCTGAAACAGGTGCGCCAGCAAGTGTTGGGACAGACACAAATTCTGCAAAACCTGATCCCACCCACAGTGAGTTACACCACAGAGGGCAATGTGTTGATCATTGGCCCGGAAGACTTGGCACGTCTGGCGGCCGACAAGTTGGCCAGCATGGGTCAGCGCGCCATTCTGGCCAACGAGTCGATCACCAGTCAGGATGAAGACCACCTGGAGAAGGTGATGAACGCCGCCGAAGATGTCGAGAGCTATTACAACAAGCTCATCGAGATCAAAGGCTTCCTGGGTCAATTCCAGGTCAAGGTTGAGCATGACAATGGCACTGCCGATCTCAGCCTGGTGGCCATTCGTAAGGCCCATTTCGACCTGATCCTCGACCTTAGCCAAGCGCCCTGCATCAACCTCGAGATGCTGCCACCGGGTTACTTCTACGTGGGGCAGGATGAGGCCAAATTGATGGATACCATCGCCCAGCTGCCCGAGCTGATCGGTGAGTTCGATAAGCCTCGCTACGTCAAGGTGAACAGCGACATCTGTGCTCACCACAGAAACGGCATAGATGGCTGTAACCGCTGCCTCAACTTCTGCCCGGCCGATGCCATTTCCAGCGTAGATCACAAGATAGAGATCGACCCTTACCTCTGTCATGGCGCGGGCAGCTGTACCAATGCCTGTCCAACGGGAGCCATCAGTTACGACCTGCCGACGCCACAGGCGCTGCACTCCTACCTGAATAAGCTGGTGACACGCTTCCGCAGTGCGGCGCAGACCGCCCCCGTGATTTTGTTCCACGATGCCAGCCTGGGGGCCTCGCTCATCGGCGATGAGCTGCCCGGCGCCATCTTGCCGGTAGAACTCGAGGAGATCACGGTCGCCAGCATGGATCACTGGATGGCGGCTTTGGCCTGGGGCGCACGTCAGATCTTAGTGCTCAACACTGAGGCCACCGCGCCGACCCTGACTCAGATGCTCAACGGCGAGCTCAAGCTGGCCAACGAGATCCTCGACGAGATGGGTCAGCCCCAGCGTGTCAGCGTGATTGAGGCCAAGCAGATTGCCGAGCTGGCCTCGCTGATCGAGCCGAGCGCAAGCTGGCCCGTGATAGTGCCGGGTGAATTCGCTGCCACCACTAAGCGTGAGACCCTCTACGCGGCGCTCGATCACCTCAACAGCCAGGCGGCCTCTACCGATGCCTGTCTGAGCAAGAGCAATATTCCTTACGGTAAGGTGAGCGTTAATACCGATAATTGCACCCTGTGTCTCTCCTGTGTGTCGACCTGTCCTACCCAGGCACTGACCGACGGCGGCGACAAGCCGGCGCTCTATTTTGTCGAGCAGGCCTGTGTGCAGTGCGGCCTGTGTGAGTCGGCCTGTCCGGAGAAGGTGATCAGTCTGACACCACAGATTAATTTCGATGCGGCGGCCCGTCAGAGCCGTCAAACCCTGAATGAGGAGGCCCCGTTCGAATGTATTCGTTGTGGTACCCCATTCGCCACCCAATCCATGGTGCAACGGATGCTGGATGTAGTCGGCGGACACAGTGCCTTCAGTGCCAATACCGAGCGTCTGAAGATGTGTAGCGACTGCCGGGTAAAAGACATGTTTGAAGACATACTTCAAGATCCTGAAAAGCAACTGCGATAAGAGTTTAGCCATGACCGAATTAGTAAGAGAAGTTTCAGAAAACGATCAGTTAAGAGCCGATATCTACCAGCTTTTGGCGGCGCTTTTACGCAAGCAGCCAAGTGCTGAACTGTTGCAGTTCCTTTCCACCCTGGAGATAGATGCCGACGATGACAGCGACATGACCAAGGCCTGGTTGGCGCTTAAATTGGCGGCGGGCCAGTTTACCCCTGAGCAGCTGGAAGATGAGTACTTCAACATCTTCCTCGGCGTGGGTAGCGGTGAGATCTTGCCCTATGGCAGCTGGTTTATGACGGGTTCTCTGATGGACAAGCCGCTGGCATTGCTCAGACAGGATCTGGCTCAGCTGGGGTTTGAGCGCAGCGAAGAGGTGAAGGAACCGGAAGATCATGTAGCCGCCCTGTGTGAGGTGATGGGCACCCTGATCCTCGAGGCGCCTGGCTTCCGCCAGTTGGCGTTTTACCAACGTCACATCGGCAGCTGGATCGATCGCTTCTGTGACCACCTGGGACGGGCGCCAAGCGCGGCCTTCTATGCCACAGTGGCCCAGCTGGCGAAGGCGTTCTTCGTCATCGAAGCCAACGAATTTGAACAACTTAAGTTAGATATTCCGGTGAACTGCCCCGGCAGCGAAGCGGAGAAGATTGAACCGACAGCCAGCGAACTCGCGTCCTAGGTTGTGGTTTAGCTTAGTGGTCGGCGCCAACGCGCCGACATATTGAAACCGAGGGGCAACCCTCATCAAGCGTCGGGTTCTGGTCTTAGTGTCGACTTATCTGCAAAGCCAAATCGACCGAGATGAAGAGACTAGAGCCTAAATTGAGTCAACATCAAGGAGACACTATGAAGAAGCAAGCTTCTGATATGGGTCGTCGTCAATTGCTAAAAGCATTAGCCCTGGGCAGTGCAGCGGGTGCCGTGGCAACCGTGAGCGGCCAGGCCGCGGCGGCAACGCCTGCACCTCAAAAAGATGCAGCGCAAGGCGATGGTTACCACGAGACAGATCATATTCGTAGTTATTACGCGTCTTTACGTACCAAGTAAGCCTTGGACGAGTAATTACGCAGTAATTCAATAACATTAGGAGAGTGTGTGATGCGATTAACCCGCAAAACAGACCAGGCAGAAGTCGCTAAAAAGCCTGCCCTGGGTCTAAGTCGTCGTCAGTTCCTTCAGTCTGCAGGTCTTGCTACTGGTGGTATTGCCGCGGCCTCTATGCTTGGCGCTGGAATGATGCGCAAAGCCGAAGCGAAAGAAGTGCCACATGATGCGCCAACCGAAGTGAAGCGTACCATCTGTTCTCACTGTTCTGTGGGCTGTGGTATCTATGCCGAAGTGCAAAATGGTGTGTGGACAGGCCAAGAGCCGGCTTTCGACCATCCATTCAATGCCGGCGGTCACTGTGCCAAGGGTGCGTCTCTACGTGAGCACGGCCATGGCGAGAAGCGTCTCAAGTACCCCATGAAGCTAGAAGGCGGTAAGTGGAAGCGTATCTCTTGGGATCAGGCTATCGAGGAAGTAGGTCAGAAGGCGCTGGATATCCGTAAGGAATCAGGCCCGGATTCAATCTTCTTCATGGGTAGTGCCAAGTTCTCTAACGAGCAGGCTTACCTATACCGTAAATTCGCTGCCATGTGGGGCACCAACAACGTCGACCACTCGGCACGTATTTGTCACTCTACCACTGTAGCCGGTGTTGCTAACACCTGGGGCTATGGTGCGCAAACCAACTCGTTCAACGATATCCGCAACGCCAAGGCGATGATGTTTATCGGTTCTAACCCTTCAGAAGCTCACCCGGTTGCCATGCAACACATTCTGGAAGGTAAAGAGCGCGGCGCGAAGATTATCGTTGTCGATCCTCGTTTCACCCGTACTGCGGCTAAGGCCGACGAGTACGTGCATATTCGCCCAGGTACCGATATTCCTTATATCTATGGTCTGCTGTGGCATATCTTCGAAAACAAGTGGGAAGACCAGACCTTCATCGACCAGCGTGTCTACGGCATGGAGCGTATCCGCGAAGCTGCCGCTAAGTGGAACCCTGAAGAAGTTGAAAACGTGGTCGGTGTACCTAAAGAGCAGATGTACCGTGTGGCCAAGACACTGGCCGAGACTAAGCCTGGCACCATAGTCTGGTGTATGGGTGGTACTCAACACCACATAGGTAATGCCAACACCCGTGCTTACTGTATCCTGCAGTTGGCCCTGGGTAACATGGGCGTCTCTGGTGGTGGTACTAACATCTTCCGTGGTCACGATAACGTACAGGGCGCTACCGACTTCGGTCTGCTGTTCGACACCCTGCCTGGTTACTATGGCCTCAAGACAGGTTCTTGGAAGCACTGGTGTAACGTATGGGATCTGGACTATGAGTGGGTGAAGGCTCGCTTCGACCAGGAACAGCGTCTGGGTCAGGATCCTATGACCTCTACCGGTATTCCTTGTTCTCGTTGGCACGACGGCGTGCTGGAAGACAAGTCTAAGATCGCTCAGAAAGACAACATCCGTATGTCATTCTTCTGGGGTCAGTCGGTCAACACCGAAACCCGTGGCCGTGAGGTGCGTGAAGCACTGAACAAGATGGACACAGTAGTGGTTGTGGATCCATTCCCAACTATGGCGGGTGTGATGCATACCCGTAAAGATGGCGTCTATCTGCTGCCGGCGGCGACTCAGTTCGAGACCTATGGTTCGGTATCAGCCTCTAACCGCTCACTGCAGTGGCGTTCACAGGTTATTGAGCCGCTGTTCGAATCTAAGCCTGACCACGTCATCATGTACAAGTTGGCGAAGAAGTGGGGCATAGAGAAAGAACTGTGTAAGCATATCCAGGTGAACGGTGACGAGCCGTTGATCGAAGATATTGTCCGTGAATACAACAAGGGTATGTGGACCATCGGTTATACAGGTCAGAGCCCAGAGCGTCTCAAGATGCACCAGGAAAACTGGGGCACCTTCGACATCAAGAGTCTGGAAGCACCGGGTGGCCCAGCTAAGGGCGAAACCTATGGTCTGCCTTGGCCATGTTGGGGCACACCTGAGATGAAACACCCAGGTACCCAGATCCTCTACCGTACCGACCGTGAAGTCCGCTTCGGTGGTGGTAACTTCCGTGCCCGTTACGGTGTTGAGCACGAGGGTAACAACATCCTGGCCGAAGGCTCTTACTCTAAGGGCAGTGAGATCAAGGACGGTTATCCAGAGTTTACCGACAAGATGCTCAAGCAACTTGGCTGGTGGGACGACCTGACCGCAGAAGAGAAAGCGGCTGCCGAAGGTAAGAACTGGAAGACAGATATCTCTGGTGGTATCCAGCGTGTCGCCATCAAGCACGGTTGTATCCCATTTGGTAACGCTAAGGCCCGTTGTATCGTTTGGAACTTCCCAGATGATATTCCGGTTCACCGTGAGCCTCTGTATACGCCTCGTCGTGATCTTGTGTCTAAGTACCCAACTTACGATGACCGTATGGTTGCGCGTCTTCCTACCCTGTACAAGTCAATTCAGGATCAGGACTTCGCCAAAGAGTTCCCACTCGCCTTGACCTCTGGTCGTCTGGTTGAGTACGAGGGCGGTGGTGAAGAGACACGTTCTAACCCTTGGTTGGCAGAGCTTCAGCAAGAGATGTTTATCGAAATCAACCCTGCTGATGCGGCGGATCGTGGTCTACGTGATGGCGATGTCGTATGGGTTCACAGCCCAGAAGGCGCCAAGATCAAGGTGCAGGCAATGGTGACACCGCGTGTGATTGAAGGCGAGTGTTTCATGCCGTACCACTTCGCGGGTATGTTCGAAGGCGAGAGCCTGGAGAAGAGCTACCCAGAAGGTACAGTGCCTTACATCATTGGTGAGTCGGCCAACACCGTATTGACCTATGGCTATGACGTGGTGACCCAGATGCAAGAGACTAAGTCTAGCTTGTGTCAGATCACTAAAGCCTAACGGAACTTGATGAGGAGATAAGCCATTATGGCAGTCATGAAATTTCTATGTGACACCAAACGCTGCATCGAGTGTAACGGTTGCGTCACAGCATGTAAGAACGAAAACGATTCCGCTCTCGAGTGGGGTATCCAACGCCGTCGCGTCGTGACCATCAACGATGGTCAACCCGGTGAAGCCTCGATCTCTGTGGCTTGTATGCACTGTACCGACGCCCCTTGTCAGGCCGTTTGCCCAGCAAACTGCTTCTACAAGACGGAAGATGGCCTAACACTACACAACAAAGATACCTGTATCGGTTGTGGTTACTGCCTATACGCCTGCCCATTCGGTGCGCCTCAGTTCCCTAAGAAGAGCACCTTTGGCAGCCGCGGCAAGATGGACAAGTGTACTTTCTGTGCCGGTGGCCCAGAAGAGACCTTCTCCGAAGCCGAGCGTAAGAAGTACGGCGCTAACCGTCTGGCCGAGGGTAAGTTACCTATGTGTGCCGAGCTTTGTTCAACCAAGGCTCTGCTCGCCGGTGATGCGGAAGTGGTTTCCAACATCTACCGTGAGCGTATTGCGGCCCGTGGTAACCCTAATGCGATCTGGGGCTACACCCCTAAGACTGGCGTTTAAAGTGAATAGTACCGTAAGCCTTCGGGCTTACGGTCTGTAAAGGAGTGACTATGTTATTAAAATCACTGCGCAGCCTATTCACTGTGTTGTTATTGCCATTGGTCTTGGCAATGGGCTTAGGCTTGACGACGTCAGCCTATGCCGTTGACGAACAGACCAGTCAACAGATGGCAAATACCAACGACGCTGAGCTATGGCGAGCCGTGAAGTCAGGAGACAAGGGATACACCACAGCCAAAGGCGCCGAGGGTGGGGTCATGATTAACGTGTCGGCTATCGAAGGCACTAACGTTAAGAACGACTATCTCACCCCGGTGATGGCGCTGGCCGTTTGCGGTGTGTTCGGTGCTTTCTTGATCTTCTATCTGGTGAATGGCCCTTCAAAGCTAAGTCATGGTTTCTCTGGCAAGATGGTATTGCGCTGGAGCAAGGCCGATCTTTGGATTCACTGGGTGATGGCGCTTTCCTGCCTGGCGTTGATCTTTACCGGTCTTAACATCATGTTGGGTAAGCATGTGCTACAACCCTATGTGGGCACAGGCATTTGGGGCTCGCTGATCTACGGCAGCAAGACGATCCACGATTACGCGGGTCCCTTGTTCATCGTGGCCTGGGCTATCTGTGTGGTTAAATGGATGCCGTTGCAGACATTTAAGCTGTATGACCTTAAGTGGTTCCTGGTGGTTGGTGGCTACATCAACTTCGGACCCTTCAAGGGCAAGCACCCAGACAGCGGCTTCGCCAACGCCGGTGAGAAGATGTGGTTCTGGACGCTAACCCTGTTCGGTCTGTTCATCGCGGTATCCGGTATCATGCTGGTGATGCCTGGCCTGGAACTGCCACGTGAAGCCTCTATGGCGGCACTGCTGGTTCACGGCCTCAGCGCCATCATCATCATCGCCTTTACCATAGTCCACATCTGGATGGCGACGGTACTGAGTGAAGGTGGTATGGAGTGCATGAAGTCGGGTTACTGTGATGAGAACTGGGCGGTACAGCACCACAACCTTTGGTACGATGAGATCAAAGATAACGGTACCCTGACTTACAGGGACTAGACCTACAGCGACTAGACTCAAAACGCAGACGCGTTATTGAATAAAAGCGCATAGATGAAGCACCCCACCTAGGCATTAGGCGGGGTGTTTTTTTATGGTTAAAGGTTGAGGATTTTAGCGGATCCAGATCACCTTTGGCTGTTTTTTGAACGCACTTTTTATTTTCAATAACAACAACTTCATTACATCTACTGGATCCCGGTTTTCGCTATTTTTAGGGATTGCCAGCAAAGTGTATTGGCTAAAGTATGACTGGCTTAACACTTTGGCCATTTATTCATTTTTTCCGCTTATTGACCCCTGTTTAGATCAATATCTCCGCCTCGCTTCTTACCTATATTGCAACGGCAATTAATCGGATGTTTTTAAAAAACATAGCATTTTTACCAAGCTGCCACCTGTAAATAACATTGCTTTAACCAATGTGCCGATGGCGGTTTTGAATAAATCATCCCTACTAATCGAAACTTCCTAATCCACTAGGAGCAAGAATGAAGAAGCAACAGCCCGATCTGAATCGCAGATCTTTGCTGAAAGCACTCACCATAGGTGGTACGGCCGGTGTGGCCATCGCCGCGAGTGGTGTAAGTGTTGCCAATGCAACCGAAAGTAAATCTCAAGAAAAACATGCCGATGGCTACCATGAAACTGCACATATCCGCAGTTATTACAATAGCTTGCGTAGCTAATTAGGAGAATTTGAGCGATGAAGTTAACGCGCAAAACAAATGAGGCAGTCGCAACGGCTAAGCCAAGCTTAGGCATCAGCCGTCGTCAATTCATGAAGCATGCGGGTATCACAACCGGTGGTATTGCTGCAGCCTCTCTTCTCGGTACCGGCATGATGCGCCGCGCCGAAGCGAAAGATATTCCACACGATGCCCCAATCGAGATTAAGCGTACCGTATGTAGTGCCTGTGCCGTGGGTTGTGGCCTGTACGCCGAAGTCCAAAACGGTGTCTGGACGGGTCAGGAACCAGCATTCGATCACCCATTCAACGCCGGTGGTCACTGTGCCAAAGGTGCTGCGCTGCGTGAGCATGGTCACGGCGAGAAGCGTCTTAAGTACCCAATGAAGCTGGTCGACGGTAAGTGGAAGAAGCTCTCTTGGGAGCAGGCCTTCAACGAAGTCGGCGACAAGATGCAGAGCATCCGCCAGGAGTCGGGCCCAGATTCACTCTACTTCATGGGCAGCGCCAAGTTCTCTAACGAAGGCTGCTACATGTACCGTAAATTTGCGGCCATGTGGGGTACCAACAACGTCGACCACTCGGCACGTATCTGTCACTCTACCACTGTAGCCGGTGTTGCTAACACTTGGGGTTATGGTGCGCAAACCAACTCTTTCAACGACATTCAGAATGCGAATGCGATCTTCTTCATCGGTTCAAACCCTGCCGAGGCACACCCTGTTGCCATGCAGCATATCCTGATCGCCAAAGAGAAGAACAACGCCAAGATCATCGTGGTTGACCCACGTTTCTCTCGCACCGCGGCTCACTCAGATCTGCACTGTGCACTGCGTCCTGGTACCGATATTCCGTTCATCTACGGTATGTTGTGGCACATCTTCGAAAATGGTTGGGAAGACAAGACCTTCATCCAGCAGCGCGTGTTCGAGATGGACACCATTCGCGAAGAGGTGAAGAAGTTCCCACCACAAGAAGTGGCTAACATCACAGGTGTGAGTGAAGAGCAGGTTTACCAAGCGGCTAAGCTGATGGCTGAAAACCGTCCTGGTACTGTGGTTTGGTGTATGGGTGGTACCCAGCACCACGTTGGTAACGCCAACACCCGTGCCTACTGTATCCTGCAGCTGGCTCTGGGCAACATGGGCGTATCTGGCGGCGGTACTAACATCTTCCGTGGTCACGATAACGTACAGGGCGCAACCGACTTAGGTCTGCTATTCGATACCCTGCCTGGCTACTATGGCCTCAAGACAGGTTCTTGGAAGCACTGGTCTCACGTTTGGGATCTGGATTTCGACTGGGTTAAGGGGCGATTCGACCAGAACGAATACCTGGGTCGCATCCCAATGAACACTCCTGGTATTCCATGTTCTCGTTGGCATGACGGCGTATTAGAGACGCCTGAGAAGCTGGCGCAGAAAGATCGCGTGCGCATGGCCTTCTTCTGGGGGCAATCTGTTAACACAGAAACCCGTCAGCGCGAGGTGCGTGACGCCCTGGATAAGATGGACACAGTCGTGGTTGTGGATCCATTCCCAACAATGGCGGGTGTTATGCACCGTCGTAAGGATGGCGTCTATCTATTACCTGCGGCGACTCAGTTCGAGACCGAAGGTTCGGTATCTAACTCTGGCCGTAGCCAGCAGTGGCGTGAGAAAGTGATCGAGCCACTATTCGAATCTAAGACAGATATCGAGATCATGTATCGCCTGTCGCAGAAACTCGGTTTCGACAAGGAATACACTAAGCGCATCGCTAAAGATGCCAAAGACATGCTAGTGATCGAAGACATCACCCGTGAGATCAACCGCGGTATGTGGACTATCGGTATGTCTGGCCAAAGCCCAGAGCGTCTGAAGCTGCACACCCAAAACTGGGGCACCTTCAGCAACAAGACGCTTGAAGCAGAAGGCGGCCCAGCCAAGGGCGAAACCTATGGTCTGCCATGGCCATGTTGGGGCACACCAGAGCAGAAACACCCTGGTACCCAGATCCTCTACAACACAAACAAACACGTACTGCAGGGCGGTGGTAACTTCCGTGCCCGTTATGGCGTCGAATACCAAGGCAAGAACCTGTTGGCCGAAGGCAGCTTCTCTAAGGGCAGCGAGATCCAAGACGGTTACCCAGAGTTCAGCGACAAGCTGCTCAAGCAACTGGGCTGGTGGGACGATCTGACCGCCGAAGAGAAGGCAGAAGCCGAAGGCAAGAACTGGAAGACCGACCTTTCTGGCGGTATCCAGCGTGTGGCCATGAAGCACGGCTGTATTCCATTTGGTAACGCTAAGGCGCGTTGTATCGTGTGGACCTTCCCTGATCAAGTGCCTGTGCACCGTGAGCCGCTGTACACACCACGTCGCGATCTCGTGTCTAAGTACCCAACCTACGACGACATGCAAGTCCATCGCCTACCGACGCTGTACAAGTCTATCCAAGAGAAAGACACGGCAACCAAGTACCCACTGGGTCTGACTTCTGGTCGTCTGGTTGAGTACGAGGGTGGTGGTGAAGAGTCTCGCTCTAACCCATGGCTGGCGGAGCTACAACAAGAGATGTTTGTTGAGATCCACCCAGGCGATGCCGCCGACCGTGGTATCCGCAACGGCGATACCGTATGGCTGGAAGGCGCCGAAGGTGGCCGCATCAAGATCAAGGCCATGGTTACCCCTCGCGTTAAGCAAGGTGTTACCTGGATGCCATACCACTTCGCCGGTGTGATGCATGGTGAGAGCCTAGAGAATAACTATCCAGAAGGTACTGTGCCTTATGTGATTGGTGAGTCTGCGAACACGGCATTGACCTATGGTTATGACCCTGTCACGCAGATGCAAGAGACCAAAGCGTCGCTTTGTCAGATCACTAAAGCTTAAGTATCGGGAGATTTGCCATTATGGCTACAATGAAATTTTTATGTGATACCAAGCGCTGCATCGAATGTAACGGCTGTGTCACGGCATGTAAGAACGAAAACGACTCTGCGCTGGAGTGGGGTATTCAACGTCGCCGCGTGGTGACCATCAACGACGGTCAGCCAGGCGAAGCCTCTATCTCAGTGGCTTGTATGCACTGTACCGACGCCCCTTGTCAGGCGGTTTGTCCGGCAAACTGCTTCTACAAGACGGAAGATGGTCTGACGCTGCACAACAAAGACACCTGTATCGGTTGTGGCTACTGTCTGTACGCCTGTCCGTTCGGCGCGCCTCAGTTCCCTAAGAAGGGCGCCTTCGGCAGCCGCGGCAAGATGGACAAGTGTACCTTCTGTGCCGGTGGTCCTGAAGAGAATCACTCAGATGCAGAGCGTCAGAAGTACGGTTCTAACCGTATTGCCGAAGGCAAGCTGCCTATGTGTGCCGAGTTGTGTGCGACTAAGTCGCTACTTGCCGGTGATGCTGAGGTTATCTCAAACATCTTCCGCGAGCGTGTTGCATACCGTGGTTCGAAAAATGCGATTTGGGGTTAATCCTCAGCTTGTATAAGGCCACAACAATCCACACCGGGCTCGCCCGGTGTGGACGATAAGGATGTAATATGAACAAATGGTTCAAACAATTTAGCGTGATCTTAGCGCTAGTGATAGGTACCACATTCAGTGCCCTGTCGTTCGCCCATGGCGACGCGACCGACCATACCCATGCCGCCACCGAGGGGCAGATTTGGTCTGAGATTCAGGCGGGTGCCACCGGATACACTACCTCTCACGGTCAGTTCCACAACCAGCCAATCAACAGCTATGATCTGCGGGTACTCGAGCTTCGCAGCGACTGGCTGGCACCTGCCCTGATGGCGGCGCTGTTTGGTATGATCATCATCTTCGTGCTGTTCATCAAGGTGAACGGTATCTCCAAGTTGCATCATGGCTTCTCGGGCAAGATGGTGTATCGCTGGTCGAAATTTGATGTCTCTATCCACTGGTTGGGGGCTATCCCTTGTCTGCTGCTGATCCTCACGGGTCTGACCCTGCTGGCGGGACGTTTCTTCTTCCAGCCATATCTGGGTGAAGGCTTCTGGGCCGGCCTGGTCTATGGCGCCAAGCAGATCCATGACTACATGGCGATCCCCTTCATGATCGGTTGGGCGCTGATGACCACGCTGTGGGCCAAGAATCAGCTGCCTAAGATGTATGATGTTAAATGGTTCCTAGTGGTTGGTGGTTACATCAACTTCGGTCCCTTCAAGGGTAAGCATCCGGATGCGGGCTTTGCCAACGCCGGTGAGAAGATGTGGTTCTGGGCCTTCGCCTTATTTGGACTGATCATCTCGGCCTCTGGCATGTTGCTGCTGTTCCCGAACCTGTTCGAGCCTAGCCGCACCCTGAGCCTGATCGCCCTGGTACTTCACTCTGTCAGTGCCATCGTTATCTGCGCCTTCTCTATCGTTCACATCTTCATGGCGACCGTGATGTCAGAAGGTGGTATGGAGTGTATGGTGTCGGGTTACTGTGATGAAAACTGGGCGACCCAGCATCACAACCTTTGGTATGACGAGATCAAGGCTAACGGCACGCTGAAGTACAAAGCGTAAGGCGTTCGCCGCGCGCATTAGCGTTTCCTGTTACCATGAAAAAACACCTCACCGGGTTGCCGGTGGGGTGTTTTTTTTATGCCTGCCGTTTAATGCCTGGAGCAGAGAGTGATAGTAGCAGCTAGCAAGAGTCGCTTTTAGCAACATAAATCAGTTAGAAAAAATAGCCGCTAGAAACTTTAGCCGTTATAAATATTAGATGTTGAAAATGTTGACAATAACTGCCAAGCCACTAGGTTGTAAGGAAAGCAATTTCACCATAAAGGAGCTGAATATGATCAGAAGGATCTTGATAGCGCTCGCCCTGAGTGTGAGTGTTAGTTTAAGTGTGAGCTTTAGTAGCCTTGCCGATACCTACAAGGTGACCTCAGAGGTCAGCCTGCAGGGCGAGGTGCTTGGCGCGCCGACGCTAGTGATTGATAAGGCCGAGGCCGAGCGGGTGATGCTGGCGGATACGTACCGGTTCAGCGTTAAGGTTACGCCACACGATGCGGCTCAGGTGTTGGTGGATTTCAGCCTGAGCGGCGAGGGCTATGAGACCGCCTCTCAGGCGATAGTCGACCTGGACAAGGCCGCCTTGCTCACCTTTGGCGACCAGACATTTAGCTTTATCATCAACAGGGTCGGCGACTGACTTAACAGTCGTTGTCCATGATTTTGGTGGTCACGCTATCGGCAGTCGTGTCGACCCTCAGATAGCAGGCGAGGGCGCCGTCTGCCATGAGATCCCCAGGGGTCTTATACAGGCTGCGATCGCCGATGCGCAGCTCGATATCTTCCACCGTCCAGCGCCCGCCATAGAACCATTCACTCATGGTGACCGTCAGCAGCTGAGTTACCGCATCGCCGCCCCATACCGGGTTGCCATATCTCACCTGGATTTTTTGGCTGTCGCCTGAATTGAGGAAGAAGCTGGCCTTAGGCTGCTTCTCTAGTCCCAGGATGGCCGAGCGGGCATAGACAAGTTGATTCGCGGCCTGCACCGAGGCCTCGAGCTGCTTGAGCTGGGCGATCCTCGCCTCTCGTGTCAGGCTTATCCACCTGCTGGCGGCCGCTACGCTGAGAATGGCCAGTATGATGATCACCACCACCATCTCTATCAGGGTAAAGCCAGAGGCTCCTTTATGTCTCATGGTTACTCGCATCTACAGGCTAACGCTTGGCAATAAATAAAGTGAAGGCAGCCTAACTCCTTGAGAGACATTTGCAAGCGAAACTGCATCACTTCTTGCAATAACATGTTGAATGATAATGGGTTGTTTGCTAGCTGTTGCGGACAGGTTTGTGCCTTGTTGCCAGGTCGCGACCCGGCAGAATTTGACCTAAGATCAAGCTAGTCTCAACAAGCAGGAGAGAGAGATGGAGAGTAAAGCGGTAAGCGACAGCATGGGCGACCTTAATATTCCCGCCGATGCCCTCTACGGCGCGCAGACGGCGCGGGCGATCAAGAACTTTCCCGTGAGCGGCCGCCCCATGCCCCGCAGCTTCATCCGGGCCTTGCTGCTAGCTAAGCTCGCCGCCGCCGAGGCTAACGTGGCGCTTAGGTTGCTGCCGCCCAATATCGCCCCGGCGGTTGCCCAGGCGGTGCAGGAGCTGCTGGCAGATCCCCAGATGATGCGCCATTTCCCCATCGACATGTTTCAGACTGGCTCGGGCACCAGCAGCAACATGAACGCCAACGAGGTGCTTGCGACCCTAGTCTCGAAGAGCCTGGGCCAGGCGGTGCATCCCAACGACGTGATCAACTTGGGGCAGAGCAGCAACGACATTATTCCCAGCGCCATCCATATCAGTGCCCTGTTAGCGGTAGAGCAGTCGCTGCTCCCCTCGTTAACCCTGCTGTCGCAGACCATCGCGACTAAGGCGCAGCAGCTGGCCGATGTCACCAAGACGGGGCGCACCCACCTGATGGATGCCATGCCAATTCGTTTCGATCAGGTGTTGGGGGGGTGGGCGAGTCAGATCGATGATTGCCGCGAGCGGATCGCCAGCCAAGGCGACGCCCTGGCCCAGCTGCCAGTAGGCGGTACGGCGGTGGGGACTGGGGTCAACACCCACGAGGAGTTCTCCCGGCTGTTCTGCGAGAGACTCAGCGCCCTGACCCGCACTCAGTTTCGCCCGGCGGATAATCTCTTTAGCCGTATGGCGAGCCATGATACCGCCGTTGCCCTCTCGGGCCAGCTGAAGACGCTGGCGGTGGCCATCATGAAGATCAGCAACGACCTGCGCTGGATGAACTCTGGCCCACTGGCGGGCCTGGGTGAGATTAGCCTGCAACCTTTGCAGCCGGGCTCATCCATCATGCCGGGCAAGGTCAACCCTGTGATCCCAGAATCCGCCTGCATGGTGGCGGCTCAGGTGATGGGCAAGGATATGGCGATCACTATCGCCGGTCAGTCCGGCAACTTCGAACTCAACGCGATGCAGCCGCTGATCGCGGTTAACCTGCTAGAGAGCATAGAGATCCTCAGCAATGTCTCGCGCCTCCTGGCGGACAAGGCGATTGCGAGTTTCGTGGTGAATCGAGGCAAGATAGCCGACTCCCTGCATCGCAATCCCATACTGGTCACCGCCCTGAGCCCCAAGGTGGGCTATGTGCAGGCCGCTAAGATAGTTAAGCAGGCCTATCAGGAGCAGAGACCCATACTCGAGGTAGCCATGGAGCTCACAGACCTTAGCGAGGAGGAGCTCAGACGCCTGCTGGATCCCGAACGCCTGACCCGCGGCGGTCTGGCCTAGAGGCTGATGCCGTCAAGCGATGGCATTATTGCTCTGCGTGCCCGTCAGCGGATCTCTGTGGTGAGTCGATAGCGGGCCATCTCCTTTTGCGTCATCCAATGGGCGCCCTCTGAGGGGGCCGAGGTGAGGGTAAACAGGTAGAAGGGGATCCCCTGTTTGCCCAACATGCGGCTGAAGTAGGTGGCCTGACTACGGTGGGCGGCGTCGCTGTAGGAGATCTCTGTGGCATCCCGGCCAAGCTCGCCATCGCTCCAGCTGTGTACGCCAACTTGCTGGTTTCGTGCCACGCTTAAGGTGGAGTCTTGCAGCTCCAGGGTGCGCCTTACCCCGGCGGTAAACAGATCCGTGGCACCGGAGAAGACGCGTCCCGAGCGGCTGACCTTGGTATCCAACCCCTGCTCGCGGATCAGCAAGCCGGTATACATGTTGATCTCATCGTCGGCGGATCCGCCGACAAAGTTATCGAACACCAGCACCTTCTTCCTCTTGGGGTAATGATCCACCAGGCGTTTCAGCGCCTGATAGCTGGTGACCCCCAGTGTCGAGCTAGCCGGGTTGTCGCAGTCCGCGGTGCACCACTGGTTGTTGATCAGCGGCTCGAAATAGTTGCTGGTGAGGATCTCAATACCCGTGTCATTTTCCCGAGGCGAGAAGAGGGTCGAGCCTATTGAGGAGGCGTACTCCAGCCAGTCGCTGACAAAGCTCAGGCGCAGGTATTGCTGCTTCTCGCGGGTGCGCAGCTCGAAGATGCTCTTGTCATCCTGGGTCAGTCGTTTGGCATCAGAGCAGTCGAAGCTGTCGATGCGGTGGGGGCCGGAAAAGATCTGACAATCCAGCAGCTGCCACTCGTCAAACTTGATCCCTAAGGTGAGGCTATGACCCTTCTCGCTGCTCAGTGCCAGCAGCAGATAAGGAATCTGTTTCTGGGTGTCGACGAAGATGTCGGCGTATTCCAGCCTGTCGTAGTGGGTGTGTTGGTACTCGAGTTGAATCGATGAGAATATCGGTTCGCGCTCCTGGATTAACGCCTCGAGTTTCTCTTGATTAAAGGCGAAGTTAGCCAGCGGCGGCTGCACTCTGGGTTGGTCGGCGTTACAGCCCAGTAGACTGCTGAACACCAGCAGCAGGGGTAGGATAAGGCGTGGCATGGCGGTCTCCTGCGATAAAAATATCAGTGTAATAAGGGCCGCGGGTGATTACTGTCAGCAGTTTGTATCGCTTTGTCAGTCGACCAGAATGGGGGAGGAATTACTGGGAGGAGTTGCTGGAGGCGGCATAGCAAAAAGACATCCCTGAGGATGCCTTTATCGTGTGGTGTTTTGCGCCTTACCAGGCCAGCTGCAGGATCTCGCGGCTGATATCCAGGCCGAGATCGCCAGATTCTGACAGGGCGGTCATGCCGTGGGCTTCAAGCGCCGCGACTATGTCGTCAATCTGCTCCTGGGCGATGTCATAGTCGCGCAGGCGGGTCTTGAGGCCAAGTTGTTGGAAGAACTGCTCCGTCTTGTCGATCGCCAAGTCGACGCGGCTGGCTTCGTCGCCCTCTGTGATGTCCCACACGCGCTCGGCGTATTGCAGCAGCTTGGCGTGCTTCTGGGTCTTGCGTACGCGCCAGACAGACGGCAACACGGCGGCCAGAGTCTGGGCGTGGTCGATGCCAAACTGGGCCGTCAGCTCGTGACCAATCATATGGGTCGTCCAGTCAAACGGCACGCCGGCACCTATCATGCCGTTGAGGGCCGAGGTGGCACTCCACATCAGGTTGGCGCGGGCGTTGTAGTTCTCCGGCTCTTCCAGTGTGATGGGGCCAATCTCGATCAGGGTGCGCATTATGCCTTCGGCGGTCCTGTCTTGTACCCGGCCATCTACGGGATAGGTGGCATACTGCTCCAGCACGTGGACGAAGGCGTCGACCACACCGTTAGCCACCTGAATCTTTGGCAGGGTGAAGGTCAGGGTCGGATCCAGCAGCGAGAAGGTGGGGTAGATGCTGGGATGGTTAACCGGGAACTTGCCGCCGTTATAGCTGACCACGCCGAAGGCGTTCATCTCTGAGCCCGTGGCAGGCAGTGTGGCTATGGTGCCCAAAGGCAATACCTGATCCGCTTCGACCGGCACAGGGGCGAAACCGTGGAACAGCAGGCTGGCGCTATCACCCTCGAAGCGTGTCGCCAGGGCGATGAACTTGGTGCCATCCATCACAGAGCCGCCACCGACCGCCAGCAGGAAGTCGATAGACTCTTCTCTTGCCAGCTTGGCCGCCTTGGCCAGGGTCTCATACTGTGGGTTGGCCTCGATGCCGCCGAATTCGACGACGGTGCGATCGCCCAAGGCGCTGAGTACCTTGTCCAGGGTGCCGAAGCGTTTCACGCTGCCGCCGCCATAGGTCACCATGACGCGGGCGCCTGCGGGGATCAGCTTGTCTAGCTCGGCCAAGCGGTCTTTACCGAAGACGATCTGTGTGGGATTGCGATAATCGAAGTTAAGCATGGGGATACCTTGTGTCACCTAATAATATGCTGCACATACTAGTCTCTTGACGCGAGTTTTAAATACCTATTGCTGCACGACTCTTGCCTATTTCTGCTTTGTTGAGTTTAAAAGGCATATATTTGATAAATTTTGATGCCTTTTTCTGCTTGGGTGATATTATCGCCATCAGTTGAATCCTTATCCTGTCCCAAGAGGTAAAGTGTGAAGAGTATTGCCGAGTTGATGTCGGAGCTGGCCCCCGATGAGGGGATGAACGACAGCGTATTGCCTGGTATCAAGCTGTTTCGCTGCTCCGCCTACGGTGCCCGCGGCCCCTTGTGTTACTCCCAGGGGATCATGATAGTGGGGCAGGGCAAGAAGCGTATCTATCTGGATAACAGGGTGCTCGACTATGATCCCCAGAACACTCTGGTAATGACAGTGCCCATGCCGGTGGAGTGCGAGACCTTCGCCAGCAAGGAGGAGCCAGTGCTGGTGATGATGATAGATATCGATCTGGCGCAGCTAAACCGCCTCATCCCTATAATGGACAACCACCACAGGGTGCCCCAGGCCCTGAGCGAGTCGAGACTGCCGGGCTATTTCATCGCGCCGACCGGCGAGGCGATAGAGTGCTGCATTCATCGTCTGCTGCAGGCATTGCAATCGCCGCTGGAGGCCGAGGCGCTGGGAGAGACCATGGTGCTGGAGATCCTATATCGCCTGCTGGCCTTGCCCAACGCGGCCCCCCTCTATGCCCTGGCACTGAGTCATACGAGATTGTCGCGCATCGACAAGGCGCTAAGCTATCTACATAAACACTATGCAGCTAGCATAGAGGTGGATCAGCTTGCCGCCCTGGTGAACATGAGCCCCTCGGCGTTTCATCGCTGCTTCAAGGAGGTGACCGCCTCATCGCCCATCCAGTACCTGAAGAAGGTGCGCCTGAACAAGGCCAAGGAGCTGTTGCAGCGCCCCGGAGTGAAGGTGAAGCAGGCCGCCATCGAGGTGGGCTACGAGAGCCCGGCCCAGTTTAGCCGCGAGTTCAAACGTTATTTCAGCCACAGTCCGGGGGAATGTGCCAGATAAGGTTTCTTACTGCTTGATGCACTGCAATAGCACGACGAAAGGCGGCATATTGTTGTGGGCGACGCTGTGGCCTTCGGGCTCGGTGCGACGTTTTTGATGTTGGCGCATGCCTACGTCATCGCCCTCTCCGGTCGCGTATTCCGGCTCGTCTCCCGAGTCATAGTAGTACCAGTCGTCGTAGACGTGGGTGTGCTTGGGTAGTTCGGCGAGTGTCAGTTTATGTTTCTCCTCGCCGCCTTTGTCATTGAGCTTGCGTACCGACAGCGCATTCTCCTGATGATTAACGGCTAAGGTAAAGCGGCCACGCCCCTCGGTGTAGGGCTGCCACCCCTCAGGGCAAGCGGCTAGATCGAAATAGGCCACCGTCTTGGCAGGTATGATGCTACCGGTTTCGGCTATCTGTTTGCTCAGGGCGGAGAGTCCTTGGGTGTTGGCGAGGTTATTGGCCACGAGCTCTGTGTATTTCACATAGCCAAAGAGTGCCAGCGATGCGGTGAGCAGCACCGAAACCAGTAGATTCCATTTCATTTTTAACGTCCTTGTGTCGAATTGCGCTCCACTGAAACAGCCGGAGTCTATATCATTATTTTTATTAACTATTTAACCTACGCTATTTGTTTTATCACCGCAACAGGTCGATGCTTACCGCACACTCTTCGAGTCTTCTCTTTGCCTCTATTGGGTCAAAATGGGCGATCACATTTATTCAACATTCCCTAAAACATGACATGCTTAACAATTCTTCGGCTAATCTAATGCTAGGTGTTGTAACTCCAAGCCAGTTCACGTTTTATATATTCCTTAAGTGATACTTTTGTGTTCCGCAAATGGATGTGTATCGCTTTAAGTCCTTATTTATTAAAAGGCTTTGTTCTCAAGGCCGGTTCAGCTAGGAATATCTATGTCTTCGTCTTCTATTATTCAAACGGCGCCAGGTGCATTGATTAGGCCGTACCAAGCTAACATTACCGTCCCTAACTGGATGCTGAGCTCGATGGAACGAGTGATGCAGTATTATGTCGACAAGAATCTGCGACTCGATACTCAGTCCGCCTCCATGATGCCGGCACCCGTCGAAGGCAAGAAGTACATGCTCTATGCTCATGTGCCTTTCTGCCATACCCTGTGCTCCTTCTGTACCTTCCATCGTTTCCTGTTTAAGGAGGAGAAGGCGCGCGCCTATTTCGTCTCGCTGCGTAAGGAGATGGAGATGGTCAAGGCGCTGGGCTATGACTTCGAGTCCATGTATATCGGCGGCGGCACCACAACCGTATTAGAAGATGAGCTGGCACGTACCATAGAACATGCCAAGACCCTCTTTCCCAACATCAAAGAGGTCTCCTGTGAGTCGGATCCTCAGCATCTGGACAGCCCTGGCTTTAAACAGCTGGAAGGCCTGGTGGATCGCATGTCTATCGGGGTGCAGAGTTTCAACGACGACATCCTGGCGATGACAGATCGTCTGGAGAAGTTTGGCTCGGGTCAGCAGACCTTCGATAAGATCATGGCGGCCAAGGAGCTGTTTCCTATCATCAACGTGGATCTTATCTTCGGCTTTCGTGGCCAGACAGATGAGGTGATTCAGCACGACTTGGATATGGCCTCACGCCTGGACCCTCGCCAGATCACCACCTATCCCTTGATGATCACCCATCAGACCCGTAAGAGCGTCAAAGGCAAGCTGGCCGCGCCTCAGGGGGATATGGCGCGCCAATACCGCCAGATCCTCAACAGCCTTAACGGTCAGTACAACCAGCTGTCGGCCTGGGCATTTGGCAAGGCCAATAACGAAGGCTTCGACGAGTATGTGATCGACTATGACGAGTATCTTGGGGTAGGTTCGGGCTCCTTCAGCTTCCTCAACGACACCCTGTATGTGAACACCTTCTCCCTGCGCAAGTATCAGGAGAATATCGCCTCGGGTCGCATGGGCGTCGAGCAGCAGAAGAACTACAGCCAGAAGGATGTGATGCAGTATCGCTTTCTGCTGGGGATGTTCTCGGGTCGCCTGTCGCGCAAATATTTCCGCGACACCTTCGGCGTTAACCTGGATTGGGCCCTGTTTAAAGAGATGACCTCGATGAAGGCGATCGGTGCCATCAAGAACGACCCCAATGATCCCGATAACCTGATCGTTACGGATAACGGCAAGATGATGGGCCTGTTGATGATGAAAGAGTTCTACTCAGGCATGGACAACGTGCGGGCACAGCTGCGTAAGCCGCTCAAGCCGTGCGATATGTAGCCCTGCGACAGGTAAGGGGCATTTGCTATCTGAGCGAAAGAGGCCGATCATAGATCGGCCTTTTTTATTGTCGGAGCCCTATCCATGCAGGCCTTTGAGTCGCTATTTTCCCAATTTATTGCCGCCAGCTCGTCAGCCGATGCCGCCCATGATCTCGCCCATGTTAGGCGGGTGGTGAAGACGGTCAAGCGCCTGTGCGATCTCGAATCTGCCTGCGCCGAGGTGGTGGTGCCAGCCGCTTGGCTGCATGATTGTGTCACTTTGGCAAAAGACGATCCGAGGCGCAGTCAGGGCTCTATGCTGGCGGCCGATAAGGCGATCGCCTTCCTCATCGAGGTGGGTTATCCGCAGCAGTACTTGGCCGCCATTCACCATGCCATTCTCGCCCATAGTTTCAGCGCGGGTATTGCCCCCGAGACGCTGGAAGCCAAGATAGTGCAGGATGCCGACAGGCTCGATGCCCTGGGCGCCATAGGTGTGGCGCGCTGTCTACAGGTGGGCACCGCCTTGGGGCGGCCCCTGTATGCTGCGGAAGATCCCTTCTGTCGGGAGCGGGAGGCGGATGATAGTCGCTACACCTTAGATCATTTCAAGCAGAAGCTGTTTACCCTGGCGGATACCATGCAGACGGCGGCTGCGAGGGAGGAGGCGCGGCATCGCACCCGGGTGATGCAGGACTTTCTTGACCAGCTGGCGCAAGAGATCTAGGGGAGCTGCTTGGGCGCCTGTTTATGGTTAGCCTTGGCGCGGCGTGCAAGCTTCTGCTCAAGCTGTCGAGCCTCCTGGCGTATCTGTTCGATAAAGAGATCTTGGTAGCCCAGCTGCTCAAATTCTCTCAGGCACTGGTGGTAGCGGCGCAGTTTTTCTTCCTTGCATAGGGGCTTATCCATCAGCTCTTCTAATGTCAGTATTGAGTCCATTCAATAACCTCACAACCTCTTTTGCTTGTCAGCCTAACGTCAAGTTGGCACCTTGTAGAGGCTGATTTTTATCCTAAAACCTCATAAGCCGAAAGGTTGACGGGTTTTTTGTCAACTTTTTCATATGCTTATTTTATTTCTAAAGTTGGCTTAGGTAAGAGGTCGCATATCACCTAAGTTAATATGGGCGATCGCTTACGCACTCATTGGTCGAAAAGCTCATAAGAGACGTTTGTGGAGCACCCGGTAATAGGGTAGCTTGGTGAATTCTTCATTTTGTACAGGGAAATCAGATGATAGTACGTATTGGCGAATTTCAGGCCGCGCCGGGCCAGGCAGAGGCATTGAAGGCCTTCCTCCTCTCATTGAGCGATTATATTTGCAATTCACCGGGCTGTCTCAGCTATGAGGTATTGTGTCCGGTCGACGAGGCGGACCGCCTGATGGTGATCGAGCGTTGGGAATCTGCCGAGCAGCACAGGGCTTCGGTGCAGGCCTATCCGAGCGATAAAATGCAGGCTGCCATGTCGCTGTTCGCCGCACCGCCGAGCGGCGGTTACTATTCGCTGGCTCAAGCTTAGGCTTACGACAGGGCTTTAGTGATGATCTATTTCGAGACAGAGCGGCTTATCTGCCGCGCCTTCGAGCGGGCCGATCTTCAGGCCTTCACCGCCTACCGCGCCGATCCTGAGGTTGCCCGCTACCAAAGCTGGCAAGATTACCAGTATCAGGATGCCCTGGCGCTGTTCGAAAATTTACAGCAGACACCCTTCGAGACGCCCGGCACCTGGATGCAGCTGGCCCTCGAGTGTCGTCAGACCCAGGCCTTGGTGGGGGATCTGGCGCTGCATTTCATCGATGCGCAGCAGGTTGAGATAGGCTTTACCCTGGCAAGTGAGCATCAGGGAAAGGGCTTGGCGCGTGAGGCGCTGCAGGGGTTGTTGGTGTATCTGTTTGAGGGCCTGGGTAAACACAGACTCTCGGCCATCACAGACGTGCAAAATCACCCCGCCTGGGGGCTGCTGGAGCGCCTGGGCTTTCGCCGCGAGGCTCATTATCGCGATAATATCTTCTTCAAGGGCAGCTGGGGCAGTGAGTATGGCTATGGCCTGCTGGCGCGGGAGTGGCGTGAGGCACAGGCGGGCGAGCCATTGCAGGAGTTTCGTCTGATCAAACGTGTGGCGCCTCTCAATGATTTCCTGCGCCTTCGGCAGATAACAGGCCTGACCCCAAGGTCTCGCGAGGCGGCAGAACTCGGCCTGCCCCTGAGTCTGTTTGGCGTGCATATTTTGGCGGGTGACAGGGTGATCGCCATGGGCCGGGTGGTGGGTGACGGCGCACTTAACTTCGAGCTGGTGGATATCGCCGTGGATCCCGAATATCAGGGGCGCGGCCTGGGCAGCGCTATCATGAGCGCCATCATGGCCTATCTCGACGAGACGGCGCCTAAGGGGGCCTACATCACCTTAATGGCTGATGTGCCTGCCCTTTATCTCAAATTTGGCTTCGAGTACTCGCGTCCGGCGAGTGAAGGCATGTATAAGTTACAGGCCTAATTGGTTGAGAAGCCCTGCGGGCCTTGATATAAAGGAGGCTCGGCAGGCCCCAAAGTAGTAGGTTTCCGGGGCTAATTTTCTCAACCCGTTTAGGCGAGCTTCATTTTCTCCTGATCCGCTGTTACTCGGAGCATGCATGGCCAAAATTCTGCTGGTAGCCAACCTCAATTGCGATCGTATTCTCAGACTCGATAAACCCTTGAAGATGGGGGGACGGTTTCACTATCAAGATGGTGGCCAGCGCCTGGGGGGCGGCGGTGCCAACACAGGCATAGGCCTGGTGTGGGCAGGACACGAGGTAGCACTGGTGAGCCAGGTGGGCCGTGACGAGATAGGCGACTGGCTGCTGGCCGAGACCAGCACCCTGGGGATAGATTGCCGCCTGATGCAGCGCTATCAGCAACATACCTGTGAGATGCTGCTGGTGATGACCCCGGATGGTGAGCGCACCATCATACGTCCAGAGCGCCCCAGATTCGAGCTGGCGGCGCCGCCGAACTGGCGTCAGTGGGATGCCCTCTATATCAACTCTTCCGCCGAAGGCGCGGTGAGCTGGGCCAAGACAGCCTTGCCCCACAGCCTGGTGGTGGCACAGCTGGCCAAGGATAACCGTGAGCGTCCCTGCCATGTGCTGATCGCCTCGCGGGCCGACATGCAGGGTCGTAGCGAACTGTCGCCCTGGCAGTATGGCCTCTCCATCGCCGGAGACAGTCTGCAGGCCTTCATAGTGACAGATGGCGAGTCGGGCGCCATTCTCTATCAGGCAGATTCACAGACCCATGTGGCGGCCGAGTCGGCCTGCGTGGTGGATACCACTGGGGCGGGAGACGCCTATGCGGCGGGCTTGATCCATGGGCTGGTGCGTGGCGATGAGTTTTGTCAGGCCATGGCCGAAGGCGCCCGCTGGGCAGCCTTTGCGGTGGCCACCGAGAGTTCGATACCGGGAGCAGGGCTAAAAAACTATCTGGAAAATGAGCGAGCGAAAGAAGAGGCCTAGTGGGCAGAACTTGTCATCATAATGTCATTAACTCGGCTTAGAGTATCGGCATTGGTCGCAAGCAGTTCCCTGACCTTGTTTTGTGTAGCTTCTTTTCTAACATAGTGTGTTTTTCTGTTCTCTCGCCCCATCTTCTGGGGCATTTTTTTGCCCAAAAAAAAGCCCCGACCTTTTGGTCAGGGCTTTGGCTGAACGCTTGCTGTTAGTTGTACTTAAACACGGGAATCATGCTGGTACACTGGGTCTTTATCTTCTGTTCCGGCGCCGCCAGGAAGGCCATGGTAATGCCGTCGATACAGTTGCGATAAGGGTTCTCCGAGGTCAACTGCACGTGGCCGCCCTGAGGGTTGGTGAACAGCTGGGCATTTGGCATGTTCTTCACCACTAACTCTCCCCAGGCTGGTGGCGTCTGAGGATCGTTACCGCCGTTAACCACCAGGATGGGTAGGTTACTGGTCACGGCCTGGGTCTCTATGCTATCGGCCGCGGCCACATCCCACGCCTTACAGCTGTCGACATCGAAACCCTGATGGAACACCTTGTCTACGGTCAGTGTGGTCGTGGTGGACCAGTTCTTGTCGTTGCGACCCACTAAGGCTGTTTGGTTGAGGAAGGCATATTCCTCGGAGCAGACCACAGACAGGGCCATAGGGGCAAAATAGTCCTCGTCGGGTTCGTTGTCTTTATCCTTGATGATGATGTTCAGGTCCTTGTCGATCGCCTGGATCAGGGGGACGACCCTGGCATCACCCACTAGATTGGCGATGTAGTTGACGAAACGGATGGCTGCCTGATCTTCCCCCTGATTCTGTAGTCGCGCGATGATAGATTCGATCATCGGCTTGAGGATCTCCGATGCGCATTTAGTGGAGGCGTCGCAGTTGGCGATGATGCGGTCCAGCGTGGCATAGGTGGCCCAAGGCGTATCGGATAGGCCGTTGACCTCTATGGGGAATACACCGTCGAGGATGACGCTACGAACCCCTTGGCTATCTTCGCGTATGATGGTCTCTGCCAGTCGAGTGCCGTAGGAGCCGCCGTAGAGGTTCCAGCTGTCGAGCTTGAGCGCCTTTCTCAGCATGATGAAGTCATGGGCGCTCTGCACGCTCTGGTAGGCACTGAAATCTACCCCCTTGGCCTTGAGACGGGCCTTACAGGCCTTGACCTGCTCGATTGAGCCTTTGACCGTGTTAAATTCGGTGCACTTGTAGGCCGGTTTGGCGTGGCCTGTGCCGCGCTGGTCCACCAGATAGAAGTCGCGGTCGTTCCAGAGGTATTTCGCCTTGCTCTGGGTGAAGTCTTCCAAACTGTCGATGGCCGAGTAGCCCGGGCCCCCCTGCAGGTAGACCACGGGATCGGCCTTGACCTCTGTCTTGGTTGCCGGGATCTTCAGCACGGCGATCTCCATGGTTGTCTTGGAGGCGCTCTGGCCCTTAAGGGCATGTTTTTCCGGTACCGTCAGATAGCCGCAGCTGGCACCTTTGGGCAGGTCCTGGCTCTTGGTGAACGTGCTGCAGTCGACGCTGGCGTAGGTGCCCACCTTGCTGGCGACCTCCTTCTTAGTGTCAGACTTGCTCGATTGGTTACAGCCGCCGAGGAGGGCGGTTGCCATGACGAGTGTGCCAAAGGCCAATAGGTTGGGCTTGTGTGTCAGGCTCATATACAACTTCCTTATGGGTTACAGACGAAGGCAATGAACCCGGCTAGTCGCAGAGACTCGACGCCTTAGGGTTCTGTGCCGTGATTATCTGTAGCGAATTATGAGGAGGCTGGCTTCTGGGAAACAGAAGCACTCTGTATGGCTTTGTCTCGGCTTTGTATCAGAAAGCTTTTTAATAGGATAGCGTTAAGTCGGAGACCGCCTAGTTGGGAAGCTCAGCTTACACTTAGAAGTGAAGTGGGGTCATTCGGCCTTGGGCAGGCGCAGGGTAAAACAGGGGCCGCCCAGCTCGCTGTCGCCTAAGGTTAGCTCGCCCTGATGCTGACGCACTATCTGCTTGGCGATGGCCAGTCCAAGGCCGTGGCCGCCACTCTGCCTGTCTCTGGCCTTGTCCAGACGCACGAAGGGTTCGAAGATAGATTGCCAATAGTCCTGAGGGATAGGCGGGCCGTCGTTGGCTATCTCGATAAGCACACTGGTTTCGTCGCTGCAAAGGGTCACGATGACGCAGCTTTGGGCGTACTTGTAGCCGTTGCGTATGATGTTGCTGGTGGCTCGCAGCAGCAGATGGTTGGCGATGGGGGCCATCAGGCTGTCGTCGCCCTCAAGTTGCAGGCGTTTTTGCGTCTCAAACTGCAGGTGTTCCAGCTGGCTGGCTAACAGCGGATAGAGGTTGGTTGGTGTCAGGCTGAGTTGGGCATCTGGCCTTTCTAGCTTGGCAAACTGTAACAGCTCCTCGATCATGCTGCCCAGCTCGTTGAGATCTTCCTGAATTCCTTCAAGATATTGCATCTGCTCGGGGCGTACGCCCGAGTCGTCCAGCATGTCCAGGTTGCACTGGATGCGGAAGATGGGGGTGCGCGACTCGTGGGCGATGGCGTTGGTGAGGTTCTTGTGGCTCTGGATCAGCTGAGAGATGCGATCGGCCATGATGTTGAACGACAGGTTAAGCTGACCCACGCTGTGAAGGCTGCTGGTGGAGGCGCGGGCGCTGAAATCGCCATAGGCGAAGGCGATACAGGTCTTCTCCAGTTGCGCCAGTCGCCGGGAGATCACAAACAGTACCATGATGCTGATCAGGGCAAGCGCCGCACACAACTCGACGAAGACAAACCACTCCTTGCGGTTAATGGTGTTGATAAAGGGGGAGTCCGGGTCGTTGATGATGCCATAGACAACCTCTGGGTCGCTCGCCAGGCTGAAGTAGGCCTGATTCTCGTCCACATCTTCTATGTAGAGGCCGTAGTCTTTAACCCCCTGTTTGATCGCCTCACTCAGGGTGTCATCCGCGACTTCATAGCGGGTCAACGCCAGGTGGATATCCTTGGCAAAGCCTTGCAGTGCCTGCTCTGCCGCCTGCGCTCCTTGAGTTTCGCCTATCTTGTCTACTAATTTGCGGGTGGCGGTGATCTCGTTGGCCAGCGAGGTGGCGTCCAGTGAGTCGGTGGAGAAGAGCTCAAACTGGTCCATGGCGATCACCGCAATAAAGAAGATCGCCAGGGCCGTGCTATAGATGAGGATAAACAGACGCGTCACAGAAGATCACCAACGGTCGGGGACAAACAGATAGCCCCTGGCCCTGACGGTGATGATGCGCCGGGGCAGGGCGGGGTTGTCGCCCAGCTTCTTGCGCAGCACCACTATCTTGTTGTCTATGGTACGGTCGATGCCGTCGTACTCTATGCCACGGATCTGCTTAACCAGATATTCCCGGGTGAGGATCTCGTCGGCATGGGCAGCCAGCAGCCAGAGCAGGTCGAACTCGCTGGTGGTCAGGCTGATCTCTTCCCCCGCCAACAGACACTGCTTGCGCTGCTGATTGAGCTCAAGCTCGCCGAAGCTGAGGTGATGCTGCTCCTGGGGAGCCGATACCTTGGCCCGGCGCATCAGCATGCGGATACGTGCCAGCAGAACCCTGGGCTGTATCGGCTTGATGATAAAGTCGTCGGCGCCCATCTCCAGTGCCGCCACCTGATCCATGTCGTCTTCGCTGGCGGTGAGGAACAGTATCTTGCCATCGAAGACGGGTTGCAGCTGACGGCAGATGCTGAAGCCGTCCAGATTGGGCAACATGAGATCTAAGATGACCAGATCTGGCTGCTCGGCCAGAATGGTGGCGACGGCATCGGCGCCGTCATGGACACAGACAGTCTCTATCTGCTGCATAGTCAGATAAGAGGACAGCAGCTGGCTGATCTTTTCGTCATCTTCAACGAGTACAACTTTGATGCTCATGTCGAGTGAGTCGTCGTGGGGGGATGTTGATAAATCTAACATTATTTATCTTGCTCCAACAGGGACTAGTTCACACTCTTTTTGAGGGCGGGGCCTACCATGTGAGGTGATCGATAAGGTAGGCGGCGTCATACACCTTGGTCGTCTGCAGTGATTCTTTATCCTGCAGGCCGGTAACTTCGACGATCACCGAGGTCTCATTTTCCACCTTGCCCAGGCCATAGCCCCAGTCGTCGTGGCCAAAGCCCAGGGTGTCATTGCCGACCGCGTCGCGGTGGTTCTGCTCTGTGGTGAGGGCAAAGTAGGGGTAGCCATGGGCCTGGACTATCTCGGCGGACTTGCGCAGAACATATTTGCGGGCCAGGGCGCGATCTGTCATGTCGTTACCGACGAAGCTGATCTGCCAGCTATCGTCGGCTATCTGTACCACGTCGAAGCCTTCACCAAAGCTCCAGAAGGATTTTTCTGTGTCGTAAGAGGTGGCGCAGCCGCTCAGCAGGAGTATGAAACTCAGTATGAAGGCGGCCAATGGAGTTGTTTTCATGATATCTTTCCCAAGGAGAACTAAGCCGCTATTGTGCAGGGGCGATCCCCGGGGCGACAGAGGGAGTTTGTATTGAATTGTCTCGCCTTTGTCAGCGGGCGAGACGAGTAGACAGTGGTCAGGGGGAGAAAGTGATGACACGTTTGGTAAACAAGATTTCGGGCCTGTATCGTGGTGACAAGGCCGAGGCGTTCGAGGGAATACCCAGCATGATCGACGCCAAGCGGGCGTGCACTGGTTTGGTGGTGGGTGAGCTGGGCGTCGAGGGGGACGGCCAGGCAGACCCCAAACATCACGGCGGCGCCGACCGTGTGCTGCACCATTTTCCTCGCGAGCATTATGGTCAGTATCGTCGCTGGGACATGATGCAGGGATTCAAGGATGTGCCCGCCATGGGCGAGAACATCAGTACCGTTGGGCTGGATGAGACTCAGGTAAATATAGGCGACATCATCGCCATCGGCGAGGTGCGCCTGCAGGTGACTCAACCGCGCTCTCCCTGCTTCAAGCTCAACCATCAGTTTGGTCATCCAGAGTTTGCCCTCGCCATGCAGACCAGCGGCCTGTGTGGCTGGTTCTATCGGGTGATCACGCCGGGTGAGATCAGCCTGGAAGATGATATCAGGCTTATCGAGCGCCGCACCGACATCAGCCTGCGCGAGGCGATGAGTATCTATTTTTCGCCCACCTTTGATGCCGGCGCCTATGATCGCCTGGCCAGTTGTGAAGGGCTGGCTAAGTCTTGGGTAAATAGCTTGCAGCGCCGCCTGGAAAGTCGCAAGATTGAGCCTTGGGAAATGCGCTTATTTGGGCCTAACCGCCCATAACTCTGCTTAACATTAAGAATGAATCATCAAGGAGTGTAATTCGTGTCTGATATTGAACAACTGTCCCGTGACGATAGAAACATGGGTGTGGCGGTGCATCTGGCCAGCTTTTCCGGCTACCTGATCCCCTTCGGTTCTATTCTCGGGCCGCTGATTGTCTGGCTGATGAAGCGAGAGGAGATCGCCTTCGTCGACAGCTGTGGTCGCAACTGCCTGAACTTCAAGATAAGCGTGATGGTATATGCCATCATCAGCATGATCCTAATGTTTGTCGGCATCGGCTTTATCCTGCTGGGTGTGCTGGCGATCTTCGATATCGTGGTCACCATCATCGCCGCCATGAAGGCCAGCGAGGGCATTAGTTACCAGTATCCGCTGACGATCAAGTTTCTTAAGCCTTGATGCTTGTTAGGCAAAATAAAAAAGCCCGCGATTGCGGGCTTTTTTGTGGCTGAAGCACTTTAAGCTTCGAACCGCCTAGACCTTGAAGCCGGCGACCAGGGTATCTAGCCTGTGGGCCAGCTGGTTGAGCGACTGGCTGGCCTGGGCCACTGCCTGGGAGGTCTCGCTGGTACGCTGGGTGATCTCGCTGATCTCCGTGACGTTGCGGTTGATATCTTCCACCACGGTAGACTGCTCCTCGGTGGCCGCCGCGACCTGAATATTCATGTCTGTGATGGCGCCGATCTGCTGGCTGATCTCCGTCAGGGTATGGCTGGCCTCGTCGACCGCCTGCACCCCTTCCTGGCTGCGGCTCTTGCTCTGGGTCATCGCCTCGACGGCGCGTGCCGCCTCGCTCTGCAGGTTGTCGATCATCTTCTGCACCTCGTCGGTCGACGCGGCGGTGCGTGAGGCCAGGTTACGGACCTCCTCGGCGACCACGGCAAAGCCTCGGCCTGCCTCACCGGCACGGGCGGCCTCGATGGCGGCGTTGAGGGCCAGCAGGTTGGTCTGATCCGACACGGCGCGGATCACATCCAGGATACTGCCGATGGAGGTGGTATGGGTGGCCAGGGACTCGATCACATTGCCCACCTGCTCCACATCCTGAGACAGCTGATTGATGGTGTCGCGGGCGCGGGTCACCACTATCTGGCCGTTGCTGGAGGCGTTGTCGGCGTCCTTGGCGTTGTCGGCGGCCTGGGCGGCGTTACCGGCGATCTCGTGCACGGTCGCGCCCATCTCGTTGATGGCGGTGACCACCATCATGGTCTGATCTTTCTGCAGCTGGCTGTCGTCCTGGGTCTGCTGGGCCTGATTAGCCACATCCTTGGCGGCGTGACTCAGCTGCACGCTGGTGTCTGTCACCTCTATGATGGAGTGCTGTATCTTCTCGATGAAGCTGTTGAAGCCCTTGGCAAGCTGCGCCAGCTCGTCGTTACCCTCGACCGGCAGGCGTTGGCGCAGGTCCCCTTCACCCTGACCTATATCCTGTAGCATGTCGGCCACCTTGGCGATGGGCTGGCTCACCGAGGCGGAGACGAAGGTGGAGAGGCCGATAAAGGCGGCGGCGATCAGCACTGTCCAGATGAGGATCTGATAGGCCGACTCTTCCAGCAGGGCGAATACCTCGGCCCTGGGCACCTGAGCCACCAGATACCAGTCCATTGAGGGAATATAGCTGCTGGCGACCAGCAATGTCTCGCCGTCGAGCTCCGTCTGTGTCAGGCCAAAGTCGCCCTTGTTGAGCAGCTCTCTGGTCACGTTACCGCCATAGAGTGAACTCAGGCTGGCCTTGCCTATCTGGCTGGTGTCTGGGTGCAGCTTGACGTCACCCTTGGCATCGACCAGGTAGACGAAGCCTGTGTCTTCGATCTTGAAGGATTTCAGCAGGCGCACCATATCGTCCAGCGACTTGGCCAGACCCACCAGGCCGCGGTCGTTGGGCTGTTGGTAGTTGATGAAGAGCTTCACCTCACCATTGGCCTCGGTGAACACGTTGAGCATGCGCTCTGTGCCGCTGTTTTTATAGTTGAAGAACCAGTCATCCTGATCCGGAGTGAGGATCCGCAAAAAGCCGTCCTGGGTGTAGTAGGCGGCGGTCTGCCTGTCGGCATAGGAGGCTTGCACCAGCTTATATTGCGCTTGCACATCCTTGAGTTGGGCGATCACCAGAGGCTCTGTCTCGGCTGGGCGCCCCTCGACCAGCCACTGCTTGAGCATCTTGCTGCTGGCCAGCTGTTCGGCGGCGTTCATCAGGGTGGCGATATCCATCTCCACCTTGTTGCGGATCGCCTGCAAGGTGTTGGGCAGCTCGGAGGTGAGCATGCGCTGCTCGACGACTTCCTTGGCGCTACGTTGACTCAAGACACCCACGAGCACGGTCGACAGCAATACCGCGACGGTAACCGTGAGTAAGATCTTCTGCTTGATGGTGAGCATGTTTAGTTTCATCGTTTATGACTCGCATCTACTCTGTCCGAGCATGCCTCGGATGTGTGAATACTAGATTATTAAGGTTAGTCGTTGTTTTCTAAACACGCTAAACCATTGAACTTTTTTGAGGGCAGGAGGATCCTTTAGGATCACTTAGTGCGTCTTGGTAACGCTTGTAGGTATGGCGCCATTATGGTGGCCTGGGATGTTAAGCGCAAGTAAAAACGCGCCCTAAGGCGCGTTTGAATCTGTCTGTTTGCCGAGCAACAAGGCCAGGCTTACATGTTCGGGTAGTTAGGTCCGCCGCCGCCCTCTGGGGTGACCCAGGTGATGTTCTGGCTTGGATCTTTGATGTCACAGGTCTTACAGTGGATGCAGTTCTGGCCATTGATGACAAACTTCTTCTCGCCGGCTTCTTCCACCACCTCATACACACCGGCCGGGCAGTAACGCTGGGCCGGTTCGTCGAATTTGACCAGGTTCACCTCGATAGGGATGCGATCGTCTTTGAGACGCAGGTGACACAGCTGATCTTCCTCATGGAAGGTGTTCGACAGGTAGACTGAGGAGAGCTTGTCGAAGCTGAGCTTACCGTCTGGCTTTGGATAATCTATCTTGCTGTAGGCACTGACCTCGGCCATCTGGGCATAGTCGGCCTTCTCATCCCGCAGGGTGATAGGGAACTTGCCGCCAAACCAGTTTTGGTCGATATAGTTGAAGGCGCCGCCCAGGTAGGCACCGAACTTGTGCATCGCCGGGCCGAAGTTGCGTGAGCAGTAGAGCTCATCCTGCAACCAGCTCTGTTCGAACTTCTCCTGGTAGCAGTCGAGATCTTTGCCGCCTTCTACGCCGGCATGCAGGGCGTGGCAGATGGTTTCGGCCGCGATCATACCGCTCTTCATCGCCGTGTGGGTGCCCTTGATCTTGGCGAAGTTCAGGGTACCTGCGTCACAACCTATGATCAGGCCGCCAGGGAAGCTCATCTTAGGCAGTGAGTTGAGGCCACCCTTGGTGATGGCGCGGGCGCCATAGCAGAGTCGTTCACCTCCCTGCAGGTACTGGCTGATCACTGGATGTGTCTTGTAACGCTGGAACTCATCGAAGGGGCTCAGGTGTGGGTTCTGATAGTTGAGATCTATGATGAGACCCACGGCGATCTGGTTGTCTTCCATATGATAGAGGAAGCCGCCGCCCGAGGCGCCGTCTGTCAGTGGCCAGCCACCTGTGTGGACTACTTTACCCTGCTGGTGCTGCTCGGCGGGGACCTTCCAGATCTCCTTGAAGCCCAGACCGTAGTGTTGCGGTGTCTTACCGTTGTCCAGGTGAAACTTCTCGATCAGCTGCTTGCCCAGGTGGCCGCGGCAGCCTTCGCTAAATACCGTGTACTTGGCGTGGAGTTCCATGCCGGGTTCATAGCTGTCTTTGGGCTGGCCATCGGCGCCGACGCCCATATCGCCTATGATGATCCCCTTGACGCTGCCATCCTCGTTAAACAGCAGTTCGCTGGCGGGGAAGCCTGGGAAGATCTCGACGCCTAAGGCCTCGGCACGCTCGGCCAACCAACGGGCCAGGTTGCCGACGCTGATGATATAATTGCCATCGTTATGCATCGTCTTAGGGATAAAGGCATTGGGCATGGCACGTGAGGCCGAGTCTGAGCTGAGCATAAACAGCTCATCATGGGTGACCGCCGTGTGTAGCGGTGCACCTTGCTCTTTCCAGTCACCAAATAGTTCTTCGAGCACCTTAGGTTCGAACACGGCACCCGAGAGTATGTGCGCGCCCACTTCCGAGCCTTTCTCGACCACACAGACACTGAGCTCCTGGCCGGCGTCTTGTGAGATTTGCATTAGTCGACATGCGGTAGCCAGACCAGCAGGGCCTGCGCCAACGATAACGACGTCGAACTCCATCGATTCGCGTTCCATCACTTCACCTCTTTTAGCTTTCCCCCGATTGAAACGGGTGTTTTATTCTTTGCATCCACCTTACCCTAAAATGGCGAAATGGCACAGAGTTTAAGCAGTCAGGATAGACTAATTGATGGTATTTATCTTCGTGAGCGGTGTCACATTATGTTAACGCCCGATTGATCTTAAACAAAAAACGGGAAGTTTCTGCTATAAAACCCGGTCTATATCGGCCTATAATTGAGAAACGACGGTTCTCCGAGCTTTCTCTCCTACGTCCACAGATAGGGAGATTAAGCCGTGGCAATAGTGCCACCGGGGTGAGGAAAGAAATTGACTCACCTCCCCTTACTTGGAAAGGTGATCATGTCTCAACTACAAGACAATTTTGGTCGAAGATTTCACTATTTACGGATGTCGGTAACCGATGTCTGTAACTTCAAATGCACATACTGCCTCCCAGATGGTTATCGCCCCGACGGTAAGCCTAAGTTTTTAGATCTCAACGAGATCGAGAATCTAGTGGGCGCCTTTGCCGAGGTCGGCACCCAGAAGATCCGCATCACGGGCGGCGAGCCCACGCTGCGTAAAGATTTTACCGATATCGTGCGTATCGTCGCCGATAACGACAAGATCAAGACACTGGCGACCACCACCAATGGCTATCGTCTGGAGAAGCATGCCAAGGAGTGGTTCGATGCCGGTCTGAGACGCATCAACGTCTCGGTAGACAGCCTGGATCCACGCATGTTTTATCAGATCACCGGCGAGAATAAGTTCGACGAGGTGATGCGTGGTGTCGATGCCGCCCTGGAGGCGGGTTTCGAGCGGGTGAAGATCAATGCCGTGCTGCTCAAGGGCTTAAACGACAAAGACTTGCCGCGCTTCCTGCACTGGATCAAGCACACCCCAATCGACCTGCGTTTCATCGAGCTGATGGAAACCGGTCTGGGACGCGAGTACTTCAAGGCTCACCATCTGGCGGGCGCCGACATCAAGTCGCAGCTTGTTCAGGATGGCTGGCAGTTGGATCAGTCGGCGGTCGACGATGGCCCGGCGCAAAACTTCAGCCATGATGACTTCAAGGGACGCATAGGGCTTATCATGCCCTACGAGAAGAACTTCTGCGCCAGCTGTAACCGCCTGCGTGTCTCCGCCAAGGGGAAACTGCATCTCTGCCTCTTCACCGAGCACGGTGTGGATCTAAGGGATCTGTTGCAGTCCCATGAGCAGCGCGCTGAGCTGATCGAACGGCTCCATGGCCAGCTGAGGGCGAAGAAGGAAACCCACTTCCTCCACGATGGCATCACTGGCGTAACGCAGCATCTGGCGTCTATCGGCGGCTAGAGGGCTTGCGCTAGCGCAAGAAGTTGCGTACGCCGTGTGGGTATACTCTGCCCATATTCCTGTCGGCGCATCTGATAATCGCAAACCACACCAAGAGTGAAGAGAGACGTTATGGGTCATTGCACGAGAACTCAATTTGAACCGCTCAACATCGCGGTATTAACCCTGTCCGACTCCCGGGATCTGAGCCAGGACACCTCGGGACAATTTTTACAAGACGCCTTGTTAGAGGCCGGGCACAAGCTGGCGGAGCGCCGCCTGATTAAAGATGACAAGTATCAGATACGTTCGGTATTGTCTCAGTGGATCGCATCGAATGATGTGCAGGTGATCATCACCACGGGCGGCACAGGCTTTACCGAGCGCGACAATACGCCCCAGGCGGTCAGACCGCTATTTGATCGCGAGATTGAAGGCTTTGGCGAGCTGTTCCGTCATATCACCTATACCGAGTTGGGCACCTCGACGGTGCAGTCCCGCGCCCTGGGTGGCTTCGCCAACAAGACCGCCATCTTCTGTCTGCCGGGCTCAACCGGTGCCTGCAAGACGGGCTGGAACAAGATTTTAAGAGAACAACTGGATGCCACTCACAGACCCTGTAACTTTGTGATGCACGTGAAGAAGGTAGCAATTGATGAGTAGTGAATTTACCCATATTAATGCCGATGGCAATGCCCACATGGTTGATGTCACCGAGAAGGCGGTTACCGAGCGCGAGGCCCGCGCCGAAGCCTTCATCGAGATGGCGCCCGAGACGCTGGAGATGATCATGAGCGGCAGCCACCACAAGGGTGATGTGTTCGCTACGGCCCGTATCGCGGGGATCCAGGCGGCGAAGAAGACCTCAGATCTCATCCCGCTGTGCCACCCCCTGATGCTGACCAAGGTCGAGGTGGATCTCGAGGCGCAGCCTGCACACAACCGCGTGCGTATCACCAGCCTGTGTAAGCTGTCGGGTAAGACAGGTGTCGAGATGGAGGCGCTCACTGCGGCCTCGGTGGCGGCGCTGACCATCTACGACATGTGCAAGGCGGTGCAGAAGGATATGGTGATCTCCCAGACACGCCTACTGGAGAAGCGTGGCGGCAAGTCGGGACATTTCAAGGTTTAGTTCAAGGTTTTAGCCAAGGTTTAAGCGACAAGTATTTAGGGTAAAGATTATGATAAATGTGCTGTTTTTCGCCCAGGTGCGCGAACTATTAGGTGAGAGCACCATAGAAGTCGAGGCAAGCGAGCAGACCACCACAGCCGAAGGCTTGCGTGCCTTGCTGGCGGCCAAAGATGACAAGTGGGGCAAAGTATTGGCTTCCGACAAGCTACTGGTGGCGGTCAATCAGACCATCAGCAGCTGGGATACCCAGGTCGAAGACGGCGACGAGGTCGCCTTCTTCCCCCCAGTCACCGGAGGTTAAGATGAGCCAAGCGATCGATCGGGTATTGGTGCAGACCCAAGACTTTAGCGTTCCGGATGAATACGCCCGTATCGCCGCGGACGACAGCGACGGCGCCGTGGTCACCTTCGTGGGTAAGGTACGCGACTTCAACGATGGTAGCGCAGTCACAGATCTGACCCTGGAACACTATCCAGGCATGACAGAGGCGGTGCTGAATCAGATTGCTGCCGAGGCAAGAGAGCGCTGGCCGCTCACCCATGTGACCATCATTCACCGGGTCGGCACCATGGCTTTGGGCGAGCAGATCGTCTTCATCGGTGTCACAAGTGCCCATCGCAAGGCGGCGTTCGCGGCCTGTGAGTTTTTGATCGATTTCCTCAAGACCAAGGCGCCATTCTGGAAGTTAGAGGCGGGCGATCAGGGCAAGAATTGGGTAGAGGCCAAAGATGCCGACGACCAGGCAGCCAAGATGTGGGAAAAGCAGTAAACCGGGATGAGTGCCCGGTTGATGAGGGTTGAAATGGATTTACTCAGAGGTTTTGTCTTAGGCTGCCTGCTGCTGTTGGGAGTAACCCCAAGCTGGGCGGCCGAGGTGCCGGCCATCGCCGCCGCCTCCAACATCAAGTTTGCCCTGGATAAGATCGCCGCCGACTTTACCAAGGATACGGGCAAGCGGGTGCGCATCTCCTATGGCTCCTCGGGCAACTTCGTGGCGCAGCTGCGTCACGGAGCACCGTTCGAACTTTTTCTGTCGGCAGACGATAAATATATCTATCAATTACATAAGCTTGGTGTAACTCAAAGCGACGGTGAGATCTACGCCATAGGTCGTCTGGCGCTGGCCGCGCCCAAGCGTTCGCCTTTGAGCCTAGATGCCGAGCTGGTCGGCGTTAAGACACTGTTGGAGCAGGGCGGATTAAAGCGTTTTGCCATCGCCAACCCAGATCACGCACCCTATGGCGAGCGCGCCCGGGAGGCGCTGCAACATCTGGGACTCTGGCAACCTCTGCAGCCTTATCTCATCTACGGCGAGAACGTGTCTCAGGCGGCGCAGTTTGCCCTGAGCGGCTCTACCGATGGCGGCATCGTCGCCCTGTCGCTGGCGATGGCGCCTCAGTTTCGCGCCGCCAGCCACTATGTGGCGCTGCCGAGCGAGTGGCATTCGCCCATGAATCAGCGCATGGTGCTGACGCCTAAGGCGGGGGAGACCGCCAAGGCCTTCTATGCCTACCTGTCGCAGGCGAAGGCGAGGGCGGTGTTCCTCGAGTTTGGCTTCGGTCTGCCAGGTGACAGCCTGGGCAATGAAGTCGCTGATGCTGCTAACAAGCCGGCCGGAGACTACTGATGGATTGGCAGGCGCTGCTGCTTTCGATCAAGTTAAGCTGTGTCACTGTGCTGGTGTTGATCCCATTTGCCATCTGGGCCGGTCGCTTCCTGGCTTACCGTCAATTTAGAGGCAAGTCCTGGCTGGAGGCGCTGATCATGGTGCCTCTGGTATTGCCGCCGACGGTGATCGGCTACTACCTGCTGGTGGGGCTGGGCAGCCAATCCTGGCTGGGTCAGACGTTAGAAGCCCTGCTGGGGCAGCAGCTGGTGTTCCACTTCTCTGGCTTGGTGGTGGCCTCAGTGCTGGTCAATATTCCCTTTGCCATACAGCCGATTCAGCGCGCCTTCGAGTCAGTGCCCGAAGAGGTGCGCGACGCCGGTGCCTGCTGCGGCATGAGCCCGGCCAAAGTGTTGTTTAAGATAGAGCTGCCCCTGGTGTGGCCCGGTGTGCTGACCGCGCTGGTGCTCTGTTTCTCCCATGTGTTGGGCGAGTTTGGTGTGGTGCTAATGATGGGCGGCAATATCGCCGGCGAGACCAAGACGATCGCCATCTCCATCTATGACAGTGTGCAGGCGTTCGATTTCGCCGCAGCTGGGCAGATGTCACTGCTGCTCCTGCTGTTTGCCATCACAGCGCTGGCGCTCACCACGAGTCTGTCCCGTCGATTAGGAGGCGTGAGTGTCTCAAGACGTCGCTGATCTCAGTTGTAAGATCTTCCAGCAAGAGGGGATCGCGCTGGACGCCGAGTTTGTCTGCAAGGCAGGCGAAGTGCTGGCGGTTGTTGGCCCCTCGGGCGGCGGTAAGTCGACCCTGATGCGGATGATCGCCGGACTGACCAAACCTGAATCGGGCGAGATTCGCTATGGTGACAGCGTCTGGTTCAGCAGCGAGAGCGGCCGCTATCTGACGCCACAGCAACGCCACCTTGGCTATGTACCGCAGCATTTTGGTCTGTTTCCCAACATGACGGCCCTGGCCAACGTGGTAGCCGCGCTGGATCATATTCCTAAGGCTGAGCGGGTCGCGCGGGCCAAAGACTGGCTCGAGCGGGTAAACCTTCACGGCTTGCCGGACAGACTGCCAGCCAACTTGTCCGGTGGTCAGCGCCAGCGGGTGGCCCTGGCAAGGGCCCTGGCCCGTGAGCCCAGAGTCCTGTTGCTGGACGAACCTTTCTCCGCCGTCGACAGGGAGACCCGCGAGCGTCTTTATCTCGAGCTGGCCCGGCTCAAGGAGCAGCTGGCGATCCCTGTGATCATGGTGACCCACGATCTTAACGAGGCGTTGCTGCTGGCCGATCGCATGATCCTCATCAGTCAAGGCACCCTGCTGCAGCAGGGCAGTCCGCGGGAGGTGTTAAGCCGTCCGCGCAACGAGGCGGTCGCCAAGCAGATGGGGCTGAGAAACCTGTTCGACGCCCATGTGGTAGCCCAGGAGGCGGAGCGGCAGATCACCTGGCTCAGGTTTGGCGAGCATTTGATAGCAGGTAACTACTGCGAGCAGCTGGCCATTGGGGCCAAGGTGCGCTGGGTGATCCCCAATCAGGGGGTGAGGTTTAACTCCATCACCAAGGGGCGCCTGTGTCGCAGCTTCAACAAGCTCAGCATCACCATAGAGTCCTGCCTCAGCATGGGGGAGACCATGCGCATCCTCGCCAGCATCAAGGGGGTGAAGCATCACCTCAATGCCGAGGTGCCGCTGCATTTCGCCCAGAAGATGGGCTTGGCGCCCGGCGTGGAGACAGAGGTGGCCCTCAAGTCTGAGCTGATCCATATCCTGGAAAATGACTAAGCTGTTACGCCGCTGAATAGAATATGATCAATCCTTAATACGGCTTCCATCTCCCCGATATTTGCCGTCATCTATCCTAGGGTATTAAGACTCGAGGAGACACATGATGCAGAAGAAACTCACCGGCACCCTTATCCTTTCTTGCGTACTCACCCTGCCGGCCTTCGCCGCCTACAACGGCCCCAAGGCGGGCGGCGTGATCCAGCAGGCTAGCGACGCCCACACGGCCAAAGATGACACACCAGTGGAGCTGACAGGCAAGCTGATCAAGAGCCTGGGCGATGAGAAATACCTGTTTCGCGACAGCAGCGGCGAAGTCGAGGTGGAGATAGACAACGCCCTGTGGCGTGACATTGAGGTCTCCAGCGATACAACTGTCACCCTGAGGGGCGAGGTGGACGACGAATGGCGCGGTATCGAGATAGAGATCGACAGCATAGAGTTGGTAGAGCAGGCGCATTAGGCCAAGACCAACGCGCTGGCATGGGTGAAATGGGCCAAATGAGTTTAAACTAAATTTAATCTTGAAAGCCCTAAGCCTCTCGTCTATCCCATTGGTACTGGGATTTTTTGCGTGTAAGATACCGATATTGAAGAATTTAATGGAGGAGCTATGGCTCGTTGGTTTATCAGTTTAATGCTGTTGTCTGGACTGGCGGGGGCGAATGCGGCCCAGGCCAATCCGGCAGTGCTTGAGTTGCTATCGGATAGCCAAAGCCTGACTCCACAGAAGATGATCCAGCAGGCGGAGAAGAGCTACCCTGGGGTGATATCCGAGTTTCAGATCGATGTGGAAAATGGTCAGTTGATCTATGAGATCAGCATGATCAACACCAAGGACGACACCATCAGCGAATTTGAGTTCTGGGCCAAAGATGGCCGACTCATTCGCCAGAAGGTAGAGGCCCTAGAGGCCGACGATAAGGATGAGCTCAAGGCGGTGCGCCTGCTCAAAGAGATGGAGCAGAGCTTCTCGCAACTGCTTAAGCTGGCCATGGGTGACAGCAACGCCCATATTCTCGAGGCGCAGCTGGATCACGACCTGGGCATCAGCTACTTGGAACTCAAGCTTATCGATGCCAACGGCAAACATAAGATAGCCTTCGATATCGAAAATCAGCGGCCTTTGCCCCTGTTGAAGTGGGATTAACAGATGAAAATATTACTGGTAGAAGATGATGCGACCACCACAGAGTATGTGGTCAAGGGATTTGCCGAACAGGGGCACAATATCGAAACCGCTAGCGACGGCCATCAGGGCCTGCTGCTGGCCACCAGTATGCAGTATGACCTGGTGATACTGGACCGCATGCTGCCGCAGCTCGACGGCCTCAAGCTATTGGCGGCGCTGCGTGCGACCGGCAACCAGACACCGGTACTCATCCTGTCGGCGCTGAGCCATGTGGACGAGCGCGTCAAGGGCCTCAGAGCCGGTGGCGACGACTACATGACCAAGCCCTTTGCCTTCTCCGAACTCTTGGTGCGCGCCGAGAAGCTGATGCAGCGTGGTAACTCAGCGCCGGCGCAGACAGAGCTTAAGGTGGGCGAGTTGGTCATGGAACTGCTGACTCGCAAGGTAACCCTGGCGGGCAGCGAGATCTTGCTGCAACCCAAAGAGTTTCAACTGCTCAAGTACTTGATGGAACACCCGAATCAGGTGATCAGCCGCACCCTCTTGTTCGAGGCAGTGTGGGATTACCATTTCGATCCTCGCACCAATGTGATCGACGTGCATATCGCCAAGCTGAGACGTAAGTTTGAAGAGCTGGGCTTTGGCGAGCTGATCGAAACGGTTCGAGGGGCTGGCTATCGCCTCCGTCAAGGGCATTAGACCCTATCAGAGTAGTGCCTGGCGCATTACCATCATCTTCTCGGCCCTGGTGACCCTGATTATCGGCACTCTGTTGTTTGGCATGTATCGCCAACTGATCAACGAGCAGGAGCTGCAGACCAATCAGCACCTCGCGGCAGAGAAGCTGCGTTATCAACAGATGGCGCTTACCCTGGACAGACGCAGCTTCGCCACCCAGATCCGCACCGCCGATCCCAAGACGGCCCTGGTGGTGTGGCGCAGCTCGCTTGATCTGGTGGGGGCCCTGAGCCTGATGCCGGATGATATGCCGCTGCTGCCCGAGACGCGTGACTTTCCCATTCTCACCAGCGGGCCGGACAAGCTGCATATTCTTACCGGTGGCTTGGTGATCACCCGTTATGGTCCCGTGCTGATCGCGACCCGTACCGATCAACTGGCCACCCTGATTGAGCGCTTCGTCAACGCGGCCATCACGGCGCTGATGTTGACTATCGTGCTGACCCTGGCACTGGGCTACCTGTTTTCCAAGGCGATTCTGCGCCGTCTGGTACAGTACAATCGCCTGAGTCGCCGCATCGAACGGGGTGAGTATTCCACCCGACTGCCGGTGAGCTGGCGCCAGGATGAGTTCGATATGTTGGCGGGTAACTTTAACCAGGTGCTGGATACCCTGGAGGCTAACCTGCACGCGGTACGCGGCGCCACCGACAATATTGCCCACGATCTCAGAACTCCGCTGTCTCACCTGAGGATAGGCCTGGAGCAGCTACCGCAGCGGCCCGCCGAGGAGTTGGACGAGGCCAGTGCGATTCTGATCGAGGAGCTGGATCACTGCCTGGCGACCTTCGATGCCATGCTATCTCTCACTCGCATCGAGGAGGGGCAGCAGGATCTCGAGCTACAACCCTTGAGCCTTAACGACTTGTGTCAGGATTTGTTCGAGATGGCCGAGGCGATGGCCGAATCCAATGGCCAGACCCTGAGCCTGTCGCTTGACCAAGACTATAGCGTGATGGGGGATAAATACTTGCTGTTTCAGGCGCTGTTTAACCTGGTGGACAACGCCATCAAGTATTCCGGCGAGGGCGCCAAGATTGAGATAATCCAGCAAGGCAACGAAATACTGATCCGCGATAACGGGCCGGGTATCCCTGATGATGCCACCGAGAAGGTGTTCGATCGTCTGGTGCGTCTGGATCCGAGCCGTCACAACAAGGGTACGGGATTGGGGCTTTCGCTGGTCAAGGCGATCCTGCAACGTCATAATGCCCGCATCGAGCTCTCCGATAACCAGCCTGGGTTGCAGGTGAGCATACGTTTTTCATAGGGCCGACATTCCATGTACAAGATCATTGCCGACGAGACCGACTTTTTGGTGATCGACAAGGCGCCGGGCGTTCATTTTCATAGTCAGGATGGCAGCGCAGGCGTGATGGCGCAGCTGGAGCGGGATCTCGATATCAAGCTCTATTCTGTGCATCGCCTGGATACCATGACATCTGGCCTGCTGCTGTTTGCCAAGTCGAGCGAGGCGGCGGCAGCCTTTACCCAGCGCTTTAGCGAGCACAAGGTGCAAAAGTACTATCTAGCGCTGGCCAAGGGCAAGCCGAAGAAGAAACAGGGCAGTATAGTGGGTGATATGGCCAAGTCCCGTCGCAGCATGTACAAGCTGCTGCGCAGCAAGGAGAATCCGGCGATCACTCAGTTTTTCTCCCAGTCGGTGGCCGAGGGGCTGCGCCTCTATCTGCTTAAGCCGCTGAGTGGTAAGACACACCAACTCAGGGTGGCGCTAGCCAGCCTGGGGGTGCCGATTCTCGGTGACCAACTCTATGGCGGCGAGGATGCCGACCGTGGCTACCTGCATGCCTACGCCTTAGGCTTTGAGTGGCAGGGGCAGGAGTATGCTTATCATCAGGCGCCGGAGCAGGGCGAGGCATTTAGCCTGGATGGGGTAAAAAACCAGTTGCAAACATGGAGTAAGTCTGAGAAGTTAGATTGGCCAAAACGAAATTGATTTAATTAAGGAAGCCCGTCTATGGATACCAATAAACTACTGCTGGTCATCATCGCCATCCTGTTGCCACCGGTTGCCGTCTTCTTGAAGAGCGGTGTCGGCAAGGATCTGCTGATCAACATCATTCTCTGCCTGCTGTTCTTTATCCCAGGCCTGTTGCACGCCCTGTGGGTGGTGACTAAGTCTTAGTGAGGCTCAGTCTTAGCTTGTTAGAGGCTAAGTGTTAGCCTGTTTGAGATTAGATGATAGCGCGGCCTAGGCTGCGCTTTTTTTTTATGATTGATTGTCACCCTTAACCTGAATCATGAGTTCAGGTGTCCTGTCTTTTTCTCCGTATCCTTAGCGGCCAGACTAACTTCTCTTAACGTGAATGAGGGAGAGAAGATGAATAAGATCTGGAGTCCGGATACCCTGGCGGCCCCTGCGACTAACTACCATCAATGTGCGTTGGTTTCACAGCCCTCACGCTGGCTGAATATTGCCGGACAGCTGGGCATAGACCCGCAAGGCACACTTGCGCCAGATACCGAGGGGCAGATAGTACAGGCGTGGGAAAATCTGAGCGCCGTGCTACAGGCCAACGACATGGATCTACAAGACTTGGTATCGGTGCGACTCTATCTGGTCGACCGTGGCGATCTGCCTGCTTACCAAGCCGCCAAGGCGCGTTTAGGCTTCGATGTGGGCGGACTGCCGACCACCTTGCTCTTGGTTCAGGGGCTGTTCGACCCGCTGTGGCGGGTTGAGATAGAGGCGCAGGCGGCTAAGGCATTCGAGGGGGACTAGGCGGCTTTCGCTGTACACAAGCTGAACTGACTTGCGGTAAAATTGTACTGTTAACTTTCTGATAACCCAATGGGGCGGCGTTTTAGGCTATAATCGCCGCCATGAACAGAAAGAAGAAAATCAATCAAACACTTAAGGCCAAGGCGAAGAAGGCGAACGCTAAACTTCATCGCTCAGGTAAGCCTAAGTATATCGCCAAAGCCGAACGCGAACGACTCGCCGAGGCGGCAGAAGCACCCGCTGAATTCGTCTCTTAGATTAGGGACCTTCCTCAATCCATTTTCATTCGTCCCCTTGGGGCTTTTCGCCGACCTCTTTCCCTCGTTAGCCTTTGGACGGGCTACACTTTGGAGATATGCCCGGCGTGAGCGACCCAAGACCGGGTAATGATTGGGCGGCTGAACAGCCCACCCAATGACAAGGCAAGATAGGCCTGTATGGCTATCGCCTAATAAGGAGAACCATGAATACTGTTTATACCGTTGGAGAGCTGGAGTCATTTCTAGTGGCGATCTTAGTGCTCTTTATTGGCCATTCGGTAAATCGTCACGTGGCATCGTTTCGCAAATATAATATTCCCGAACCCATAGTGGGTGGTCTACTGGTGGCGGCGGTGATCACCATACTGCACTCCTACAACATCTCGCTTGAGTTTTCTCTGTCGATGCAAAACACCCTGATGCTGATGTTCTTCAGCAGCGTGGGGCTGGCGGCCAGCTACAAGCTATTGATGAAGGGGGGAAGCAAGGTATTCCTCTTCCTGGCGATCGCCTCGCTCTACATCATCATTCAGAATGCCGTCGGCGTCAGCATGGCGACCGCACTGGGGCTGGAGCCTTTGATGGGACTGATCGCCGGGTCGATCACCCTGTCAGGCGGGCACGGCACGGGAGCCGCCTGGGCACAGACCTTCTCGGAACAGTACGGCATCAACACCCTGGAGCTGGCGATGGCGGCGGCGACCTTCGGCCTGGTGATGGGCGGTATTATCGGCGGCCCGGTAGCTCAGCGTCTGATCAACAAGAATGGCCTGCTCTCTTCCTACGGTGTAGGGGGAAATCACCACAAGGACCATCCTGACTTGGTGACCTATGACCAGCTGGAAGAAGACAGGGTCACGGCCAAGAGTATCCTGGAGGTGCTCTTCATCCTCCTGCTGTGTGTCGCCGGGGCCAAGTGGTTTGGCTCTCTGATCGCCTACCTGGATATCGGCTGGTTGAAGATGCCTGACTTTGTCTATGCGCTCTTCTTCGGTGTGGTGATCACTAATATCACAGAGGTGTCCCGCGGCTTTAAGATCAACCGCGAGTGTGTCGACGTCCTGGGTACCGTCTCACTGGCGCTCTTCCTCGCCATGGCCTTGATGAACCTTAAACTGTGGGAGATCTTCGACCTGGCGGTGCCGCTGCTGATCATACTCCTGGCGCAGACGGCCGTGCTGGCGGTATTTGCCTACTGGATCACCTTCAAGCTGATGGGCGCCAACTATGATGCCGCCGTCATGGCAGGCGGTCACTGTGGTTTCGGCCTGGGTGCCACGCCGACGGCCGTGATGAACATGGGCGCCCTGGTGTCGCGCACGGGGCCATCGCCGCAGGCCTTTATGGTGGTGCCTATCGTCGGTGCCTTCTTCATCGACATAGTCAATGCCATCATATTGCAGGGCTATCTCAGCTTTATCGGCTAGCGCCAGTATCTGAGCATCAAGCATTAAAAAAGCACCCTAGGGTGCTTTTTTGTTATGGGTTTTGCGCCTGTGGATGATCCCGGCGGTAGAGATCCCAGTGCTCTATCCGCTCACCACTTGGCAGGGTGCAGATGCCGCTGTCCAGATCGAGCGCGCCGTCTAAGGATTCGCAGTAGACCGCGGCTGGGTTGGCCATAGACAGTGGTTTGGACTCTGCGGCGTCTTGCTCCTTGCCTACCTGCGTCTGACAAGCCGCTAAGCCAAGGGTGAAAAGTAGCGCCGCTATGGTGTGGGATATCTTCATGTCATTTTCCTATTCTCTGATTAGCGATTAACCCCTTATAACGTTGGCGCGTCGAAAAAGGGTTAAGCGCGAAGATCAATTTAGGGCCGGAATGAAGTAGAGGCTGTTGGCGTACACCTTCTGCGAGCCGAGCCAGATATTGCGAAACAAGAGGTTATCAGCCAGGGCGACCAGGGCACCCTTGCCGTGTCGCTCCACCACAATGGCTGGAGTCTGACTCAGGCTGCGCTGATATTCCTCGGCCAGGAAACCATCCAGCAGGGGCTCGTCGGCATAGCTGGCGGCCGTGACGAAGGGGGCCTGGCTCTTACTCAGGCCAAGCACCTTGTTTTTTAGCACGGGTAGGCGATTAGTACCCAGGCCAAAGGTGATGGGGTGGCTGGTGTCGAGATCCAGCGCCAACACGGCGCCGCCGATCGACTGGCGGGCATCCAGCTTAGCCTTATCGCCAAAAGAGAGACCATCGGTGGCAAACATCTGGCTGAAGTAGCGTTTCTCTCTGATGTCGCTCTTGAGCAGGTTGCCCTTGGAGAGCCACTGTAGCGCGCCTTTCTGCGCGACGATCACCCCGCCTTCAATGGCGAACTGTCCCAGTTTGCGGGCATATTTCTCATCCAGATTGGCATAGCTGCCATCCATCAAAAACACATGGGTGTAGGGTGTCAGCTCTATGCTCGGCAGGCGACTGACGTCCACCTGAGTCAGGGGCGCGCCAATAAGATTATCCATGAAATACCAGAGTTCACCCACCTCGGCCGACGAGGTGCCGTAGCCGGTGACAACCAAGGCCTTGATGGGGGCGATGTCGTGAAAATCCGGGCTGCCGAGATCTATTCCTGAACTGGCGAGTCCACTATCGACTCCCTGTAGCTGGACCCGGTACTGCTCGGCAAGTACCGCTAGCCTGCCGATCAGTTCCCTCGGCGTCATGGCGGCCTGGGCCACAGGGATCTGCAGGGTGCCGGCCTCCATGTTCAGGGGCTGGCCATCGACCTTGAGGCTAAAGGGTTTGGCGGCAAATTTGACCCTAATGCCCTCGCTAAGCAGGGTTTGTAGCATGGGCGCGGCGTTTTGCTGTCGCCAATCGATCAACACCGCGACGTTATTACTGCTCAGGGGGCCGGGCACTCTGGCTTGCGGCTCGGTGAGCAGGTCGTCGACATTCAGGTTAACGTTGCGGGCCATCTGCAGGTTATAGGAGAAGGCGAGGTTCCAGCTGGAGACATCGTAGAAGGTAGCGTCTTCAAATTCGGTGCGAAGATCGAACATCGCCAGCAGCAGTGTCTTCTGCGGCTGATTGATGGGGACAAACAGGCTGTCGTCCTGGCTGTATTGGTGTCTGCCCTGCTGCATCTTGTCCTTGAGATAGAAGAAGGCGATTCCATGTCGGCTCAGTAGATCTGCGAGATCATCGCGTCTGCCGGGATCCCCCGGCGCGCCGAGCAGGAAGCCGGCTTCGCGGCCCGAAGGTGGGTGTTTGTCTTTACGCTGGTAGAAGCGGCTCTGATACTGCTTCAGCTCATCTGCCAGTGCCAGGGCCCCCTTGAGGCTGGAGAAGGAGGTGGCTATCTGGTTGTCTATGGCCTGGCTAAAACGTAACAGGCCATTCTCTGAATCCTGCTGCTGGCCGCGTACGCTGGCCTGTTCAAACAGTATGCCCACGGCGCCGTTGATATCTGGGTAGGTCGAGCCTTTACCATAGTAGAAGTCGTCAAACATCTGCTTGGTGAAGTAGCGCTGCTTGCTCTCATCCAGCGCCTTGGCGTGGAAACTGGCGAGCTTTGAGGTTATCGCCTGATTCTCTTTGGGGGTCAGCGGATGGGTGCGTGTCGGCACGCCCGGCTGGAAGAAAAATGTCTGGTTATGGCCCATCTCGTGGAAGTCGCCCAGGTAGTGCGGCTGCCACTTGTGGAACAGGGCGATGCGCCCCAGGGACTCGGGATGACGCAGGAACAGCCAGTCGCGGTTCAAGTCGGCAAAATAGTGGTTACGCCTGCCGGCCGGCCAGTTTTGTCGGTGCTCGTTGTGATTCTCATCGCTCACCTTTACCTTGCCTGTGTAGTTGTTGGTCCAGGTAGAGAAGCGATCCAGGCCGTCGGGGTTTTGCGATGGGGTGATCAGCACCACGGCCTTGTCCAGCAGTTCCTGGACCCAGGGCTCCTGACTCTGGCTGAGGCGATAGCCGACCTCAAGCGCTGCATGGGCGCCGCTGGCCTCGTCGCCATGGATCGAATAGGCCAGCCAGATGATCAGCGGCCCGTTGGGTGCCTTACCCGCTTTCACTTGCTGACGTCCCTGGACTATCTCTGCCAGCCTGGCCTGATTAGCGGCTGAGGTGATCACTGCCGTAAGCTGCTGTCTGGCCTCGTGGCTCTGTCCCGTCGATTCCAGGCTGACTCTGGGGCTGTTTTGGGCCAACTGCTTGAGGTAATAGTTGATCTGATCGTGGCGCAGATGCCACTGGCCGAGGGGATAACCGAGAAATTCGCTGGGCGACGCTAAGCTGCTGGTACTCTGGGTAGTGGACGCGACTGAGATCACGCTTTGGGCATTTGTCGCAAAGCCTACGAGCAGGAGGACGATAGAAAGCAGCAAAAGGCAGAGTCGCAGCATGGTAATGCTCTTTATTATTGTATATAAAGGCTAAATTAACAGTTAGGCCAATGAGTTTCCAGCTTCCGACCTGACTTTAGAGCATACTGCCAAGGCAAAAATCTCACGACTATTAGACAAAGGGGCTACAAAGCTGATGATAGTCGGAGTATTATAGGCTTAATTCTTACTAAAACACTCGGGTTTATCCTGACGGAGCATGTCTTAATGATCACCATTTCCGATGCAGCTCAGGCGCATTTTGTTAAGCTACTCGCTGACCAGCCTGAAGGAACTCATATTCGCGTTTTTGTTATCAGCCCAGGTACCCCTTCGGCTGAGTGTGGCGTGTCTTACTGTCCGCCGGATGCCGTAGAGGCAGACGACATCGAACTCGAATTTAATGGTTTTCATGCCATGGTGGATGAGAAGAGTGCTCCTTTCCTCGAAGAGGCTTCGATCGATTTCGTCACCGACCAGCTGGGTTCACAACTGACCCTGAAGGCGCCCAATGCCAAGATGCGTAAGGTCGATGCAGACGCGCCACTGAAAGAGCGTATCGAATATGTGATCCAGTCTGAGATCAACCCACAGCTGGCTAGCCACGGCGGTAACATCATGCTGGTGGATATCGACGAAGCCGGTATCGCTATCCTGCAATTCGGTGGTGGCTGTAACGGTTGTTCTATGGTGGACGTGACCCTGAAAGATGGCATCGAGAAGCAGCTACTGGATATGTTCCCTGGCGAGCTGACCGGGGTGCGCGATGTCACCGAACACCAACACGGTGAACACTCTTACCAATAAATGGTAAGCAAGCAGACAGCGGGATGACTTAGGTCATCCCGTTTTCGTTAGGGTATTACTCAATCGATAGCGGTAGTCCAGCGCTAGGCTGAGGCTGCGGGTTAGCATAAACAGACTCATGGCGGCCCACAGGGCATGGTTGCCATAGCCCTGCAACAGTAGCCATGTGGGGAAGAAGACCCCGAAGGTGGCGAGTATCATGGTGTTGCGCATCGCCTTGCCTTGGGCGGCGCCGATATAGACGCCATCAAACAGGTAAGAGCCGAAGGCGAGTAGCGGTAGGGCGACAACCCAGCCCAAGTAGGCCTGCGCCTCCTGGCGCACCTCAGAGATGTTGGTCAGCAGATTGATGACCTGCTCGCCCCACAGGGCAAAAAACAGGGTAAACAGCAGGGCAAAGATGGCCGACCAGAGCACGGCCAGGGTGACGCTTTGGGTCAGGCGCTCATGGCTCTTTTCGCCCACGGCCCGGCCCACCTCGGCCTCACCATAATAGGCGATGCCATCCAGGGCGTAGGAGATGAGCAGCAAAAGGTTGAGCAGCACGGCGTTGGCGGCCACCGTATTGTCGCCCAGGTTCGCTCCCTGAAAGGTCATGAAGGCGAAGGCGAGTTGCAGGCAGAGGCTACGGATAAAGATATCCAGATTGAGGCGCACCAGGCGCTGGTAGCTATTGAGCGATAGGCTGCGGAGTAGGGGAAGGAACTCGAAACCTCCCTCTCGCTTGATGGTGCGCACCACCATGCTGGCGGCCACGGCAAAGCCCGTCATGTCCGCCAGTACAGAGGCCAGAGCGGCCCCTTCGACACCCCAGCCTAACCCCATCACGAACAGCACATCCAGTAGTATGTTAGTGATGTTGGCGGCGATGAGCTGCCACATGGCGGCCTTAGGCTGCTGGCGCCCCAGCAGCCAACCCAGCAGGGCCAGGTTAACCAGGGCAAAGGGAGTTGACCAGATGCGGATGTTAAAATAGGCCTGGCTGTAATACTGCACCTGCTCGCTTGCGTCGGAGAGCGCCATCGCCGCGGTGATTATGGGTTGCTGCAGGAGTAGCACCAGCAGGGAAAGCAGCAGCGCCAGGCTGGCCGACTGCATCAGGAGGCGGTACTGGGTCTGAAGCTCCTTGGCGCCGAAGGCCTGCGCCGCCAGACCTGTGGTCGACATGCGCAGGAAGCCCAGAATCCATAAAATCAGGGTGATCACCGTTGACCCGACGGCGACTCCCCCTAAATAATAGGCGTTACTCAAGTGTCCCACGACGGCAGTATCGACCAGCCCCAGCAGGGGAACCGTAATGTTAGACAGAATCATAGGCACGGCGAGCGCGAACAACTGGCTGTTTTTCTGTTTATTTAACAATAAGTTTAGTGGCGACATAGACTCTCAGAGGTTACTCAATATGTTTAGAAGCGTGATTGCAGCGCTATTGGCCTGTCTCAGTTATTCGGCTCATGCTGTGGTGATTCTACAATATCATCATGTATCCGAGGATACCCCTATGGTGACCAGTGTGACACCTGCTCAGTTCAGAGAGCAGATGAGCTACCTGAGGGAGAATGGCTTCAAGGTCAAACCCTTGACCCAAGTGGTCGAGGCGATAAAGCAGGGACGAGAGCTGGCAGACAAGACGGTGGCCATCACCTTCGATGATGGCTATCAGAACATTGCCGATACCGCTCATCCTATCTTGAAGGAGTTCGGCTATCCCTACACCATCTTTATCTCCATCGACCCCATAGAGCGTAAGCATAAGAATGTGATGAGTTGGGCGACCCTGAAACGCCTGAGTAATGAGGGGGTGACGCTGGCCAACCATAGCTGGGGTCATGAGCATCTTATCCGCCGTCTACACGGTGAGGATGAGCAGGTTTGGCTGAGTCGGATTACAGATAATCTACTTGCCACCGAGGCCGAGATAGAGGCGAAAACTGGCCAGAGTGTGAAGATGTTAGCCTATCCCTATGGCGAATATAATACGGCCATCGAGGCGCTGGTGGATAAGCTGGGCTTCGTGGGCTTCGGCCAGCAGTCTGGCGCTGCAGGCGGTTACTCTTCGCTTACCGCCTTGCCGCGCTTCCCTGTGGCGGGTGCCTATGCGGATCTCACCTCGCTCAAGGCCAAGCTCTATAGCCTGAATATGCCTGTGCTGGTGATCACCCCGCGCAATACCCAACTGCCCCAGGGGCGGTGGCGACCCGAGATGCAGGTGACCTTAGATATGACAGATATCGTCGCCAGCCAAGTGATGTGCTTCGTCCAGGGCCAAGGCGCCATGAAGCCGAGCTGGGAGAGTGAAGATACCTTTAGCATACGGGCGGTGACAGACCTGCCACCGGGGCGTTCGCGCTACAACTGCACAGCCCCAAGCAAGGCAAGCGGACGCTATTATTGGTTCTCCCAGGCCTGGGTCAGGCCGAAAAATGACGGCACCTGGGTGAAGGAGTAGATTAGATCGATGTGTCACAAGAGCTAGGAGATCTCCGCCGTCTTGCTGGTGTTGAGTAGCTGCATCAGCCGGGCGGGGATCTTGTCCAGATGCAGTATCTCCTTGTGAGCATTGAGCTCGGCGGCGGCGCCTGGCATGCCCCATACCACTGAGCTGGCCTCATCCTGTATTATGGTGTGACTGCCGGCAGCCTTGAGGCGTTCCAGCCCCAGGGCTCCATCTTTTCCCATTCCCGTTAGCAGTATACCTATGGTGTTGGCCCCATAGCAGTCGGCGATACTGTTGAATAGCACATCCACTGCGGGCTTATGTCGATTGACCGGATCTGAGTCCAGTAGCTTGGTATAGAGCCTGCCGCCGTGTTTCTCCACCGTGAGATGAGCATCCCCAGGGGCCAGATAGGCGGTGCCTGACGCTATGAGCTCGCCGCCCTTGGCCTCGATCACCTTCATCGCCGAATGGCTGTCCAATCGTTTGGCGAAGGAGAGGCTAAAGGCGGCAGGAATATGTTGGGTGATCACTATGGGCGGCGTATTTGCTGGCAGTGGGGTGATCACCCGCTGGATCGCCTCGGTCCCACCGGTCGAGGCGCCGATGGCGATCAACTTGTCCCCGGTAAGGGCAAACTTGTTGCTGGTGGCGATCTGAACAACCGGCCGGGTGAGCGGCTTAACATGGCTGACGGCGGCGGTGCGCACCTTGTCGATCAGCTCATCGGTATAATCCAGCAATGTATTGGTGAGATCCGACTTGGGCTTAGAGATAAAGTCCACCGCGCCTAGGGCCAACGCCTCAAGGGTGATCTCGGCGCCTTTGTGGGTCAGGGTAGAGACCATGACGACCGGCATGGGCCTGAGCTTCATCAGGTTGCGCAGAAAGGCGATGCCGTCCATCTTGGGCATCTCGATATCCAGAGTCAGCACATCTGGATTGAACTGCTTGATCAGGCTTCTGGCCTCATAGGGGTCTTCGGCGGTGGCGACCACCTTGATATCCGGCGCCTGTGAGAGCATATGGGTAAGCAGCTGCCTGACCAGAGGTGAGTCATCTATGATCAATACTTTTATCATATGGCGCCATCCTTTTGCGTTATCTGGCTCATACGCCGACACCGAGTCGTTGCCGCACTAGAGCAGCGTGTTGAGGTTGATAGATGGTTTGGCCGATCAATTTGAAATCGCTCGAGATATTATGCAACGTCTCCGAATGACCGATAAACAGGTGACCATCGTCGGCGAGCAGTCGCCGAAACTGGCGGATGATCTTCACCTTGGTCTGGGCATCGAAGTAGATGAGCACGTTGCGACAGAAGATGAGATCGAAGGGGCCATGCATGGGCCATTCGCCCAACAGATTTAGTTGTTTGAAGTGGATGAGTCGCTTGAGTGAGTCGCACAGCATGACCTCGCCGGGATGGGGCCCGGGTTCCACATATTGGTTCAGCAGCGCCCTGGGCAGGTTGGCCATCGCCTCCTGGCTGTAGATACCGGCCCTAGCCTTGTTCAGCACGTTAGTGTCGAGATCTGTGGCGAGGATCTTGAGATCCCAGCTGGCGGACGGAAAGTGTTTCGCCAGGGTCATGGCGATGCTGTAAGCCTCTTCGCCGGTGGAGCAGGCCGACGACCAGACGCGCAGGCGGCGATTGCGTCTCTGTTGCCACTGAGGCACCAGGTGCCGCTCCAGGTAGTCGAAGTGGTGGGCCTCGCGAAAGAAGGAGGTGAGGTTAGTGGTCAGGGCATTGATGAAGTTGATCAACTCGCCGCCGTCGTCCTCTAGCCTCTGGCAATACTGATGGAAATTGTTCAACTTGAGTGCGCGCAGGCGTCTGCTGAGGCGCGAGTAGACCATGTGCTGCTTTCTGTCTGGCAACACTATGCCCGACTCGCGATAGGCAAGCTGTCGAATAAATTCGAAGTCTTGCTGCGCCATCGGAAATTCCTTTTCATTGCTCTGTTCCAATTGCATCCCCTAGCCTAAAATCGGCTGCTGGCTATCGAATCGACTCTATGGGGCGCCTTCCTCTGGCGCCTCCAGTTCCTAAAACTCGTTCCACTCCTCGTTGCTGATATTCAGGGGGCCATGGCTATCGCCGGCCACCAGGGAGAGCGGCGCCGAGGTCATGCCCGAATGCACCGGCGTCTGGGACTGGAAGAAACCGAGCTGCGCCTTCATGTTGCGTGCCTGTTCGGCCATGGCATCGCCAGCGGCCGATACCTGTTCGACCAGGGCGGCATTTTGCTGGGTCATCTCATCCATCTGAGAGATCGCCTTGTTAACCTCCTGAATGCCCGCCGACTGTTGATCCGAGGCGATGCTGATCTGGCTGATCATATCGGCGACCTTAGTCACCGCCTGTACTATATCTTCCAGCGTCTCACCCGACTGGTTCACCAGCTGGGTACCGTCGGTCACCTTGGTCACGCTGTCACGGATCAGCTCCTTGATCTCCTTGGCGGCGCCGGCGCTGCGCTGCGCCAGGTTACGCACCTCGCCTGCCACCACGGCAAAGCCGCGTCCCTGTTCGCCCGCTCGGGCCGCCTCGACGGCGGCATTGAGGGCAAGCAGATTGGTCTGGAAGGCAATCTCATCGATCACCCCTATGATGTCGGCGATACGCTTGCTCGATTCGTTGATTGCCTCCATGGCAGTCACGGCCTGCTCCACCACCTTGCCACCGTGGGCGGCCTTAGTGTTGGCCTCCTGGGCCAGCTGATTGGCGACCGTGGCGTTTTGTGCGCTCTGGGTGACGGTTGCCGTCATCTCTTCCATGCTCGAAGCTGTCTCTTCGAGGGAGGCGGCCTGCTCCTCGGTGCGCTGACTCAGGTCGGCGTTACCTTGGGCGATCTCTTCGGCACCAGAGGTCACGGTATTGGCGGACTGGTTGATGCCATCGAGCACCTCGGTCAGCTTGGCTGCGGTGGCATTGGCATCGGCCTGTAGCTTACCGAACTGGCCTTGATACTCGCCCTGGATCTGACGATTGAGATCCCCCTTGGCCAGGCCGTCGAACATGTTCACCACATCGCCTATCACCTGGTCGGCGATGCCGACCAGACGGTTGAGGCCGTTGGAGAGGTTGAGGAAGAAGCCCTCTTTATCCTGGGTGCCGACCCTCAGGGAGAGGTCCCCCTTGCTGGCGGCGCCTATGATGGAGTCTATCTCATGTTCTATCGCTACCTCGGCGGTTCTGTCGGCCCACTCCACAACCGTGCCTATGCTTTCACCGTTAGGATCGCGGATAGGGTTGGCGACCACCTGGAAGGTGCGTCCGCCAACCTTGAGCTGGCTGGTGTAGGTGGTGGTCAGCGTCTTGAGCAGGTTGCGTTGATGGCTGGGATTCTTGTGGAAATTGTCTATGTTGACGCCCATGAGGTTGCTGGCGTCGAAGTTAGGCAGATCCTTGGCAATATCATTTTGTGCCTGCTTGAACATCTGGCTGACGGCCTTGTTCATGTAGATGATGTTCAGATCGGCGTCGGCCACCATGGTATTGGAGGAGACATTGTCCAGCGCCTGCTTGATGCGGGCATTCTCGGCGGCCAGTTGACGTTCCTTCGCCTCCTTGGCCAGCTTCTCGGTGACATCCTGCCACTCGACCACAGTACCGGTGCGTACGCCATTCTCAAATACCGGAGTGGCGATCAGGGTGAAGTCGAGCCCCGCGACTTGAATGCTGGTGTCGTAGCTGCCGGTGAGCCTGTCGAGCATCTTACGTTGATGGGCCGGGTTCTGGTGGAAGATATCGATATTGCTGCCGAGCAGGCTATTGGTATTGAATTTAGTCAGCGTCTGTTGCAGCGTCTGCTCATTGTCCTTAAGCATCTGGGTGACAGAGTCGTTGAGGTAGATGATGTTATAGTCGGCATCCGCCACCATGACGTTGGCGCGGCAGACATCCAGCGCCTGCTTGATGCGGCTGTTCTCCTGGGCCAGCTTGTTCTCTGCGTCCGCCTTGGCCAGGGCTTCGGTCTTATCCTGCCATTCGACCACAGTCGCAATGCGCTGATGTTCGTCGTCAAACACCGGAGAGGCGATCAAGGAAAAGATGCGGCTACCTACCTTAATCTGCGCCGAGTGTGGGCGCTGTAGCTTGGCAATGATGTTTTGTTGATGGCTGGGTTGCTGATGGAAGGCATCCATGTTGGTGCCGATAAGCGTGTCGACGCTGAAGCTGGCGATCGCCTGCTGTATGTCAGACTCGGCCTTTTCCAGGGTCTGGCGCAGCGACTGGTTGAGGAAGTTAATATTGCCTTGGGGGTCGGCCAGCATCACATTGGCCTGGCACATCTCCAGGGCCCTGAGCTGTGCCTGATTGCCCTGGTTGGCATGCCATTGCTGGGTCAGGCTCTGGCTGATCTCAGGCCAATGGGGATAGTCGAAGGCGGAAAAGCTCGGCGGATTCTTGCCTTCGAGTGCCTGGCGGATCTCCTCGAAGGCTTGCCGCAGCCTGTGTTGCATCTGCCCCTGTTGTTGAATACCCAGGGCGATGACGGCGATGGCAACCACCTGAGCTATGCCGACCCAGAGCGAGGGCTGCTGGGTAAAGGCCAATAGGGCTGCGACGCCAGCGATCAGCAGTCCAATGATCGGCAGATTGTTTGCGTTGCCAGTCTTGCTGTTCATTGCATCCATTCTCTGTTCCTCTCTTGCCGGGTTAGGCGCTGACAGCCTGTGTTGAAGCAGCGTCGATATTATTGATGATGTTTGACAGTTGGGTGGCCTCGGGCAGCACCTCACTGCTAAGTAGGGTGTCTATGTCCAGCAGAATCACCATCTTGTCCGCCAGATTGGCGAGTCCCTTGATGAAGGTGAGATCTGTCTCCTCGCCGAAGTCGGGGGCGTCGCGCAGATCCCTGTGATGGACACTGAAGACATCAGAGACGGCATCGACCACTATGCCGATCACCTTGTGTTCGTCGCCGACACAGACCTTGATGACGATCACCACTGTCGTGGGGCCGTAGTCCAGGCTGGCGATACCGAATCGTTGCCGCAGATCTATGATGGGGACTATGGTGCCACGCAGATTGATGACCCCTTTGACATGGCTGGGGGAGTTGGGAATGACTGTCGTTGGCTCCCAGCCGCGGATCTCCTGCACCGAGAGTATGTCGACGCCATACTCCTCATCGGCCATGATGAAAGTAAGATACTGATCGCTGGCATCGTCTTTGGCGGTGAGTGTGATGCCTGCTTCGTCTGCCTGTGTCATGGATGAATCTCCCTTCTCATTTGGTTTTCTAGGCGGCGTGCTCTTGGGTGTTGTTGATGCCCGCGAGGCTGACTAACCCGGCAATGTCTATGATCAAGGCGACGGTGCCGTCGCCGAGTATGGTGGCTCCCGAGATACCGGCCACCTTGCTGTAGTTATCTTCCAGACTCTTGATCACCACCTGCTGCTGGGACAGTAGCTCGTCGACCAGGAGCCCCACCTTGTCGTTGTTGGCATCGACCACCATCACCAGGCCATCTTTAATCTGTTTGGCATCTGCTTCGTGATGGAATGCCTCATAGACCTTGAGCACAGGCAGGTATTCATCCCGCAGACGGATCACCTCATGTTCTTCACTCAGGCGATTGATATGGGCGGCGGGCACCTCGAGCGACTCGTGAATCGCCACCAGGGGCACCACATAGGTGTGCGTGCCAATGCGTACCAACTGACCATCGAGTATCGCCAGGGTGAGTGGCAGGCGTATGGTAAAGCGACTGCCCTTGTCCTGGGTGGATTTCAGCTCTATGGTGCCGTTGAGTTCGTGGATATTTCTTAGCACTACATCCATGCCGACGCCGCGGCCGGAGAGGTCCGAGACCGTCTCAGCGGTAGAGAAGCCGGGTTTGAAGATCAGCTGGTGAATGGCTTCTTCACTCAGCTCCTCGTCGCTGCCGACCAGTCCCTTGGCGCGTGCCTTATCGAGAATCTTCTGGGTGTTGAGCCCGGCGCCGTCATCGATGATCTCTATGATGATGTTACCGCCCTGATGGAAGGCATTGAGGGTGAGGGTGCCGGTTTCGGGTTTGCCCTTCTGACGGCGCACCTCTGGGGTCTCCAGGCCGTGGTCGAGGGAGTTTCTCACCAGGTGCACCATAGGATCGACTATCTTCTCCATCACAGTCTTATCCAGCTCGGTATCCTCACCCTTGAGGACCAGCTCTACCTGTTTGCCCAGTTGCTGGCCTATGTCCCGTACCAGACGGGGGAAGCGGTTGAAGGCGAAGCTGATGGGCAGCATGCGGATCTGCATGACACTCTCCTGCAGATCCCGTGTGTGGCTGGCCAGCTGCTCCAGCCCCTGTTTCATGGTGATGAAGGACTCGGGCGTCATCTCTTCCTGCTGACCGATCTGGCCCAGCATGGCCTGAGTGATCACCAGCTCACCCACCATGTTGATCAGCAGATCTATCTTCTCTATGCTGACGCGGATGGAGCCGGCGTCCTGGGTTTTGTTGCTGACCACGCTGGGCCTGGTCTGGCTTGCGGGTTTTTCGGCTTGGGCACTAGCCGGGGGAGTTGTTTGAGTACTGACCTGAATGTTGTCCTCTTCCGTCGCCTCTATCTCTTTCTCTGTCGCTATCTCGTTGGCCTCGCTCGTCTTGGGCTGAGCCTGATAGTCAATGTCGCATTCATCCTCGACCCATTCGAAGGCTTCCTTGATACGCGAAAGGGGTTGGTCTGTGGTGAGGGTGAGCGACCAGGCGAGGTAGCAGGCCTCGGGGTCATACTGAGTGAAGTCGGGGACCTCTTGAGGCAGCAGCTCGACACTGAGTTCGCCACACTGACCCAGCTCGTTGAACATCAGCAGGGGGTCGTTACCGTACCTGAGGATGTCCGTGCCCGCCTTGAAGCTGATCTGCCAGGTCGTCAGTTCTGGTGTCTCGGGTTCGCGCGAAGCCGCATCTTCTTGTGACTCGGCCTGGGATAGCTCGGCGGCGAACTTCTGCTCCAGATCGGCGAGCATGGGATCGTCGAAGGTTTGCTGATGCATCACGGCGTCGAGCATGTTGCGCAGCAGGTCGACCGACAGCAGGAGTATGTCCTGATGATGGCTGGTCATCTCGCGGCGGCCGTCGCGGATCTCGTCCAGCAGCGTCTCTAGCAGGTGGGTGTAGTTGGCGACCTGGTTAAAACCGAAGGTGCCGCTTCCCCCTTTGATGGAGTGGGCGGCGCGAAAGATGGTGTTGATCGCCTCGGGATCCGGCGCGGCGATATCGAGCTTAAGCAGCTCGGACTCCATGCTTTCCAAGCCCTCTAGGCTTTCTTCAAAGAAGACTTGGCTGAATTGACTCAGATCGATTTCCATATCCCACCATCCAGACTCTGATTAACGTAACACCTTGTTGACCGTGGCAAGCAGCTGGTCGGGGTTAAAGGGTTTGACTATCCAGCCGGTGGCACCGGCCGAGCGTCCCTCCTGCTTCTTGTCGCTGCCCGATTCTGTGGTGAGCATCAGCAGAGGGGTGAACTTGTAGTTGGGCAGGCTGCGTAGATTACGGATTAGTGTGATGCCGTCCATCACTGGCATATTGACGTCTGAGATCACCAGGTCATAGTTTTGGCTCTTCGCCTGGGTCAACGCTTCGTCACCGTTGCAGGCTTCGGTCACATCGAATCCCGCCGTTTTGAGGGTAAAGCCCACCATCTGACGCATGGAGGCTGAATCATCTACTGCGAGTATCTTCTTCATTCCTGAATTCTCTCCTGAGCAAGCGCAAAGATCTGTGTCGCGTCGAGCCCCAACTCGGCCAAGGTATGTTCGACCTCCTCTGCGGGCGGTGTCCACTCGATGGCATGGTGGTGCGTCTGGCAATAGTGATGCAAAAAGTAGAGCAGCTGCGCACCTGAGGTATCGACCCGGGTCAACTGGCTGGCGTCGATACACAAGGCGTCGGACGCTGTGAGTTGTTCGGCAATATCGTGATGGACCTGCTGGATGTTACGAATCGTCAGCTCGGACGCTAAGCGAATCGGACTCTGGGTCATCGGGGGGCTCCTCTACAATCCCTGTCAATAAGACTCCACTAGGATCAAAAGATAGACGGTAAATAAGAGGCTTGCCTGAAAAATAACAGTTTTTTAACTAAATAGGCTCCCGAGTGAGGAGCCAGTGATGTGTGATGAAAGCAAATTTGACCAGTGATTCTTGCTATTCACCATAGTGAGTCGCCAGGGCGATCACATCGTGAATGAGGTTCTTGTTGCGGATCTGCGGCAGCTGTCGCGGATCCAGGCTGGTGGGCTTAACCGTGGCCACCCGGGTGCCGTCGGGAGAGATGAGCATCATGGAGGCGCTGTGATCCACCTGATAGTTTTCGCCTTCGCCTACCATGGTATAGACGAAGCCCAGCTCACGGGTCAGCGGCAGTAACTGGCTATGGGGGGCCGTGACCGCAACGAAGTTAGGATTGAAGAAGTTGATGTAATCCTTGAGTTTGGCCTGGGTATCCCGGGCCGGATCGACCGACAGAAACACCACCTGTAGATCTACTACGCCTTCCAGCTGTTGATAGGCCGCCGCCAGCTTGCCCAGTGTGGTGGGGCAGACATCCGGGCAGGAGGTGTAACCGACGAAGAACAGGCTCCACTTGTCTTTTAGCCTGGCGTTGGTGAAGGCCTTGCCGTTCTGATCTGTCAGCTCGAAGGGGGACAGAGGTCGCTGCTGGGGATAACGATAGCTGGTGAGCAGCTCAGGCGGCGTCGCTTGACCCGTGAAGTTAACCGCCGCGATCGCCCCCAGGCCGCTGAAGATGAGTAAAGTTAGGACTATCCATAGCGGTTTCATTGCGTTAGCTCCAGAGATAGTGGTCGACCAGTAGCAGCAAGAAGAGCAGCATCAGATGGTAGATGGAGAAGCGAAACACCTGCATTGCCAGGCCCGGCTTGTCTCGATACTTGAGCTGCCAGGCCTTATAGATGAAGCCACAACTCAACAGGGTCGACCCCATCAGATAGAGGGGGCCGCACATGCCGACCAGCACTGGGTAGAGGCAGGCTAGTGCCAGTAATACCGTATAGAGCATGATGCAGGTCTTAGTAAACTCGACGCCGTGGGTGACGGGTAGCATGGGCACATCGACCTTGGCATATTCGGCGCGCCTGTGGATCGCCAGCGCCCAGAAGTGGGGCGGGGTCCAGGCGAAGATGATGATCACCAGCAGCAAGGCATTGCCGTGAAACTCGCCGGTGATCGCCGTCCAACCCAGCAGGGGGGGCATGGCGCCGGCCAGACCGCCGACGACGATATTCTGCGGTGTCGCGCGCTTGAGATAGGCGGTATAGATCACCGCGTAGCCGATGAGGCTGGCGAAGGTGAGCCAGGCGGTGAGCGGGTTGACGGCCCAGTAGAGCAGCGCAAAGCCGAGAATCGCCATGGCGGTGGCAAAGGTGAGCGCCTTGGTGATAGAGACCCGGCCTTTGGGGAGCGGACGGTTATAGGTGCGGGCCATCAGGCCGTCGATGCGGCGGTCGATCAGATGGTTATAGGCCGCAGCGGCCCCCGCCATCATGCCTATGCCCACCAGGCCGGCGATCAGTGGCTGAACCGGTACCGAGCCTGGTACCGCCAGACACATGCCGACCAACACGGTCAGCAGCATCAGGGCAACCACCCTAGGCTTAGTCATCTCGAGGTAGGCGCGCCAGGGTAGCGGGGTGGCGACAGGCTTAGTGATTGTCATAGGTTTGGCCATGGCGATGCCTCCTTATGCCTTACGCCACAGGGCGTAGTTGATGAAGACCAAGGTGAGTAACAGGAGTGCGGCGCCCGCGTTATGGGACACGGCGATCCCTAGGGGAAGGTGCAGTACTACGTTGCTGATCCCTAGGGCTATCTGTAGGCACAATAACCCCAGGAGGACCCAGGCGCTGCGTCTCAGCAGCTGAGAGTGTGAGAATTTGATCATGCGATACACCAGCCAGAGCAGGGCGGTCGCCGTGATGATGGCGCCGAACCTGTGCGCCACATGAATTGTCATGCGGGAGGAGTAATCCAGTATGCCGAACTCGTAGCTACCTTCCGTCTTGTGCAGGGGATAGAAGGCGTGCAGCGGGTCTAGGTTGCTTACCCAGTCTCCTTCGCAGATGGGCAGTGTGGTGCAGGCCAGCGCCGCATAGTTAGAGGAGGTCCAGCCGCCTAGGATGATCTGCAGCACGAGTAGGCAAAGGCAGAAGAGGGCGTAGGGTGCCAGTTTTCGCAGCCTTGGCTCGCCGCCGGGTAGGCGTAGCGGCTTGGTCCTGAGGTAGAGGAGCCACAACAAGGAGATCAGGGTAAAGCCGCCTATCAGGTGGGACATCACCACCACGGGCATAAGTTTCATGGTGACGGTCCACATCCCCAGCGCCGCCTGGAACAGGATTAGCAGGGCGATAAAGCTCGGCAGCTTCTTGGGAGCATCGGGCCGCCTGAAGCTGATAAAGAGGATGAAGGCGACCAGCAGGCCCAGTGTGCCGGCAATGTATCTGTGGATCATCTCCAGCCAGGCCTTCTCGGGTTCTACCGTGTGTTCGGGAAAGCTGTCCTGTGCCTTGGCCAGCTCATGGCTCTGGGTGGGCACCTTGATCATGCCATAGCAGCCGGGCCAGTCGGGGCAGCCAAGGCCGGCGTCCGACAGTCGGGTGTATGCACCCATCAGGATAACGCATAGGGTAAAGACCAGGGTGAGTTTGAGTAGGGAAGTCATCTGCATTAGCCGACCCTCGACAGTTTAAGCATCTTTCTTAAGTCGGCGATCATCGCCTTGCCCAGCATCAGCTGGGCCTGCTCATCTTCAACCTGGGCATAGCGCATCACCAGGGAGCCCAGCGGATCCACTATGATGATCTCTTCCCGGGTTAACATCTGGCTAAGTGCCTCGGTGGCCTGGGCTGTGGTGAAGCTGAACTCACTCTCCTGCAGCGCCGCAAGATCGCTGTCTGCCTGTAGCAGTATGATGGGGTTGACCCTGTGTTGGTCCCGTCCCAGGGCGATCTGGCTCTGATGCAGTATATAGAGTCGGTTCATGCAGGCCTGATCGCATTGGCTCGGGAGCAGGTAGATCATCTGCCAGTGCTTGGGCATGGGGTTGGCCATCGCCAGTCGGGCGTAGTTGGTATCGGGCGGCAGGAGTTCGCCCTTGTTGGTGACGCCACCATGGTAGAGATTCAGACTCAGCACCAGCTTTGCCACCGCAACGGGTAAGACAAATACCAGTAGCAAGATCAGTAGGGGTTTTGCGCCTCGGCTCTTTGGGGATCTCATCTTAATCCTCTGTTGATTATTTTATGGGTTAGCGCGTGCCAGACACCGAAAAATATCAACTCCCCGAGACGGCTAGGAAGTGACCATTTACCTGGGTGAGCGCCCCGTTAATTTGGGGTGCCTATTGTTTAACCTACAGGGTCAGCTGGTTTTGCGCAACAAGTTACGACACTCATTTGTTTTTACTGGATTCTTTATTTTTCCTCTTAAATATCAGAAGGTAAGTCATAAGCATCAGGAAGACTGCCGCCATGGAAAACCACTGCAGGGCATATCCCTGGTGTTTCTGGGCACTCATGGGGATCGGCTGCCAGGGATGGGGTAGCGCGCTGCCCGGAATCGTCTCGGGCTGGAGTATGGCGGGGGCGAGCGGCAGCTTAAGTGTTTGCGATAACTCAGGTAGGTTAAGGTTCTGGATCCTCATGGGGGAGCCCATTTCGGCCAGTAGATGTTGGCTCAAGGGGTTGCTGGCCCGCTGATAGACGCGGCCGCTCAGTGTTTCCTCTCGCCTTAGCTTGGTTAGTTGGGGCAGTTTCTGTCTGTCCAGGCCGCTGTCGATAAAGCCAAGCTCGACCAGCAGCAAGGGAGCATCGGCCTCGATCTCGGTCTCGACACGCATCACCTGGTAGGCCAGATAACCAACGCGGCCCTCATACACCTGGTTATCTAGCAGTATGATGGGAGCATCCACAGGTGTCGCCTTGACCTCCAGACGATAGCCAGTGAGGGAGCCGCGCTCGGCTAAGACGAGCAGACTCTGATAATCCAGCGGCGCGGCGGTCTGCTTGAGGGTGAGCGCCTGTTGCAGCGCCTGCTTCTCGGCGGCCCTGTCTAACTGCCACAGTCCCAGCTTGACCAGAATGGTGAATACCAGCAAAGTAACTAAAACGAGAAAAATCGTGCCACCGCGAACCGTGGGAGCCTTCATGAGCGAAATACTGCTATTTAAGATCGTCTTAGTACTGCTATTGGTCTTCATTATCTTTAATCTTGGCCGGGCCTTATTTGTCTTGGTGAAGGGAGAAGGCAAGGCGCCCATGAGTCAGTATCTGGGGCGACGTGTGCTCTTCTCTGTGCTGGTGGTGATCCTGTTGTTGGTTGCTCTGGGACTGGGGGTCATCACCCCCAATCCCAGACCCTATTAGTCTCTCGATTCGTCGCTAAAGCACATAGACGAATACGAACAGGCAGAGCCAGACCACATCCACAAAGTGCCAATACCAACTGCCCGCCTGGAAGGCGAAATGCTTATCCGGCGTGAAATGCCCCCTCAGTACCCGCAAGAAGAGCACGAACAGAAAGATAGTCCCCAGGGTCACGTGCATGCCGTGAAATCCTGTGAGCAGGAAGAAGGTATTACCATAAACGCCAGAGGAGAGAGTCAGCCCCATCTCCTGATAGGCGTGGGCATACTCTTTTGCTTGGAGGAAGAGGAAGGCAAGACCTAAGAGTATGGTGATGCCTAACCAGAGGGTGAGCGCGGTGCGTTTGCTCTTCTCCAGGCTCACATGGGCGAAATGCAGAGTTACCGATGAGGTCAGCAGTATGATGGTGTTGTACAGGGGCAGACCCGTCCAGCCCATGGCCTCTGTCTTGGTGCCATCGGGTGTGGTGACCAGGGGCCAGACCGCCTGGAAATTGGGCCAGAGCACTTCGTGGGTCATGGCATTGTTCGAGGCGCCACCGAGCCAGGGCACAGCTATGGTGCGGGCATAGAGCAGGGCACCGAAGAAGGCGGCAAAGAACATCACCTCGGAAAAGATAAACCAGCTCATTCCTTGGCGGAAGGAGCGATCCATCTGTTTAGAGTAGAGGCCAGACATGGACTCGCCGATCACTGTCCTGAACCAGCCAAAGACCATGTAGAGGATGACGGCGATCCCCGCCGTAAGGATATAACCGCCGCTAGTCTGCTCCGTCTGTAACTGCTGTACATAACTGCCGGCGCCATAGGCGATGAGGAAGAGGCCGAAGGCACCTATGATGGGCCAGGCACTCTGGGCGGGGACATAGTAGTGTTCATGTTTGCTTGTCATTTCGCAGCTCCTTGCTCAACATCATCTACGTACCCCTTGTCGGTGATGTTGTATAGCGTATAAGAGAGAGTCAGTGTCGAGATCTGCTCGGGCAGCTCGGTATCGACATAGAAGATCAAAGGTAATTGCGCATCGGCATTGGCATCGAGTTTTTGCTGGTTAAAGCAGAAGCACTCTGTCTTGTGGAAATAGGCCGCGCCCTGTCCCGGAGAGACAGAGGGGATAGCCTGCCCGACAATCTGCTGCGCCGAGAGATTTTTGGCGTGAAACTGAGTACGAATCACCTCACCCGGATGCACCTGAATGCGTTTCATCTCAGGGGCGAAGACCCAGGGCATATCTTTCTGGGTCTGTGCCATAAATTCGACCGTTACGGTGCGGCTGGTGTCTATGGTCACCGCCTTATATTCGGCGGCGGTCGACTGCGTCTTACCATTGATGCCTAATTTTTCACATAGCACATCGTATAGAGGCACCAAGGCGAATCCGAAGCCGAACATGCCCACGCAACCTAACAGCAGCAGGCCGATCAGCTTACGGTTGGAGTACGCCTTAGTGTCCGTCATGCTATTTCACCTCGGGTGGTGTCGAGAATGAGTGGTAGGGGGCCGGACTCGGCAATGTCCACTCCAGTCCCTCGGCGCCATCCCAAGGCTTGCTGGGTGCCGGCTCGCCGCCGCGTATGCACTTGATCACCACCACCAGGAAGATCAGCTGAGACAGGCCGAAGGCGAAGCCGCCGATAGAGACTATCTGGTTGACGTCGGCAAACTGAATCGAGTAGTCCGGAATACGTCGCGGCATGCCCGCCAGCCCCAGAAAATGCATGGGGAAGAAAAGCACGTTCACCGAGATCACCGAGCACCAGAAATGCAGCTTGCCGAGCTTCTCGCTGTACATATGCCCGGTCCACTTAGGTAGCCAATAGTAGGCCGCCGCCATGATGGAGAAGATAGCCCCCGAGACCAGCACGTAGTGGAAGTGAGCCACGACGAAGTAGGTGTCGTGGTACTGGAAATCCACCGGTGTGATGGCCAGCATCAGCCCAGAGAAGCCACCTATGGTGAAGAGTATGATAAAGGCTAGCGCAAACAGCATGGGCGTCTCGAAGGTGAGCGAGCCGCGCCAGAGGGTGGCCACCCAGTTAAATACCTTCACTCCGGTCGGCACGGCGATCAACATGGTGCAGTACATGAAGAAGAGCTCGGCGAACACAGGCATACCTGTGGTAAACATGTGGTGCGCCCAGACCAGGAACGACAGGATCGCAATGCTGGCGGTGGCGTACACCATGGAGGAGTATCCAAACAGCTTCTTGCGGCTGAAGGCCGGTACTATGGCGGAGATGATGCCGAAGGATGGCAAGATCATGATGTAGACCTCGGGATGGCCGAAGAACCAGAAGATATGCTGGAACATCACAGGGTCACCACCGCCGGCGGCATCGAAGAAGCTGGTGCCGAAGAACTTGTCGGTTAGTACCATGGTCACTGTACCGGCGAGTACCGGCATCACGGCGATCAACAAGAAGGCGGTGATCAGCCAGGTCCAGACGAACAGTGGCAACTTCATCCAGCTCATGCCGGGAGCGCGCATGTTGACTATGGTCACGATCACGTTGATGGCGCCCATGATGGAGCTGATACCCATGATGTGTACCGAGAAGACAAACAGCGCCGTGCTATCCGGGCTATAGGCCGTCGACAGCGGGGCGTAGAAGGTCCAGCCAAAATTAGGCCCGCCGCCCTCCATAAACAGCGAGCTGAGCAGGATCGCAAAGGCGAAGGGCAAGATCCAGAAACTCCAGTTGTTCATCCGCGGCAGGGCCATATCCGGCGCGCCTATCATCATAGGGATTAGCCAGTTGGCGAGGCCAGTAAAAGCCGGCATCACGGCGCCAAACACCATGATGAGGCCGTGAACCGTGGTCATTTGGTTGAAGAAGTTGGGCTCCACCAGTTGCAGACCCGGCTGGAACAGCTCGGCGCGGATCACCATGGCCATGGCGCCGCCGGTTAAGAACATGATGAAACTGAACCAGAGATACAGGGTGCCTATGTCTTTATGGTTGGTGGTAAACAGCCAACGCTTTATGCCCGTCGGGTGCTCCTCGTGGTGGGTCGAATGTTCGCCAATATGAGTGGCATCCATATCTGCTTCACGCGTTATTGCATTCATAATGCCTCCCTATTGACCCTGTTGATTGACGTCTGTTGCCTGAACCATGTCGCCTGTGTTGTTACCCCAGGCGTTGCGCTCATAGGTGATCACCGAGGCGAGCTCCTGTGGCGTTAACTGACTGGAGAAGGCCTGCATGGCGGTGCCAGGCTTACCGTGAAGCACTATGTCTAGGTGATTCTCAACTGGCCCTGTGGCGATGGCGCTGCCTTTGAGAGCCGGGAAGGCGCCGGGTAATCCCATGCCTGTGGCCTGATGACAAGCGGCGCAGTGACCGATGCAAACCTGCTCTCCCTTGGCCATCAGTTCATCCATGGTCAGATCGTCTAACACAGGTGGTTGAGATTCCTCGGCGGCTGAGCTTGCTGCCGCACTGGATTCGGCCGTTGGGGTAGGCATAGATTGAACCGCTTCGGCAGCTGCATCTGCTCCTGTATTAGCGCCGCTCGATGCGCCTGAGTTTGCCTGGTTGACATCGGCTGCCTGCACCGTATCGCCCGTGTCGTTACCCCAGGCATTACGCTCGAAGGTGACCACGGCGGCTATTTCTGTAGCGGTCAGCTGCTGGGCGAAGGCCTGCATCGCTGTGCCGGAGCGGCCATGTAGCACCACATCTAGGTGATCGGCGACAGGGCCCTTGATGATTGGGCTGCCTATGAGTGACGGGAAGACGCCAGGTAAGCCGGCACCATTTGGCTGGTGGCAGGCGGCGCAGCGGGCCATATAGACCTGTTCGCCCTGGGTCATCAGCTCTTCTTTCGACAGGGTTTTCGACAAGGCTGCTTGCGCCTCGGCGGCGGCCGCGCTGGCTTGTGCCTCCTGCTCGACAATCCAGTTGTCGAAATCGGCTTCAGAAAGTACCTGCACCACGATTGGCATGAAGCCGTGATCCTTACCGCAAAGTTCGGCGCACTGGCCACGGTAGATGCCTGGCTTGTCGATGCGGGTCCAGGCCTCGTTGATGAAGCCTGGGTTAGCGTCTTTCTTCACCGCGAAGGCCGGTACCCACCAGGAGTGGATCACATCCTCCGAGGTCATCAGGAAGCGGATCTTACGATTGACCGGCAGCACCAGTGGCTTGTCGACCTCCAGCAAATAGTGTTCGCCTTTGGTCTCCTTACCTTCTATCTGTTCTCTGGGGGTCGCCAGCAGGCTGTAGTAGCTGATGTCTTGGTCAAAATAGCTGTAGTGCCATTTCCATTGGGAACCTGTGATCTTGATGGTGAGATCGGCATTGCTGGGATCTTCCATGGCGATGAGGGTCTTGGTGGCCGGGATGGCCATGAGGATCAAGATGACAAAAGGAACGAGCGTCCAGGCGATCTCTACCTTAGTGCTCTCATGAAAGTTTGCCGCGACGGCACCCTTGGAGCGCCTATGGTTGATGATGGCGTAGATCATCACCCCAAAGACGACTAGGCCTATGGCACAGCAGATATAGAGAATCGTCATATGAAGGCTAAACACCTTATTGCTGATCTCTGTGACCCCTGATGTCATATTCAGGGGCATATCTGCTGCGAGTATGGTGGGCGTAAATAGCAACGCCAGCAAACAACACAACACTTGCTTCACTAGACTTCTCCTCTGTCAATTGCGAAGGCAACTACAAAGAAGAGCCACACAGTATGTCTCGGCTCTATGCAAACTCTTCAGTTCCCAAAAAAGCAACGATGACTTCAAAGTGCGTCGGTGGTGAATCTCTTGTTCTGCTGGTGGTGACCACGCTTGCACTTACGGCTGAATATATCAGACCAATTTCAGCTTCTGTGGGCGAGGTATTACAGGTTCATTTTCGCCGCTCAAGCCGACAACCAAATTGTGCGATATAACAAATAATCGTTGATATCTCTTACTAACTTAATGGCTGTTTAAATATTGATCAAGATCACTTTTATTTTATTTTTCTAAACAAAACAGACACAAAAACGCCCCTGGCGGGGCGTCTGTATGGAAAGGTAAAGCGCGGAATATCAATGCAGCGAACTGAACAGACTCAAGGTCTGGCCGCCGAGATCCTCTTGGGGAAAAGGGTTGGCAGGTAAGTGACCATTCGCATCTTCGATTACCACCCCCAGGGCGCGGGTATTCTTGGCAACTATCTGTAGGCGACGACTGTCACGGGCATCCAGGGTTTGTGCCCAGCAGATCACCGCACTGGATGTACCACTTGTGAGGGCTTTTTCCATCGCCCACAGGGTTTCGACCTCATCCTTGGTGTGTACCAAGAGGATGCGATCCATACGCACACCGCCGTCGGCCAGCATCTGCTTGTAGCCTATATTAGGTGGGCTGATTAACACCACCCATTGTCCCTGCTGACTGAGTCGAGCCAGTTCCGGGGTGAGGGCCTGCAGCTCCTGCTTGCCCTGGGTCGAACTTGCCGTAGTCGAGATAGTGTTGCCATCGCCGCGCTTTAGTGAGCTGTCGAGATCGACCCACAGTCCTGGATGGCGTGGCGCCATACCCATTAGGTTGTTCATTGCCAGTCTCCATTTCGAATAACGCCGACGGCCAGGCCTTCGATGCTCAGGCTCTGGGTGGTGAGGTCCACCACGATAGGGGAATACTCTTCATTTTCGGCATGCAGATAGACGGTACTGCCACGTTTCTCGAAGCGTTTAACCGTTACATCATCTTCCACGCGGGCCACGACTATCTGGCCGTTTCTTGCCTGTTCGACCTTATGTACCGCCAGTAGGTCGCCCTCGAGAATACCTATATCTTTCATACTGTCACCCCTGACGCGCAGCAGAAAGTCGGCGCTGGGGCGGAACATGCTAGGGTCAACCTGATAGTGTTGTTCCACATGCTCTTGGGCCAGGATAGGCTCACCGGCGGCCACCTGACCTATGAGGGGCAGGCCGAGATCTTCAGGCTCTTCCTCTTGGGTCAGCTTGATGCCACGTGAGGTGCCGGGCATGATCTCGATGCAGCCTTTCTTGGCCAGGGCCTTGAGGTGTTCCTCGGCGGCGTTGGCGCTCTTAAAGCCTAATCGACGCGCAATCTCGGCACGGGTAGGCGGCATGCCCGTGTCGGCTATATTGCGTTTTATCAGATCTAAAATCTCGGCTTGTCTTGGGGTTAAGGGTCTCATGATTAATCCTGTCTTTCCATACAGTACCTGTCAGTATATACAGTATTTTATACAGTGCAAGTATTAACCAGATTTTCTCCCAATCCCATCAAGCGATTAGCGCCTAAAGTGTGATTGATTAGCCGAGATGCGTCTGTTCAAGTGAGAGCAGTAGATGATGGTAATCGTCGATGGCCGGGAAGTCGGCAAACTGCTTGTGAGGCTTCTGGCTGTCGGGATTCTTGATCCCCAGCTGGTAGCCAACGCCGGCCTGCTTGGCCGCCTGCAGTATGGGCTCGCTGTCGTCGATAAACAGGCAACGGCTGGGATCCAGGGAAAACTGACTAAACAGGTGACGCCAAAATTGTGGGTGTTCCTTGGGATAGCCGGTTGCGTGACTCGAGAGCATCTCATCGAGCCCGTTAGCCAGATCTGTATGCTCGAGTTTCAGCGCCAGGCTGTGGGGATGGGCATTGGTGACCAAGATGCGCCGCTTGCTGTGTCTGGCCAGTGCGGTGAGAAAGGGCATGCTGTCCTGACGCAGCTGGATCCGGTCGACCAGAGTGTGGTGCAAAGCCAGAATGTCCAGACCCAGCTCCTGTTGCCAATATTCCAGGCAATACCACTCCAGGGTGCCGAAGACCTTGGCGTAGGCTGTCTCCACTAGTTGTTGGGCGTCGGCCTTAGGGATCTGCCTTTGTTCACACAAGGCCTGAGGCACCAGACTGAGCCAGAAATGGTTGTCGAAATGCAGATCCAACAGGGTGCCGTCCATATCCAGCAGCACGGTATCTATCTTATTCCAGGGAAACATAAATCGAGTAAAAAAATTCCTTGGTTTGAGTTGTGGATTAGGCCCATCATAGTAAGATTGAGTGGTTAAGCAAACGCCATTTTTATCAGGAAGTTTCATGCCGGACAAAAAGCCGCAGATCCTACATGCCGAAGTTGTTGCCCAGAGCCGTCTGTTTCAGATAGAGCAGGTGCATTTAAAATTTTCGAACCAGGTTGAGCGTCAGTATGAGCGCATGAAGGGCAACGCCCGCGGCGCCGTGATGGTTGTGCCTGTGCATGGCGAGGAGTTACTGCTGGGGCGCGAATATGCGGCGGGCACCCACAGCTATGAGCTGGGCTTTCCCAAGGGCCTGGTGGATCCCGGCGAGACTCATGCCGAGGCGGCCAACCGTGAACTGCAGGAAGAGATAGGTTTTGGCGCCCGTAAGCTGACCCATCTGATGGAGTTGAGCCTGGCGCCTGGCTACTTTGCCAGCAAGATGCAGATCTTCGTCGCCGAAGATCTGTATGAGAGTCGATTGCAGGGTGACGAGCCTGAACCCATAGAGGTGGTACGCTGGCCATTGAGCCAGTGGTCTGAGCTGTTATTAGAAGATGATTTTTCCGAATCTCGAAGCGTTAGCGCCTTGTTTTTGGCACAGAAACATCTAAAACTAAAGTAGTTAATTCAAATTTTCATATTAGGCATTGCCAGATGTAGGCTGTTGGAGTTGTGATGAAGCCAGAAGAGTATGTTGAGCAGGCGATTTCGATTGCCATCGAGGCGGGTGAGGCCATCAAAGGTATCTACCTCGAGGGCAGTTTTGACAAAGAGGTGAAATCCGACAATACCCCGGTAACCTCAGCCGATATCGCGGCCCATAAGATCATCTCTTCCCAGCTAAGCAGCCTTACCCCTGAGATCCCCGTCCTCTCAGAAGAAGCGGCCGACATTCCCTTCTCCCTGCGCGCCGACTGGCAGCGTTACTGGTTGGTTGACCCTCTCGATGGTACCGGTGAGTTTATCGCCGGTAGCGGCGACTTCTCGGTGATCATCGCCCTGGTCGAGCACAACCGCCCCATCATGGGGATCGTCTATGTGCCCATGACGGGTGTGGTCTACTATGCCGTGGCAGGTCTGGGTGCCTACAAGCGCAGCAGCAAGGGCGAGGTGCGTATCGCCAGCAAGCAGCTGACCAAAGACGATGAGCCCTGCCTGCGTCTGGCGGTGAGCCGCCGTCAGGATCCTCAATCTGTGTTGAAGCTCTTCAATCATCCTAAGCATTGTGAACTCGTGGTGCTTGGCGGTGCGGCTCTAAAGAGCTGCCTGGTGGCAGAGGGCCGCGCCGACTGTTATGTGCGCATCGGCCCAACCGGCGAGTGGGACACAGGTGCGGCGCAGATCATCATCGAAGAGGCCGGTGGTCAGGTGATGGACCTCGAGCTGCAGCCGCTGAGCTACAACGAGCGCGAATCACTGGAGAACCCCAATTTTATCGTTGTGGGCTCGACTCACCTGCCATGGGATGAGCTGTTAACCGGTGAATAACCCAAGCATTATCAGTGTCGAGGCGGCTTGTAAGACTCAGCTGCCAGGGATCTATCGCCTCGAGCAGGGGCTCTTTGGCGACCATGCCTACCCGGATTTTTTCTTTCGTCAGAGCTTCGATTGCTGGCCGAGCGGGCTGCTTGTCGCCTGCGACGACACTGATCGCCTACTCGGCTACATCTTGCTGGCAAGGAGTGAACAGGCCGACTGCGCCTGGATCCTCTCTGTGGCCGTCGACGATGCCGCTCAGGGTCGGGGCATAGGCAGTCGCCTGATCACCGATGCCCTAAGTGCGCTGCCAGATAGCGTGACCCAGGTAAAACTCACGGTAGCGCCGGAGAATCCCGCCAGACACCTCTATGCCAAGCTGGGCTTTGTCGAGCAGGGGCTGGAAGCCGATTATTTCGGCCCGGGCGAAGACAGGATCCTCATGATACTCCATCGATAAAATCCTACTTATTACCTACCCGGTGAAAAATAATCTTATTGTGAACATTGTTTTTTATTTTGCTTGCTGGTAACTTGAGCACAAATTAACAGCGCGATGGAGCCGAGATGGCAAGACGCAAAGAACATACTCATGATGAGATCCGGGCGATGGCGACCACCGCGGTGCTTCGCCACCTGGAGGTCGAGCCGCTCGATAGTCTTAGCCTTCGTAAGGTGGCGGCGGCCATAGGTTATGTGCCCAGCACCCTGGTGAATCTCTTCGGTAGCTATCAGGGCTTATTGCTGGCGGTTGCCGAACTAACCCTGGACGAGCTGTATCGGCGCCTGGCCGCTAGCGCTCAAGCTGACCCGATTCAAAGCCAAGCGTCTGAGTCGAGTCAGCTTGAGGCGATGGCCGCGGCCTATCAGCAATTTGCCTTCGCGCAGCCAAGGGCGTTTCAGCTGATCTTCGAGCTTAAGGCAACCGATGAGCAGGGGCTGAGCGAGCACCATGCCCAGCTAATCGCGCAGCTGTTTGGCCTGATTGAGGCTTGCCTGGCGCGTCTGCTGCCCGAGCTTTCAACTGAGCAACTGCTACTGGCGAGCCGCGCCCTGTGGGGCGGCGTCCATGGCCTGGTGAGTCTGTCGCTGGACGATAAGCTCTTTGCCCCCGGGATCAGTATTGAGCAGGCCATTAGTCATCATCTCGCGGTACAACTTAAAGGATTGGGTTATCACAAGGAGGCGTTATGTTGTTAACCAAGCGGTTTTTTCCCTATTTTGCGACCCAGTGTCTGGGCGCGCTCAACGATAATATCTACAAGAATGTGCTGCTCCTGATGGTGACCTACAGCCAGATAGAGAGCCTGCCCATCAGCGTCAATCTGTTTGTTAACCTCGCCGCCGGCGTGTTTATTTTGCCTTTCTTCCTGTTTTCTGCCCACGCGGGTGTGGTGGCCGATAACATGGACAAGGCCAAGTTGATCAGGCGCTTAAAGCAGCTCGAGCTGGTGATCATGTCCTGCGCCGCCATGGCGATCTTGACCCAGAGTTACATGATGATGTTGTTGCTGCTCTTCTTAACCGGTAGCCAGTCGGCCTATTTCGGGCCGGTAAAATACTCGCTTTTGCCTCAGGCATTGGCGGAAGATGAGCTGGTGACGGGCAATGCCTGGGTGGAGATGGGCACCTTCCTCTCTATCCTCATAGGTACCCTCAGTGCCGGTCTCTTGGTGGCCAGCGACAAGGGGGCGATCATTACGGCGGCGACCGTATTCGTGTTGGCGCTGGCGGGTTATCTGAGCAGCCGCGCGATTCCTGCCATGCCGCCGCAGGGAAATGTCACTAAGATACGTTTCGCACCTCTGTCTGGCACCTGGCGAAGCATCGCCAAGGTGAGGAAGACGCCGAGTATCTGGATGGCCATCTTGGCGATCAGCTGGTTCTGGTTCCTCGGGGCGACCTATCTGACCCAGTTCCCCAACTTTGCTAAGTTGCATCTGCACGCCGATGCAACCGTGGTTTCACTCCTGTTGGCGCTCTTCTCTATAGGTATTGCGGCGGGCTCCTTCCTGTGTGAGCGCTTCTCCTTCGGGCATGTGGAGCTGGGGCTGCTGCCCTTCGGCGTGGCTGGGCTAACTCTGTTTGGTGTGGATCTGCTGTGGTCGTTGCCCGAGTTGCCCGCACAAGTCGAGACCATCTATAGCTTCAGCAGTTTCATCGCCGAGTCACAGCACTATCGGGTGATGTTTGCCCTGTTTATGGTGGGGGTGAGCGGCGGTCTGTTTATCGTGCCCCTGTACGCCTTTATTCAGTCGCGCGCCGACAGGGGCGAGTGTGCTCAGGCGATCGCCGCGAACAATATCATGAATGCCCTGTTCATGGTGGTCTCGGCGGTCATGTCTATCATGCTGCTAGAGGTGTTTGGCTGGCAGATCACAGAGCTCTTCCTGTTGTTGGCGTTGCTCAATGCCGTCGTCGCCCTTTATGTCTATAGCCAGGTGCCCGAGTTTACCCAGAGATTTGTCAGTTACCTGCTGAGCCATATCCTGTATCGCGTGACGGTTACCGGCCGTGACAAGTTGCCCAGCGAAGGCGCCGGCATCATAGTGTGCAACCATGTGAGCTATGTGGATGCCTTGATCATCATGGGCGCCTCGACCCGCCCTATCCGTTTCGTGATGGATAAATCTATCAGCGAGATGCCGCTGCTCAAGTATCTGTTTCGTCATGCGGGGGTGATCCCCATCTGTTCGCCGCGTCAGAGTGAGGCCACCTATAATCAGGCGTTCGAGTCTATCCATCAGGCGCTGGCCGATGGCGAGCTGGTTTGTATCTTTCCCGAGGGGCGTCTGACGCCTAATGGTGAGCTGGGCGAGTTCCGTCCCGGTATCGACAAGATCCTCGCCCGCGATCCTGTGCCTGTGATCCCTATGGCCCTCAACGGCCTCTGGGGTTCCTATTTCAGCCACAAGGATGGCCATGCCCTAAGTACCAGGCCAAAGCGCTTCTGGTCTAAGATCTCCGTGGATCTGGATGATGTGGTGTCGGGCACAGAGGCTAACCGCCATCTGCTGCGTGAGCGGGTCGAGGCCATGTTGCCCGCATCCTAGCCGCTTGCGGCCCTAGATTAGATAGCGAAAAGCCAGGCTGATGCCTGGCTTTTGTTTGCTAGCGAGTGGCGTATTCATCCAGCCACTGGTGCATGGCCTGATGGTCGCCCTGGAAGATCACCCTGTCGGCCTTCTTGCCAATCTGATACTGATACATGGGGTCGTAATATTTGCTCAACAGCAGGGCGATCCATTCGAGGTGCGCCTGGGTATCGCCGCGTTGTATCTGTACGGCTAATGCGTCTCTGATCATCTGCTGTAACTCATCATGCTGCTTACCGCCCAGGCGTTTCTGGATGCCACTGATGCTGTTGGCCAGGTACTCGGCAAATGCTTCAAAGCCAGCTTCTTCGCCCAGACGCTCAACATAACCTCTATGCATCTTGTGGACATATTCGTCCAGCAGACGTGTCAGCCTTGCCTCCAGCGGTTCCTCCAGGATGACCACGCTGGCAGCTTGCATTCCCATGTAGAAGGCTTTGGGCAGCGCCGAGCGTCCGATAAGGTAACTCTCATCTTCTAACAGCAGGATTTTCGCCGGGCTCTGTTGGTGTCTGAGCAGGGCAACGCCCAGACTGTTTTCGAAGTTGATCTGCGTCGGCTGCTCCTCATGATAGCGGCCGAAGCTGGATCCCCTGTGATGGGCCAGCCCTTCGAGATCCACAGCCTCCTGGCGCTGCAACAGAAAGTCTGTCTTGCCACTGCCGGTGATGCCGCTGAGGATCAGCATAGGTTTCACCGCTGGCGCCCTGTCTATGGTGTCGATAAGGAACTGGCGCATCGCCTTGTAGCCGCCCTGGATATAGGGGACGTCTCTGCCGGCCTCGGCAAGCCATTGCTGGGTCAGTTGAGAGCGTAGGCCGCCGCGAAAGCAATAGAGATAGGCTTCGGGATGGGTGTCGAGATAGGCGAGCCAGGCATCGACCCGCTGCTGTTTAACCTCGCCACACACCAGTGAGTGACCCAGAGCGATGGCGGCATCCTGGCCGTGCTCCTTATAGCAGGTGCCCACCTTCTGCCGTTCATCGTCGCGCATCAGGGGATGGTTGCTGCTGGCGGGAAAGGCGCCCTTGGTGAACTCTATCGGCGCGCGCACATCCATGATGGGATGGCCGCTGGCCAGGATACGGCCATATTCGCTTGCTGGAATGACGTTAGCCAATTGATGATTATCCATTAGATCAGCTCTACCAATGGCTGCGACTCAGTTTGCGGTACCAAGTGGCCGATGCATTGGGTCGGCAGCCCCTCTTTTTCCAGTAGTGCCAGTAGCTCGGCCTCATGGCTGTTAGATACGGCAATCAGCAAACCACCGCTGGTTTGTGGGTCACACAGCAGAGCTTTCTGCACGTCGTTCACCTCTGGCAGATGTTCGCCGTAGCTGTCGTAGTTTCTATGGGTGCCGCCGGGGATACAGCCAAGCTTGAGGTAGTCCATCGCCTTGGGCAGCATAGGCAGAACCGCTAGGTCTATCTTGGCCGCCAGCGTGGCGCCCTGGCACATCTCGATCAGGTGGCCAGCCAAGCCAAAGCCGGTGACATCCGTCATGGCGGTAACCCCCGGGATCTTGGCGATTGCCGCTCCAATCTTGTTGAGCTGGCACATGGCACCCGGCGCGATGTCGATATCCTCGTCTGCCAGCTTCTTTTGTTTCTGCGCCGTGGTTAGTATGCCGATACCGAGGGGCTTGGTCAGGAATAGCCTGTCGCCCACCTTGGCGGTATCATTCTGTTTGAGTTCGTCTAATGGGATCTGCCCGGTCACCGCGAGACCGAAGATAGGCTCGGGCGCATCGATACTGTGGCCGCCAGCCAACATGATGCCGGCATCCTTACAGGCCTGGCGCCCGCCATCGACTACCTGCTGGGCAATCTCGGCAGGTAAAACATTCACCGGCCAGCCCAAAATAGCGATGGCCATCATGGGAGTGCCGCCCATGGCATAGATATCGCTGATGGCATTGGTGGCGGCGATACGTCCGAAGGTAAAGGGATCATCCACGATCGGCATGAAGAAGTCAGTGGTGCTGATGATGCCTGTCTCATCGTTGAGTCGATATACGGCGGCATCGTCGCGGGTCTGATTGCCTACCAGGATGTTGGGGTCGTCAAAGCTGGGTAGCTGAGAGGCGAGTATAGTGCCCAGTACCTTAGGTGAAATCTTGCAACCACAGCCTGCGCCGTGGCTGTATTCGGTGAGTTTAATCTTTTCTGCTGACATAACCGCAAACTATCTCTGGATGAAGTGGAGAGCCGCTCATGATAGACCCATAGGTGCGCTACTTCAATCGCCCTTAGATATGAAGGGCGGGAGGCCGCTATCATTCCTGATTATTTCAGGGGGTAAAAAAGCCACCCCGGGGGTGGCTCTTTCGAGATCGGATTAGGCAAAACCTGTGGTGAGGGACTTCCACTGCTTCTGGCGTGCCAGCAATTCCTGCTTCAGGTGCTCTACCTGCTGCATCAGCTGATGTGTGGTCAGCTGTTTGCGCTTGGCTTCCAGCAGCTCCTTATGGGCCTGATAGTAATCGGCGATATGGGTCTTGAGCAGCTCATATTCCGCATGGATCTTCTCGAGGATCTCTTCGTGGTTGGCCAGCTGTGTAACCTTATGCTGGGCCTTCTTAAGTTGCATCTGCAACTTGGCGCTCTCGATCCGCTCCTGAGGGGTGACCCTGAGGTTGTTGGCCAGCCCTGTCCAGGCCATGGCGTTGATCAGCCATTTGGTGGGATCATAGTGCCACCAGAGGATGCCGTTGCGATAGTCGTTCTCGAAGATGTGGTGGAAGTTATGATAGCCCTCGCCATAGGTAAACAGCGCCAGCACGCCGTTATCACGCGCCGTGTTCTTGTCTGTGTAGGGCTGGCTGCCCCAGATGTGGGCCAGTGAGTTGATGAAGAAGGTGCAGTGGTGAACGACCACCAGACGTAGCAGACCCGCCATCAGCAACATGGCCCAGATATCGCCATTGAGCCAGCCTAGTAGCGCCGGCAGGCCTATGTTCATGATGATGAGGAGCGGCAGATAATATTTGTGCTGCCACATCACAATTTTCTCATTCTGCAGATCACGGACGTTCTTATAATCGTGATAACGCTGTGCCTGATACTCCCTCAGCATCCAGCCGATATGGCTGTACCAGAAACCCATGTTAGCCGAATAGGGGTCTTTGTCGTTGTCATCCACATGCTTGTGATGGATACGATGATCCGACGACCAGTGCAGGGCGCTGTTTTGCAGGGCCAGGGCGCCGCCCAAGGCAAACAGAAAACGTACCGACCAGTGTGCCTTGTAGGTGCGATGTGACCAGAGCCTATGGTATCCGGCGGTTATCGACAGACCGCTGGCGAAGGCTAGGCCGACAAAGGCTACCCATTCCGCCATGCCGTAGCCATAGGTGATGCCATACCAAGGCACCAGAATGACAGCGCCTAAGAAGGTGATGGCAAAGAGTAGGATGTTGGTCCAGATGAGGGGAGGCTTTTTCATTATTATGTCCAGGTTATCTTGGTTGAGCGTACAGCTGTAAGCTAATTCTACTGACTTCACGGTGCAGGTCAAGGTGGGCTGCGTTTTTGCGCCAAAGAAGGTATTATTGTCGGATTGAGTTTTATCTAGTGGATTCATCATGATGGGTATCAGAGCACAGCAAAAAGAAAAAACGCGTCGCGCCTTGGTCGATGCCGCATTTAATCAATTAAGTGCCGAACGCAGTTTTTCTAGCCTGAGTCTGCGGGAAGTGGCTCGCGAGGCCAACATAGCGCCAACCTCCTTCTATCGTCACTTTAAGGATATGAACGAGCTGGGGCTTACCATGGTGGATGAGGGCGGCCTGACCCTGAGACAGATGATGCGCAAGGGACGTCAGCGCGCCGAGGCCGGCGGCAGCGTGATTCGTATCTCAGTCGATACCTTTATGGAAGTCTTGGAGTCTAACCCCAACGTCTTTCGCATCTTGTTGCATGAGCGTTCGGGTACCTCGGCGCCGTTTCGTGCGGCGGTGGCGAGAGAGATAGAACACTTCATTTCTGAGTTAGCGCACTACACCGAGGCGACCACCAAGCGCACCCCCGAACTGGCAAGAGCCCAGGCGGAGGCCCTAGTGACCTTAGTGTTCAATGCTGGCGCCGCGGCGCTGGACATGAAAAGAGTCGATCGCAAGATATTGGCCGATCGTCTGGTGATCCAGCTGCGCATGGTGGCTAAGGGCGCTGAGTCCCTGCAGCAGAAGATGGAACATCGTTAAGCCGGGAATGGATAGCCGGTAATAAATCGGATAAGCGAGCAACAAAAAAAGGGCCATCGGGCCCTTTTTTACTGTTTGACTTATAGCTAGCCGATTAACGACGTTCCAGCAGAACACCAGATTCCATATGATCTGTATAGGGGAACTGGTCGAACAGTGCGAAGCGGGTGATCTTATGGGTCTTGTCCAACACCTTGAGGTTGTCCAGCAGGGTATTGGGATTACAAGAGATGTATAGGATGCGCTCGTAGCCCTGCACCATCGATAGTGTGTTGTCATCTAAGCCTGCTCTTGGTGGATCGACGAAGATGGTGTTGCAGTCATAGCTGTCCAGATCCACCCCTTCTAAGCGTCTGAAGCTACGCTTCTTGGCCAGCGCATCGGTAAAGTCTTCCGCCGACATACGGATAATCTGCAGATTATCTATCTGGTTGGCCTCTATGTTGTATTGGGCCGAGTCCACAGATGGCTTGGCCAGCTCGGTAGCGAGCACGCGGTTGAAGTTTTGTGCCAGGGCGATAGAGAAATTACCGTTGCCGCAGTAGAGCTCCAACAGATCGCCGCTGCTATTACGGGTGATGTCGATGGCCCACTCTAGCATCTTGATCGCTACCTCGCCGTTTGGCTGGGTAAAGCTATTTTCGACCTGCTTATAGGTAAGCTGTTTGCCGCTGACGGGTAGGGATTCGATGACGAAGTCGCGATCCATCACCAGCTTCTGCTTACGGGCGCGGCCTATGATGTCCACCTTAAACTTGCTCGACAGTGCCTGTTTCAGCGCTTGAGCTTCCTCTTGCCACTTGGCATCGAGCTGCTTGTGATAAAGGAGTGACACTAAGATCTCTCCGCTGAGGGTAGAGAGAAAATCCACCTGGAACAACTTGTGTCTCAGGACTGGGTTAGGACGCAGCGCCGCCATCAGCTCGGGCATCATGTCGTTGATTAACTGGCTCGCCGGTAAGAACTGCTCACAGCGCACCTTCTGGTTCTGCGCCTTATCGAACATGTAATAGTAGAGATCCTCACCCTCATGCCAGACGCGAAACTCGGCGCGCATGCGGTAGTGGGCCTTCTGTGAGGCAAACACTTCCAGTTCGGGTGTCTCGAAGTCGGCAAATAGCTGGGCTAGTTTCTGACGTTTCACATCGAGTTGTGCGTCATATTGCTGGGGATCCATTGCGTCTACATTCATTTCTTAACACCGTTACTGTCTCTGGGGGCGCAAATAGTATACTACTTGTCGTTGATGTCTAGGGGGTGGCTAACATTGTAGTGGACTTTCCCGCCGGATTAATCTGCCATAAAAGCCAATTGTGAGGCCTATGGCTTTAGCTTTTATCGCGAATGTGAAAAAATCGTCCCTTTAATGTGTCTGCGTTTCTATGATGGGAGAGCCAATTTGTCAGCAAATATACTCGTGTTCGATTCTGGGGTAGGCGGCCTGTCGATATTGGCGGCGGTGCGAGAGCAAGTTCCCAGCGCGAACTATTGTTATCTGTTTGACAATGCCAGGCTACCCTATGGCGAACTCGACGAGCAGGAGCTGATCCAAGGTTGCGTTAGCTTAATTAGTCAGGCGGTTATCCAGTGTCAGGCGGATATCGTGGTTGTGGCCTGTAACAGTGCCAGCACACTTATATTGCCAGCGTTAAGAGCCTGCCTGAAGGTGCCCGTGGTGGGCGTGGTTCCAGCTATCAAGCCCGCGGCGGTGTTATCGCAGAAGAAACACCTCGGGCTATTGGCAACGCCCGGTACTGTCAATCGCCAATACACCCAAGATCTTATCGATCAGTTTGCCAGTGATTGCCGCGTGGACAGATTTGGCTCCTCCGAGCTGGTCTATCTGGCCGAGGATAAGATGGCGCAGCGGCCTGTGGATAGCGAGGCACTGAATCATATCCTCGCACCAATCAAAGCATCCGGGTTAGACACCTTGGTTCTCGGCTGTACTCACTTTCCGATTCTAAGAGAGGAGTTGCAAAGCTACTTGGGTGAGGACGTGCATCTATTAGATTCCTCTAACGCCATCGCCGCCAGGGTGGTGAGCCTGCTCGAGCCGAGCACGAGTGGGGAGATAGGTAAGAGCCAGGCGCTCTATACGACAGATAGTATTTCCGAGGGATTAGGGAAGACCTTAGCTGCCTGGGGATTCAGATCGGCTACCGCCTTTCACGATAGCCTGATGCCAACAGGCAGCTAGGTTATGACGCTACTAAATATAAGCTGACTTTCTAATATCAATTAAGCCGGGTTAAATTTAGCTGGCCTGTACTGCTTCGTTTTTCTCTGCGTCTTGAGATTTAGCTTCACGAACCTTGAGAGTGCGTTCCTGGAACTCGAATTCGTTTAGCTTGGTCATTGCCTTCTTGGCACCCGCCTCTGACATCTCGATAAAGCCGAAACCCTTACGACGTCCTGTCTTGCGATCGCGAACCAATCTGACCGAGCTAACAGGACCATACTTGCCAAATAACTCTTTCACTTCACCTTCATGCACACGGTAAGGCAGGTTGCCTACATAGAGTGTCATTGTGGGTCCTGTATAAGTGTCGCCTCCGGTAGCGTTAGCGGGAGATGACTGAAGTGTAAAAATAACACTCGCAATAATAGCACCAGTAAAAAATGCGACCGCTGAATAAAGCTCTGGTGTGAACTGAGATATTGCCAATGCGCCCAAGATGGCGACAATCAAAACAATAAGAAATGGCTTTTGCATATAATAGGTTCTCTGAGGAATTGATAATTAACTGTTAACAGCTCGTATATGGTAATGAATTATTAGCAATTACACTAGCATATTGATGAAAAAACGAACTTTAGCGGCCTTTGATATTGCGAGATCCCGATCCATTCTGTGTGATTTCCCCTCATTTTGTTTCTTAATTCAACGAAGCGATTAAAAGATCGACTTGCGATCGTCGATCCTTTAAAAAGCCCTTGCGCCCAAATCATAACTGCCTATAATGCGCATCCACTGACACGGCAAAGCAGACAACGCAGCGTCGAAACACTTGGTAGCTAAGGCGATAAGGTGGTCAGGCACTGAAAAGTGAAGCCTCAAAAAGTTTGCAAAAACTGCTTGACGCGAACAAGGGATTGCGTAGAATACGCAGCCCTAGCCACTCGGGAATCACCGGGATGCGCTAACGCTCTTTAACAATTTATCAAGTAATCTGTGTGGACACTCACAGGTATTGAGTTAATCGAAAACGATTTAAATCTCAATGCATGATT
>NZ_LVDJ01000008.1:0-224416 GCF_007636505.1 Shewanella sp. KCT
AAATTTACTATTTTGGTTAATTACGCAGGTAATTGTTTGGCTGACAAAGCCGTAACGAAGCGAAGCGCGGAGTGTACTAGCGTACATGAGCACTGCAGCGAGGAAACAATGCCGTCAGACGAAGAATTAACCAGTAAGAATTTGTCTGGAAACCATAGCATTGTGGTCCCACCTGATCCCATCCCGAACTCAGAAGTGAAACGCAATCGCGCCGATGGTAGTGTGGGGTCTCCCCATGTGAGAGTAGGTCATTTCCAGGCGCCTAATTAAGTGAAGAAGCCACCTGAATAAGGTGGCTTTTTTGCGTTTGGGGTTTATGAAATTGTCGGCATACCTTCTCGAAACCACCTTAATTAAAGTCAGGTGGCTTATTCACTTATGTAGGCATGAATGCCTACTCCCGATGTCGTCCCACCGCTGAGCGGGGTCTCCGGCTACGAAGCATTGCTTCTCCGCGTTCAAGTGAGGCTAAATACTGAGTATTTAAAGCGCCTCACTTTCACCCCCATGTGTTCGCTGCGCGAACCGAGTAGGTCATTTCCAGTTGCTACCGTTCTTTTGCTTTTGACAAAGTAACTGGAATGTTGATTCCCTCTGTTCAGTTCTAATCGGATGTCTTACGTCCCCATGTGAGAGAGAAGGGAGTTAGTGTTGATGTCTGGCTCGAAGCTGGCCATGACAGGCACTTACTCCCGACGTCGGTCGATAAATGCTCCTTCTATATCGACACTTCCGCCATCCATGGCGGTCGCTCTCCGTTGAGCTTGGCCATAAACTGCATACTGCGTTTATGGCATTCGGCACATTCATGTGCCTTGTCCCCGGCTCGCAGCCTAGCGGCTTCGCGCTCCAGTCATCCATTAAGCTGCGCTTGACAAGCGGATGTCATACGCCCTTATATGAGAGCCTTAATTTCTTAATTAAACACGGTGTAGCTTCTAGCTTGAAGCCTATAGCTATTGCTTGATACGTGGTTGTTGTTGCTCACAAGTGAGAGACGACAGAATGATTAACTTGATGAAGTCGAAAGTATTTTGCATTCGTGAGGTTTACTCACGCGAATAAGGGCCTGAAGCTCTTAGCGAAAACGTTTGCAGTATAAGTATTAGAGTCTATGTGGGACTTTAAAATGTCTGCCTGACATTTAAGCCATTATTATTAGGCCTGTTTACTTAGAGTCGCGGCTACTTGTTTGGTGAGTGGTGGACATCTTTAATCAAAAATAGGTGTAATAAGTCGTTTACCTCATATCGATCGTACTTATTCGAGAATATCCATCTTCAGGAAGTGGTACGTTGAAAGCGATTGCGATTTGCTAGGAAGGAAGTGTAAAAGCCCGAACTGATTTTCGGGCTTTCGGATTCGTTGCTATAAAGAGAGGAGTTTTTCTATGATGAGCGTATTGGCTTCTGGAAAGTCAAAGTCTTTGAGCTCGTCGAGTCTAGCCCATTTAACTTCTTGGCCTTCAAGTCCCTGAGCTTCACCAGAAAAGGATTTTACTGTATGGATATCAAGATATACTTGCTTATCTGGATAATCGTGGGAAATTGCCATTAAGGGGCTTGTGGAGGTAACTTTTATTGCAACTTCCTCCCTTAACTCTCTTATCAGCGCTTCGGAGGTTGTCTCACCAGATTCGACCTTGCCACCAGGAAATTCCCACTTTCCACCTTGGTGTAGATGAGCTGGACGTTTGGCAAGTAAGATCTGCTCTTGTTCATCGAATACTATGCCTACCGCGACGTGCACACGTTTCATTTAGTGGTCCTTAAAAAAGTCTGCTTCTTCATAGCCTAGTGAATCTAGGGCTTCGGGATCAAACTCGGGCTTTACTGGGATGGCGTGCTTTTCTGATGCCCAGTCGCCAAGGTCGATCAGCTTACATCTTTCACTGCAGAAGGGTTTAAATTGCGACTCTTTGGACCAAAGCACCTCTTTCTGGCAGGTAGGGCATTTAACTGTGGTTGGCATAATCATTCCCATTGGCCGGTTTGTAACAGTCGGCTATGGTAAACCACTTTAGGTGCAGGTTGCCAACATAAAGTCTATCGATCTGTCTGAGTGTTTTTGTTGGTCAAATAAGACGAAATGTATGGCGTAGCGGTTACGGTTGCCACTGATGGTGGGATAGCATCCCTGAGCGGGATCTATCTTCACTCGGATAAGTGAGAGGGCTTGAGTGCTCGACCCTTGATAAAAGCCTGCTGTGGCCGTTGCAGGGTTATAAACGGTTGTTTTACGGGTGAGCTCAAGCAGTAGTTTGATTGGTGTTAACAGGCATTCGAAATGTTCTGTCCAGTTCTTGTACTCTTGCTGGCGTACTTCCCAGGGTTTGGCTAACCAGTAATGTAGCTGGGGGAGATCGAAGTTACAGCAGGCACCTGGCATGCCGAATCGCTGGCGTAACGCTGAGAGAAACCTGTCTTGTTTTAGTTTTTGTCCGGGTCGTTCGCAGCGGATTAGCTTAACTCTCGCCTCTTGCATCTGATCGATATAGCCTTCTACCTGCTGCTCATCGATGTGGGGGAGGTGCTGCCATTTTTTGAGGTTTATTAGCTGCTTATCGATGTCTTTTATAATTTCACTGCGATAGTCACAACGTTCGGTGAGTTCACAAAGAGAAAATAACGGATAGAAACAACGATGTTGATGATCTTGATCTAAATTACTTTGCACCTGATTAGCGAGGTACTCTAGCCTAAGGTAGCTTCGAGTCTTCTCGTTTAGCGGTTGTTCATAGATCAATTCATTCATGACGATTATCAAGTCTGAGCGGCTAATTTTATGTATTTATTATGTAATACAGCGACTTTTTCTTTTAATGCCGAGATATCACCTCGATTATCGATAACATCATCGGCTTTAGATAGTTTTTCGTCTCTGCTCGCCTGGCTAGCTATTATATTTTTTACTTGCTGCGCATCGACAGCATCCCTTTCAGTGGTCCGCTTTATTTGTAACTCTGGCGAAATATCAACCACTAAAGTGCAATTGACTAACCTATCTAAACCGTTCTCAAATAGCAAGGGGACAACTAAAATTGCGTAGGCTGAGGTCGCATTTTGCAATTGTGTTAACATTTCCGTCCGGATTAACGGGTGCAGAAGGTTATTCAACCACTCTCTTGCAGATGGGTCGTTAAAAATTTTCTCTCTTAAGGCGGCGCGATTGAGCTCGCCATCTTCGAGGAGGACGCTAGGGCCAAAATGGTGAGCAATTTCGGTTAGCCCTTTCGTCCCCTTGGCGACAACCTCTCTACTGACAACATCTGCGTCAACAAGATCAATACCCATATCACAAAACAAGTTGGCGACAGTCGTCTTGCCGCTTCCTATACCGCCGGTGAGGCCTACAACAAATTTTGACATGATGTTTTCTTAGCTAAAGGCTATAAGGTAGATAGGTACCAATTTACAATATTCTCACCCCAAATCATGGCTATCCAGCCTGCTAAGGCGATATAAGGGCCAAACGGTATGGGATTGCCAGAATTGATCTTCTTATTGACGATAAGTAGCAAGCCAACTAGTGCGCCAACAATGGAGGATAACAGGATGATGAGGGGCAGTAATTGCCAGCCAAACCAGGCACCGAACACGGCTAATAGCTTAAAGTCGCCATAACCCATACCTTCCTTGCCGGTTAATACTTTGAATCCCCAGAACACGCTCCAAAGGCTCATATAGCCCGCAGAAGCGCCAATGACCGCATCTGTAATCGAGGCAAAGGTGGCATTTAGATTTATAAGTAGGCCAATCCATAAGAGTGGCAAAGTGATCTGATCCGGCAGCAGCATCTCATCGAGATCTATTCCTGTTAAGGCTACCAGGCCAAAGGTCAGAATGGTGGCAAAGACAAATTGCCACGTTGGGCCAAAACGGTATGCCAGATAGGCAACAGCTAATCCAGTTAAGGCTTCCATGACAGGATATCTTGCTGAGATAGGTGTTTTACAATGAGCGCATTTTCCACCAAGCATTAACCAGCCTAATACTGGTAGATTATGCCAAGGCTTTATGCTTGTTTTACATTTTGGGCAGGCAGAGCCTGGTACAACAAGATTGTATTTTTCTGGATAGTCATCGATTGGCTGAGCTAATTTATCTTTAATTTCCGCAACGGTTGCGTTGTGATATTCATCGAGATATTGGTTACATTCTAGTTGCCACTCTCTTTTCATCATTACGGGAAGCCGATGAATCACTACATTTAAAAAACTGCCAATGATTGCAGCGAAGACAAAGGAAATTGCGGCAAACAGTAAAGGATACTGAGCCAATAATTGAGTAATTTCAGTCATTGAGAAAGCTTATTTTTTATTTTAAAAGTAAATGTATAAAAGTTGTCTTAGCCGACCACATTGCCCATCTGGAAGATAGGTAGATACATACCGACGATCAGGCCGCCTACTAAGGTACCGATCACAACCATCATGATAGGCTCGATAAGGCTAGAGAGCCCGTCAACCGCATCATCGACTTGCATTTCATAGATGTTGGCAACTTTATTGAGCATCTCGTCTAGTCCGCCAGATTCTTCACCGATCATCACCATCTGTATAAGCATATCGGGAAATAGGCCTGTGGTTCGCATGGCAACATTCATCTGCATACCTGACATAACTTCGGTTCTGACTTTAATGAGTGCGCTGCGGTAGACATAGTTTCCTGATGCTCCTGCTGCGGACTCTAGGCCATCAATAAGTGGTACACCTGCTGCAAAAGTTGTTGCAAGTGTTCGCGCAAAGCGTGCCATAGCTGCTTTATGTAGAATGTCCCCGATGACAGGGATTTTTAAAATCGCTTCATCTACTCTGTTTCGAAAGGTTTGCGATGTAAGGTGGGCACGTCTAAATGACCAAACACCTAAAATGATGGCGATAACAAATAAGTACCAAGAGGATTGTAGCCACCTTGAAATTCCCACTATCATCTGTGTAAATGCCGGTAACTCTGCCCCAAAGCCTGCAAAAATACTTTCAAATTGAGGGACAACAAAAAGAAGCAGTAACGTCGTAACAGCAATTGCTACGACCACTACGGCAGCAGGATAGAACATCGCCTTCTTGATTTTAGATTTTAGGGCTTCTGCTTTTTCTCTATAGGTGGCGATACGGTCGAATACTGCATCGAGGGAACCTGAGTGTTCGCCTGCTGCGACGAGATCGACATAGAGATCGTCGAAATATTGCTTGTGAGGTCTTAATGAATCTGAGAGTGGAATACCGGACTGCACATCAGCCACAATTGTTCCAAGTAACTCGCGCATTCTAGGCTTTTCGTGGCCGCGACCTAGCATTTCAAGTGTTGTGACAATAGGAACGCCCGCTGCCAGCATAGTCGCTATCTGGCGGGTGATCATGGCGATATCCATAGGTTTTATCTTAGGATCTCGCTTGAACAGGGATTCAGGCTTTCTCTTAACGACCTTGGGATTAACGCCTTGAGATTTCAGTTGAGCTTTGATTTCGGCTGAAGATGTGCCACGAAGTTCCCCTGAGGTTTTTTTTCCATCTCGGTTGGTGCCTTTCCATTCGAAAGTAAACACTTTAGGTTGAGATTTGGCTGCTTTTTGCTTTTTGGTCGTTGTTTTTGCGAGTGTTGCGCTAGCCATGGAAAATCCTCGAAGAGTATGTATTTATTAGAAGCTTGTGACGCGGTTAATTTCTGTAATGCTAGTTACTCCGGCAATGACCTTACGTAGCCCTGAATCACGCAGATCGCGCATGCCTTGTTCTTTTGCTTGATTGGCGATTTGCAATGAGTTGCCGCCTTCCATAATAGTACGGGCAATCTCATCTGACATCTTCATCACCTCATAAATACCGACACGCCCCTTATAACCGCCAGAGCAGAGATCGCAGCCAACAGGCTTATAGACGGTAAAGCCTTCATCTATTTGGCTTTGGGTAAAACCGAGCTTTAACAATTCATGTTCGGGCACGTCTTCCGGCTGACGGCATTCGGTGCAGAGTCGCCGTGCAAGACGTTGAGCAATAATCAGGTTAACTGAACTGGCTATATTATATCCAGGGACGCCCATATTGATGAGACGGGTTAGGGTTTCGGCAGCTGAGTTAGTGTGGAGTGTTGACAGTACCAAGTGACCGGTTTGTGCTGCTTTAATGGCAATTTCGGCAGTTTCCAAGTCACGTATCTCGCCCACCATGACAACATCAGGATCTTGACGCAGGAATGAGCGTAGGGCCGAGGCAAAAGTAAGGCCCGCCTTTAAGTTAATATGAACCTGGTTGACCCCTTCTAAGTTAATTTCGACTGGGTCTTCTGCGGTTGAGATATTGCGCTCTTCGGTATTGAGAATATTAAGGCCTGTATACAGGGAAACGGTTTTACCCGAACCAGTCGGGCCCGTGACTAAGATCATGCCTTGGGGCTTGGCCAGCATCTCCTCGTAGAGGGCGCGCTGATCATCCTCATACCCCAGTTTTTCGATGCCGAGCTGTGCCGATGAGGAGTCCAAGATACGCATTACGATCTTTTCGCCCCAGATTGTTGGCAAGGTACTGACACGAAAATCGATAGACTTGGTTCGAGACAGCTTCATCTTGATGCGGCCATCTTGGGGAACGCGGCGCTCGGCGATATCCAGCTTAGACATTACCTTGAGACGCGCGGAAATGCGGCCAGATAGATTAACAGGGGGTTCGGATACTTCATGTAAGATGCCGTCGATTCGAAAGCGTATGCGATAGCGTTTCTCATATGGCTCGAAGTGTAGGTCAGAAGCCCCCTTGCGTATGGCATCAGTTAGAATTTTGTTGATATAGATAACGATTGGGGCGTCATCGCTGGCATCGCCCTGTTGATCTTCCTGGCGTTTATCTGTTTCAGAAATTTCTATTCCAGATAATGATTCTTCGTCAATGCCGTCTAAGTCGAGCGCCGAGATATCTTCTTCTAGCACTTTTTCAAGGGCTAGTGTGAGTTTGTCATCTTCTACGAGAATGGCTTCGGCGTGCAGGCCGGCGCTGAACTGGAAATCTTCTAAGGCGGCGATATTTGTTGGATCTGAGGTGCCGATATAGAGACGGTTGCCGCGCTTAAACAGGGGCAAGCACTTATGTTTTTCGATCAGCTTTTTGTTGAGGAAGTCTTCGGGAATGCTACTGATATCGAACTCATTAAGATCGAGCAGAGGGGTGCCATATTCCTCATAACAAAGTTCAGCTATCTCTCTGGCGGATAATAGCTTTCCTGACACGATTGTTGAAACAAGAGAAAGTTTGGATTGTCGAGATTCTGTTATTACCGATGCGATCTGTTCTTCGCTTAGCAGTTGTTTGCGAAGAAATAGGGTTGAGAGGCCTAAATGTAACCCTGTTGTAGGCATATAAGATTTGTACCTTAAGCTTTTCAAAGCAAGAGGTTGACTGCGTGAATCAACCTCTTGTTTAGCATGGTGATAACTAACTCTAACTAGCTAGCAGTACAGTTTTTAATGGTGACCGATGCTGAACCTGTTCCGGTTAATGCACACGCCCACTCAAGTTCACCTACTGCCCCAGTGGTTGCTGCAGAAGGTGTTAAAGTTGCTGTCACTCCACCTACAGTGTTTGTTAGAGCGCCAGTTGTACCCGTTTTACAATAAGGTATAGCTGCTAATGCTGTTACACCAGTTGTAGCATTCGCAGCACGTGAATTGCAGTCTAATGTACCTTCTACTGAATATCTTTCAGCTACTTTTATTTTAGAACCACTCATTGATGCTACAGCATTTGTTGCGTTTGCTTTCGCTACATAATCTTTATAAGCAGGCAGTGCAATTGCGGCGAGAATACCGATGATTGCAACAACGATCATTAATTCAATCAGGGTGAAACCCTTAGCATTGCTCATGTTACGAGACATTTTGATACCTTTCATTTTTTCTCTCTCCGTTTGACAGAACTCTGACTCGATTCATCTCTTACTGACGTAGATACAATGATAGCCCATTTTCCAGCATCGACTTGATCTAGCACCGACCTTGTAGTTATAGACATGTTTCTTATGAAACACTACTAATTACTGCTACTTACCGGGTTATATTTACCACGGTTAAGGGCGATGTTTAATATAAGCCTAAAATAAGGGCTAAAGCTGTTCTACTCTGTGCGCTCCTGCGTCACTTAAGATGTCGTCCCTGATCAAATCGTTATTGCTATCAACTTGTCTTTATGAATTCCTGATTGAGGTCTGTCGCTAGTGAATGCCACTGATTATGTCAGTGGGCAGCCACCATGTTCCGACGCCAATCGAGGTTTTCACTCTAAGTTTGATTAATCTTCATTCGGCAAACTGCACCATTTGGCAATTTAGTTCATCAAAATCATTATGTTAAAATTAATGTTTCTCTTCTGACCCAGCACAGCTAATTTGCTGCTACTCATTCAGTGGCACTCTCGCATAACGCTTCCAGATAACATGTAAATGTTAAGGGAATGTTTCATTGAACTTGTCGCCAGCCTAGAAAATCCTCAATTAACGATAATTAATGCTTTCGACTAACTAAGTCGGTTTACCTTCATGGTAAGCTGGCCGAAAGGGCCATCTCGCCTAAAGCCAAAGTTAGTACAAAGTTAATAAAAAGGGAACCGTAAATCGCATCAAAGTACTAATTTAATGGTGAATTTGTCTAATAAAGTTTTTTTTTGTAAAAAAAGTTATAGCGTAATTATGACTTTGGCTGAAAAATTGGCGATCGAGACAATAGTGTCAATTTTATAGCGGTTAAAACACCGCATTTGACCCGCTCATTATACGTACAAGATTTGGTGAAACAGGGTTTGTTGCGCAAATGTTGCTCAGCTTGGTCGGGAGTAGAACCAAGCTGAGCATTCGGTTTGCCATCTACTTTCTTATTACGAAAAATTAGTCTTTGAGTCGTAGCGACAGATCCAGAGCCTTGACGTGTTTAGTGAGGGCGCCGACTGAAATGTAGTCGATTCCTGTCTTGGCATAGTCTGAGATGGTGTCTAGCGTCACGTTGCCCGATACCTCGAGTTTTACCCGCTGGTTTTCGTTATAGCTATTATTTAGCTCTACCGCCTCTATCATCATGGTGACGTCAAAATTGTCGAGCATGACGATATCGGCACCTGCATCGAGTGCCTGCTTGAGTTCATCAATGCTTTCGACTTCGACCTCCACTAGCTTGTCGCTGGCAAGCCTATGGGCGGCATTAATGGCAGAGGCAATTGAGCCACTGGCCATGATGTGATTTTCCTTGATAAGGAAGGCGTCGAACAAGCCTATTCGATGGTTCTTGCCACCGCCGCAGGTGACGGCATATTTTTGTGCCGTGCGTAGACCTGGAATGGTCTTGCGGGTATCTAATAGCTTGCAGTGGGTGCCCGCCAGTCTGTCGACATAGAGTTTGGTTAGGGTGGCAACGCCAGATAGTGTCTGGATGAAGTTCATCGCGGTGCGCTCACCGGTAAGAATAGCGCGGGCCGAACCTGACATTTCACATAACACTTGATTCGGTAAGACGAGATCGCCATCGTCCACATGCCAGTGCAGGGCAACTTCACCACCTAACTGGTTAAAGACTTGTTCTGCCCAGGCCTTACCACAAAAGACCCCTTCTTCGCGGGTGATCAAGGTGGCCTGCGCATACTTATCGCTTGGAATAAGTTGAGCCGTGATATCCAGGCTTAACTTTTCTTCGGCGGTAAGATTTGAATCGGCCTGAAAACCTAAATCTTCTTCGAGTGCGACTTTGACGGCTAATCTAATGTCATTTTCCAGCATCTTTCTTTCCTCATGGCGGCTCGCCGCACTCCCTGAGCGCATCATTTGTGGCTCGAATGGGTTATCTCTGTTGATTCAATGGCTGCGAGCACTTAGCTATATGCCGTTAATAGTAACAAATCCCTGATTGAAAAAGCAGGGATATTTAGTGCTACACGGTGAAGATAGACGCAATTTGTGCCGATTTGTAATCATTGGTCTCGTGTGACTGGCGGCTATCATCCGAATTGGGTTAAAGTGCTAACGGCTTGATATTGTTTGGAGGTAGATTGGTCTGTGGCTAACATGACATTGCACAAAGGTTGGATTCGAGAGTGTCGACAGTGTGTTTCGCCACATTTTAATGCCCGTCCAGATAATGAAGTGAGCCTGTTGGTGATCCACAATATCAGCCTGCCTGCTGGCCGGTTTGGCTTGCCCTATATCGACCAGCTTTTTCAAGGTTGTTTGGATATTCAAGCTGATGAGAGTTTTTGCGACCTACAAGGATTAGAAGTGTCGGCGCATTTTCTTGTACGGCGAGACGGCGAGTTGGTGCAGTATGTCAGCTGTGATGACCGCGCCTGGCATGCCGGCGTCTCCTCATTTGCAGGGCGTACCGGTTGTAACGACTTTGCCATAGGTATTGAGCTCGAAGGAACAGATAGCCTTGCCTATACCGACGAGCAGTATGAGCGGCTCTCGCAATTAACCTTGGTCTTGTTTGACGCATATCCTATGCTCAATAGAAATCTTATCGTCGGGCACAGCGACATTGCCCCAGGGCGTAAGACAGATCCGGGCGAGAGTTTCGACTGGCACAGATATCGCGCCAGCCTAGTGACTGGCTAAGCTACTCAATAGTTTCATTGACCAAAAGTAAAATAATCAGATGGAAGGGAGAGGGGAGTAAGATGGCACTGTTTTCCTTATTGTTGGCGATCATGATTGAGCGCCTCAAGCTATTACCCCAGGCATGGCAGCTAGAAACCCTATTAGCCTTGTATGCCAAGAGTTTCTTTGGTCGCAAGCAGCTAACCAATGATCTTATGATGGCGATTGCGTTGATTTTGCCAGCGATAGCCGTCCAAGTGCTGGCCTGGTTTGTGGCCGGCATGTTTTGGGGGCTATTGAGCCTCGGGCTCTGGGTCGGGGTGTCGATTCTCTGTTTCAGTCATCTCAAGCAGCGACAGGTGTTCAAGCAATATATACAGGCAGCCTGCCGCGGCGATGCCCAGGCCTGTTACCATTTTGCCGATGAGCTCGATCCCTATGTGTCACTTAATGCCGTTTCCGAGCAGGATCTTGGCGAGAAGGTCGGGCAAACGGTTGCCTGGCTTAACTATCGCTTCTATGGCGCCGTAGCCTTATACCTTATCTTCTTTGGACCGGCCGGTGCCGTGCTCTACTGTACCGTGCGTTATTTCTCTGACGATGCCAAGAGCCGAGGCGCGGATCTTCCCTTAGTGGATACCGCCTTGATGTTGTTGGACTGGCTGCCGAGCCGCCTGATCGCCCTGGGCTATGTGCTCAGCGGCCACTTTTCGCTTGCATTTAGCCGTTGGCGCCAGCAGGCATTGTGCTGGCGATGTCCGGCGCGAGATGTGATCTCCGAGGTTGCCCTGGCGGCAGAGACAGTTGAATTTAATTCACCTACACCTATTTGCGTCCAATCGACCATCTCTTTGCTACAGTTGAGTAAGCGAAACTTTATCTTACTCGTGATCGGTCTCTCTTTGCTGACGATCTTCGGGGTGGTAGTGTAGGGACTGGGCGAGACCGGCGGCAAACTAGTGCCTGACTCGCTTCGTTGCTTCTACTTAATACCAACCCTAGGTGCTTGGAGCAATGGTCAGACCCCTTAATCATAAATATAAGCTATTCTCACAAATCGTGAGTTTACATGAAGCAGATCACGAACTGGACATCTGAAATGTGATTTGATAAAGTGCGCTCAGTCAATTAAATTGGTAAGACCAATTTACAATAGGAGCTGAGGGCCATATGGCTTATAGCAAAATCAACCAGCCAAAAATTTCTGACGTGATCATGAATCAGCTGGAGCAGATGATCCTAGAGGGGAGTCTGCAACCGGGTCAGAAGTTACCACCAGAGCGTGAATTGGCACTGCAATTCGAAGTCTCTCGACCATCTCTTCGTGAAGCAATTCAAAAGTTAGAAGCAAAAGGCCTGCTGCTGCGTCGTCAAGGCGGTGGAACCTATGTCAAAGAGCAACTTTGGCAGAGTCTTGCCGATCCTATTGTGGAACTGATGCACAGCGATTCCGAGAGTCAGTATGATCTTCTCGAGTTTCGTCACGCCACTGAAGGCATGATGGCCTATTTTGCGGCGCTTCGGGGTACCGATGCGGACATGCAAAACATCAAAGAAAAAATCCAAGCGGTAGAAGCTGCGTCTGACATCGAGGCGAAGGCAGAGGCGATCGTGTGTTTTTATCGCGCCATTGCCGAGGCCTCACACAACGTGGCTATGTTGCACTTGGTACTGAGTTTATCTCCCGTGCTGCATAAGAATGTGGCGCAAAACCTAGAGTTGCTAAAGCGCAGAGCTGATGCCTCTAAAATGGCGAACGAGCATAGGCAAGATCTTCTTGCCGCCATCGTGCGCCGTGATCCCGAAGCCGCAAGAGAAGCCTCAAACGAGCATCTAAGCTACATTGAGGAAGTGATGTTGTCTGTGAGGGAAGAAGATAGCCGGTTGCAGCGTAGTCTGCGCCGTTTGAAGAGTGGCGCGTAGGCTTAGGTCTAGCTGCCACTTTTTATTATTCAATTCATACAATTAATGTATATAGGGAAGGACTGCGAAATGTCTGAACATATGCTGCAAGATTTAGATCCGTTAGAGACTCAAGAGTGGGTCGATTCATTACAAGCCGTATTAGAGCAAGAAGGTCCGGAACGTGCTCATTTTCTTCTTGAGAAGCTAATCGACAAGGCTCGTCGTAACGGTACACATCTGCCTTATAAGGCGACCACCGCCTACCTCAACACGATTCCTGCCGGTCAGGAACCTCATATGCCAGGTAACCAAGAGATGGAGCGTCGCATTCGCGCCATCATTCGTTGGAACGCCCTGGCCATGGTACTGCGTGGTTCGAAGAAAGATCTTGAGCTGGGTGGTCACATTTCCAGTTTCGCCTCTAGTGCAACCATTTACGATGTTTGCTTCAACCACTTCTTCCGTGCACCAAACGAGAAGGATGGTGGTGACCTGGTTTACTTCCAGGGCCATATCGCACCAGGCATCTATGCGCGCTCTTTCCTCGAAGGTCGCCTGACCGAAGATCAACTGGCTAACTTCCGTCAGGAAGTGGACGGCAAGGGTCTATCATCTTACCCACACCCTAAGTTGATGCCTGACTACTGGCAGTTCCCAACAGTTTCTATGGGTCTGGGTCCTATCCAGGCGATTTATCAGGCGCGTTTCCTGAAGTATCTGACCGATCGTGGTCTGAAAGATTGTTCTGAGCAAACCGTATACTGCTTCCTGGGTGACGGCGAGTGTGACGAGCCAGAAACGCTAGGTGCTATCGGTCTGGCCGCTCGTGAAGAGCTGGACAACCTGGTCTTTATCGTTAACTGTAACCTGCAGCGTCTTGATGGCCCTGTACGTGGTAACGGCAAGATCATTCAAGAGCTTGAAGGCGAATTCCGCGGCGCTGGCTGGGAAGTGGCTAAGGTCATTTGGGGTCGCTATTGGGATCCGCTATTGGCGCGCGACACCAGCGGTAAGCTGCTGCAGTTGATGGAAGAAACCGTCGATGGCGAATACCAAAACTGTAAGGCCAAAGGTGGCGCTTATACCCGTGAGCACTTCTTTGGTAAGTACCCTGAAACCGCCGAGATGGTTGCTAACATGTCTGATGATGACATCTGGCGCCTCAACCGTGGTGGTCACGATCCAGTGAAGATCTATGCCGCGCTGCAACACGCTAAGAACACCAAGGGCCGTCCAACCGTTATCCTGGCTAAGACAGTTAAAGGTTATGGTCTTGGTGATGCAGGTGAAGGTAAGAACATCGCGCACAACGTTAAGAAGATGGATATCAGCGCCGTTCGTTACTTCCGTGACCGCTTCAATATCCCGATCCCTGACGACAAGCTAGAAGAGATCCCTTTCTATCACCCAGGTCCAGATTCGGAAGAGGTGAAGTACCTTCAGGAACGCCGCGCCGCGCTGCACGGTTCTATGCCGGCTCGCCGTCAGAAGTTCTCTGAAGACCTAGAAGTACCATCACTGAAGATCTTCGATTCTATCCTCAAGGGGTCTAACGGTCGTGAGATCTCAAGCACCATGGCGTTCGTCCGTATTCTGACTGCGCTGCTGAAAGATAAGAAGATAGGTAAGAATATTGTTCCTATCATCCCGGATGAGGCGCGTACCTTCGGTATGGAAGGTCTGTTCCGCCAGGTGGGTATCTATGCTCACGAAGGACAAAAGTACGTACCACAAGACTCGGATCAGGTGGCTTACTACCGCGAAGATAAGTCAGGCCAGGTACTTCAAGAGGGTATCAACGAGCTAGGCGCCATGTCTTCTTGGGTGTCTGCGGCGACCAGCTACTCGGTTAACGATATGCCAATGATCCCATTCTACATCTACTACTCTATGTTTGGTTTCCAACGTATTGGCGACATGGCATGGGCGGCAGGTGATATGCGTGCTCGTGGCTTCATGGTTGGTGGTACGTCAGGTCGTACTACCCTGAACGGCGAAGGTCTGCAGCATCAGGACGGTCACAGCCACGTATTGGCTAACACTATCCCTAACTGTATCTCTTACGACCCAACTTATGGTTATGAGATCGCGGTTATCGTTCAAGACGGTATCCGTCGCATGTACGGCGAAAACCAGGAAGATATCTTCTACTACCTGACCACGATGAACGAAAACTATGTTCAGCCTGAGATGCCAGAGGGCGCCGAGGAAGGTATCGTCAAGGGTATCTACAAGCTGGAATCGGTGTCTGGTAGCGGTAAGGGTAAGGTACAGCTCATGGGCTGTGGCACCATCCTTGAACAAGTTCGCAAGGCGGCGCAGGCGCTGGCGAAAGACTTCGGCATCTCGTCAGACGTATTCAGCGTGACCAGCTTCAACGAGCTGACTCGTGACGGTCAGGCGGCAGAGCGTTACAACATGCTGCACCCAACCGAGACGCCGAAGCAGGCTTATATCAGCAAGGTGCTATCTAGCGATTCACCAGCCGTTGTTGCCACCGACTATATGAAGATATATGGCGAGCAGCTACGCGCCTATGTTCCTACCGACTATAAGGTGCTGGGTACCGACGGTTTCGGCCGCAGTGACAGCCGCGAGAACCTGCGTCACCACTTCGAAGTGGATGCCAAGTTCATCGTGATCGCCGCACTGAAGTCGCTGGTTGACCGCAACGAGTTGCCAGTTGAAGTACTCTCGCAAGCAATTGCCGAGTACGGCATCGATGTTGACAAGATCAACCCACAGTTCGCGTAAGGGGATAGAGCATGGCTGAATTAAAAGAAGTTTTAGTCCCCGATATCGGTGGGGATGAAGTACAGGTTATCGAGATCTGTGCTGCGGTAGGCGATACCCTCGCCGCCGAAGAATCGATCATTACCGTAGAAAGTGACAAGGCGACCATGGATATTCCTGCGCCTTTCGCCGGTAAACTTGCCGAGATTAAGGTCGCCGTGGGCGATACCGTCTCAGAAGGTACACTTATCGCCATGATGGAAGCGGGTGAGGCGCAGGCCGCCGAGCCTGTACCAGCGGCCGCCGAAGTGACTCCAGCAGCACCGGCTACGCCTGCTCCGGCAGCGCCTGTTGCTGCGGCGCCAGTCTCTGCACAAGTGATTGAAGTGACAGTGCCGGATATTGGCGATGCCTCAGATGTCGACGTGATTGAAGTGCTGGTGGCCGTGGGCGACAGCATAGATGTCGACACAGGGCTTATTACCCTGGAAACCGACAAGGCGACCATGGAAGTACCAGCGCCGGCTGCAGGTGTCGTGAAAGAGATGAAAGTGGCCGTTGGCGACAAGGTCTCTCAAGGCACTCTGGTCCTGATGCTTGAGGTGAGCGGTGGCGAAGCTGCGGCTCCTGCTGTGAGCGCGGCTCCAGCACCAAGCGCAGAGGCTGCGCCAGCGGCCGATGCCAGCATCGAAGTGAAAGAGATAGCCGTACCCGATATCGGCGACGCGTCTGACGTCGATGTTATCGAGGTATTGGTCGCTGCCGGTGATGTGATTGAGGTCGACCAAGGCCTGATCACTCTGGAAACCGACAAGGCCACCATGGAAGTACCTGCACCGTTCGCCGGTAAGCTGGTGTCTGTGACCGTTAAGGTGGGTGACAAGGTTTCTCAGGGTAGCGTCATCGCGACTATTGAGACACAGTCAAGTGCCCCTGCGGCGGTTCCTGCTCCGGCAGCTGCAGCTGCGCCAGCGCCACAAGCAAGCGCACCAGCGCCGGCGGCGAGCAAGCCGCCTGTGCCGCATCACCCGAGTGCCGGTAGCAAGCCGGTAACAGGTGCCGTACACGCCTCGCCAGCGGTTCGCCGTCTGGCACGTGAGTTTGGTGCAGACCTGACTCAGGTAACTGGTACTGGTCCTAAGGGACGTATTCTGAAGGAAGACGTTCAGGCCTTTATCAAGTATGAGCTGTCTCGTCCTAAAGCCTCTGCGGCCACTAGTGTGGGCGCCGGTGAGGGCGGTCTGCAGGTGATTGCAGCACCTAAGGTTGATTTCGCTAAGTTTGGTGAAGTGGAAGAAGTGCCGCTGAGCCGTATCCAGAAGATCTCTGGACCTAACCTGCACCGTAACTGGGTCACCATTCCACACGTGACTCAGTTCGACGAAGCCGACATCACAGAGATGGAAGCCTTCCGTAAGCAGCAAAACGAGATTGCCGCTAAGCAGAAGACTGGTGTTAAGATCACGCCGCTGGTCTTCATGATGAAGGCGGTCGCCAAGACACTGCAGCAGTTCCCGGTGTTTAACGCCAGCCTGAGTGCCGACGGTGAGTCGCTGATCAAGAAGAAGTACTACCACATAGGTGTGGCGGTCGATACGCCAAATGGCTTGGTTGTGCCTGTGGTTCGTGATGTCGACAAGAAAGGTATCATAGAACTGTCGGCCGAGCTGATGGAGATCTCGGTTAAGGCCCGTGACGGCAAGCTTAAGGCAGCCGACATGCAGGGTAGCTGTTTCACCATCTCTAGCCTGGGTGGCATCGGCGGTACGGCATTTACGCCTATCGTTAACTATCCTGACGTGGCGATCTTAGGGGTTTCTAAGTCTGAAATTAAACCTAAGTGGAATGGTAAAGAGTTCGAGCCTAAGTTAATGTTGCCGCTCTCTTTATCTTACGACCACCGTGTGATCGACGGCGCCATGGCGGCACGCTTCAGCGTGACCCTGTCAAGTATGCTGTCCGACATACGCACACTTATTTTGTAATGATGAAGGCTACTCACCATGAGTAGCCTTTTGTTTAACTCCTTGAAAGGTTAAAATGCGGCCACCTTACAAGAACTAACGTTCAAAAAGCTGGCGTCATAATGGGTTGGGCCGGAATTCCTCCCAACACAATGAGAAAGAATAGAGGAAAACATGAGTAACGAAATCAAAACTCAGGTAGTGGTTTTAGGTGCAGGCCCTGCAGGTTATTCAGCAGCATTCCGTGCTGCCGACTTAGGCCTGGAGACTGTTATCGTAGAACGTTTCAGCACCCTAGGTGGTGTGTGTCTGAACGTGGGTTGTATCCCATCTAAGGCACTGCTGCACGTTTCAAAAGTGATCGAGGAAGCTAAGGCCATCTCAAACCACGGTGTGGTATTTGGCGAGCCACAGATCGATCTCGATAAGCTACGTGAGTTTAAGCAGAGTGTTATCAGCCAGCTGACTGGCGGTCTTGGCGGCATGTCTAAGATGCGTAAAGTCAACGTGGTTAACGGCCTGGGTAAGTTCACCGGTCCTAACACCATCGAAGTTGCCGGTGAAGATGGCGTGAAAGTGGTTCACTTCGAACAAGCGATCATCGCTGCGGGTTCTCGTCCAATTCAACTGCCTTTCATTCCTCATGAAGATCCACGCATCTGGGATTCGACCGATGCGCTTGAGCTGAAAGAAGTTCCTGGCAAGCTGCTGGTAATGGGCGGCGGTATTATCGGTCTTGAGATGGGTACAGTTTACTCATCACTGGGTAGTGAAATCGACGTGGTTGAGATGTTCGACCAGGTGATCCCTGCTGCCGATAAAGATATCGTTCGCGTCTACACCAAGAAGATTAAGAACAAGTTCAACCTGATCCTTGAGACCAAGGTGACTGCCGTTGAAGCGAAAGAAGACGGTATCTATGTCTCTATGGAAGGCAAGAAGGCACCGACCGAGCCAGTTCGCTACGACGCAGTATTGGTAGCTATCGGCCGTACACCTAATGGCAAGCTGATCGACGCCGACAAGGCTGGCGTGAACATCGATGAGCGTGGCTTCATCAATGTCGACAAGCAGATGCGCACCAACGTGCCACACATCTATGCTATCGGTGACATCGTGGGTCAGCCAATGCTGGCACACAAAGGTGTGCATGAAGGCCACGTCGCTGCCGAGGTGATTGCTGGCATGAAGCACTACTTCGATCCTAAGGTGATTCCATCAATTGCCTACACAGATCCTGAAGTGGCTTGGGTTGGTCTGACCGAGAAAGAAGCTAAAGAGCAAGGCATCGCCTACGAGACAGCAAGCTTCCCATGGGCGGCGAGTGGTCGTGCAATCGCCTCTGATTGCTCAGACGGTATGACTAAGCTGATCTTCGATAAGGAAACTCATCGCGTGATCGGTGGTGCTATCGTGGGTGTTAACGGTGGCGAACTGCTGGGCGAGATCGGTCTGGCTATCGAGATGGGTTGTGATGCCGAAGATCTGGCATTGACTATCCACGCTCACCCAACACTGCATGAGTCTGTCGGTCTGGCGGCCGAGATCTACGAAGGTTCAATTACCGATTTGCCTAACCCTAAGGCAAAGAAGAAAAAGTAATTGCTTCTGAAATCGGAAAAAGCGCTCACTGAGCGCTTTTTTTTTGGCTGGCTAACTTATATATTATATTTTTGTAACAATTATAAGTTTATCGCGCTATGCCCCAACCCCGTTGTGCTGTCTGTCTGAGATGGGATCCTCTATGAGTTTTACCCAGGCGTTACGCTTATTAGGCTGTTTGCTTTTCATGATTGGCTTTACCGCGCCAAGTATGGCGGGCGATCTGGTGCAGAGGGTCTTTAGCGCGCGGGACGGCCTCAACAATGCCACGGTAAACGACATCAGCTTCGATGAGTATGGCTATACCTGGCTCTCCACCGAGCAGGGGCTGTATCGTATCAGCGATACCAAGGCGCGGCGTATCGACAAGGACGCCAACCATATCCGCCTCTCCGACGAGTATATCTATCTCGCCGAATCCCTGAGCAAACAGCACCTGTTGGTCAGCAGTTATGCCAACACCTATCTGTACGACATAGTCAAAGATGAGTTTGTCCAGCTGGGCAGCGACAAGCTGTTTCCCGAGTTTCATCAAAATGGGCTACAGGCGATCACCCGCCAGAAAGATGGTAGCTATGTGCTGCTCAGCTATGTCGGCGAGCTGTACCGACTCGACTACAAGGCGATGACGCTCACCTTCATCAGCGCCTTGCCGAGCGACCCGGATATGCCCTGGTTCGTGCTGTCGCAATTTGGCGATGCCCAGTTAATCGTTGGCAAGAGTTACGAGCTGCAGCTTAGAGACAGTCTGGGGATGCTCAGAGGTATCTTTCCCTGGACCGAAGAGCAGGGCCAGATAAAGAATCTGTTCGAAGACAGGGCGGGGCGTTTGTGGCTAGGCTCGAGCAATGGTCTGTATCGCGTCTACCCCGACTCATTAACCCTCGAGAAGGTAGAGCAGATCCCCTTCTATGTGACCCAGATGGCCCAGGATAAGCTCGGCTTTCTCTGGCTCTCGGGTCGTGAGGGGTTGATCAAGTGGCACCCGGACACCCTGGAGATAAAGCACTTTAGCAATGAGCTGAAGCTGGCGGCGGATCTCGACTACATCTATGACCTGGCGGTGGACGATAATGACCTGGTCTGGGTTGGTGGCTCGGGTGACGGCCTGGCGATCATCGCCGACGATCCCGATTTCGTGCTGGACAACTTTACCCGCAACGCCCCTTATCAGATTAGTAATGAGATGGTTTGGAGCATCTTTGCAGAGCAAAATAAGCTGTGGTTGGGCACAGACAAGGGACTTATCGAGGTCGATCGTGACGCCAAGAAGAGTGAGACCTACCTGCCCGACGAGATGGAGGTCAACGACAGTGTCTATACGGTGAGCGAGTTCGACAAGCAGCGTCTGCTGCTGGGCACAACCAATGGCCTGTTCATCTACGACAAGCAGGCGCGCAAGACCATGCGTTTCGCCGAGATCAGCGGTGGGCGCACCTCGCTCGAAAATAAGATGATCTACTTCAGCTACAAGGACCCTCTGATCACCTCGCGCTGGTGGTTCGTCACCGCCACGGGCCTGTTCTACTGGGACAAGGGGAGCCTGGAGCCGACTCGAATGCAGGTCAAAGGCGTCGACGGTACCCTGCATCAGATCCCGCTGCGCTCTATCTACCGGGCGGCCGACGGCAAGTTATGGATCGGTGGCGAGAATCTGTTTGGCTATATCGATAGCAAGGGGCTCTTCTATTCGCGCGTCGATCTGTTTGCCGATGAGAACATCTCAGTAGATGTCAGTTATATCAAAGAAGTGGATTCAGGCGTGCTCTGGCTGGGCACCTCACCCAAGGGACTGGTGGAGTATCACCCCAAGACAGGCCTGACCTATTTTCTCACCGACAACTGGCAGGTGGAGTGTAGCTCCGTCTATTTCATCGAGCAGTTGCCGGGCTATCGGGTGCTCGGCTGTGCCAACTCCCTGGTGAGGCAAGATCTCACCACCGGCGGGATCACGGTTATCGAGAAGCAGGACGGACTGATCAGTCACGAGCTCAACGACGGCGCCGCCTTCTATGAGCCAGGCGTCGGCCTGTATGTCGGTAGCCCAGATGGGGTTGCCCTGGTGGATGTGCCCCAGATGCGTAACCGCCTAGCGGAAGATGGCATCATGATGGAATCTGTCTCCGTATTCTACGAGGACAACACGGAAACCAAACTGGTGCCCGAGGCGGGTATGCTGATAAAACCCGGCGCGCGCCTGATCAGTTTCCAGCTGACGAGTCTCGACTATCTGACCGATATTCCGTTTCAGCTGCAGTATCGTCTGCGCCGCGGTAAGGCGCCAGAGGAGAGCAAGTACTTACAGCTGATGGGTCAGTCCCAGGTCAACGTTTCGGGCCTCAAGGATGGCCACTACACCTTAGACATTCTCAGTGAGCAAAACGGCGTCTGGTCGCAGACCCCTTATTCGTTCAACTTCGTGGTTGAGGATTACTGGTGGAACTATGACTGGTTCAGAGGCTTGCTGCTGATATCGCTATTGCTGGTGGGACTCTACTTCCTGCTGCTGCGTCAGAAGCAGATAGGCGCTTTCAGACGGGTCAACAAGAAGCTCAAGGAGAGCGAGGATAGGCTGCGACAATCGCTGCGGGGAAGTGATTCCGAGCTATGGGAGTGGCACAGCGAGAGCGAAACCTTCCTGTTGGAAAACCGTGGTCGCTATTTCCCCGACAGGGGGGATGCCTTCGAGCTTAAGATGGATGAATTTCCCATCTACGCCGATGATCAGGAAAAGGTATTTACCGCCTGGAAACGCCTGCTCTCGAAGCAGGATGACAGATTGGATGTGGATTATCGTTACCGTCGCCCCGACGAGTCTTGGGGCTGGACCCGGGTGCGTGGCCGCGCATTAGAGTTCGACCCGGTTAGCGGCCGGGTGAAGAAGGTTGCCGGTATCTATACCGACATCACCACCCAGCGACGACTGGAGGATGACGTTAAACTGCTGGCCCAGGCCTTTGCCAACACCTCGGAAGGGGTGTTGATCTTAGATGCCGATGAACGGGTGAGGGTCTCTAACAAGGCGGCCCAATCGATTCTGGGGATGAGCGCCGATGATCTTATCGACAGATACTTTGCCCAGCTGGTTCACAGCAGCGAAGACAGGAGTGATGAGATCAACATCTTGTTGGAGCAGGGGATAACCTGGACCGGCGAGCACGAGTTTCAGTGCGCCGAGGGCCTTATCTGCCCCGTGTGGCTGAACCTGTCCACCATGAAAGATGATCGCGGCAACATCAGCCATTATGTGGCGGTCTTCTCAGATATCACTGAGCGTAAGCAGACCGAAGCGGATCTGCGCCGCCTGGCTAACTACGACGTGCTGACCGGCTTGCCCAATCGCTCCCTGTTCGCCGCGCGCCTGGCTAAGTGTATCCATCGCGCCGAGCAGACCGAAGATAAGTTGGCGCTGATCTTCCTCGACCTGGATCGCTTCAAGAACGTCAACGACTCCTATGGCCACAGCATGGGCGATGCCCTGCTGGTGGAGGCCGCCAGCCGCTTGCAAGCCTGCGTGAGCGAAAATCACACCCTCTGCCGCTTCGGTGGCGATGAGTTTGTGATCCTGATGCGTGACATGGTGGATATCGACGAGGTTAATCATCTGTGTGAGGCGCTGATCCGCCAGATAGAGAAGCCGTTCGAGCTCTATGGTCGTGAGTTCTTCATCTCCACCAGTATCGGGGTCAGCCTGTGGCCGGATGATGCCAAACAGCCAGAGGTGTTGATCAAGAACGCCGACCAGGCCATGTACCACGCCAAGGAAGAGGGGCGCGGTAACTTCCAATACTTCTCGGCCGAGCGTAATGCCGAGGCCCTGTATCACCTCAAGTTAGAGGCAGAGCTGCGTAAAGCGATGGACAGGCAGGAGTTTGAGCTCTATTTCCAGCCGCAGATCGATATCCTCAGAGACGATAAGGTGGTGGGCATGGAGGCGCTGCTGCGCTGGCATCACCCCAAGGAAGGTTATATCCGTCCCGATATCTTTATCCGGGTGGCGGAGTCATGCGGCCTGATCATCGAAATTGACCGTTGGGTGATCAAGCAGGCCTGTCTGCAGGGCGCCAAGTGGGCCGAACATTTTGGCGACGAGCTGAAACTGTCGGTCAACGTCTCGGCGGTGCACTTCAGGCAACCCGACTTTATTCAAGACGTGCAGCAGGCGCTCAAGGAGTCTGGCATGCCGGCTAAGATGCTGGGGCTGGAGATCACCGAGGGCGTCTTGATGAAAGAGCTGCATGTGGCCAAGGATCATCTTAAAGCGCTGCGGGAGATCGGCATAGAGGTGGCCATCGACGATTTCGGTACCGGCTACTCATCGCTCGCCTATCTGCGCAGCTTCGATGTCAGCACGCTGAAGATCGACCGCTCCTTCCTGATCGATATCGCCACTAACGAGGCGGATCAGGCGATCGCCAGCAGTATCATAGAGCTGGCCCGTAACCTTAAGCTCAAGGTGGTGGCCGAAGGGGTCGAGACCCAGGAACAGCTAGAGCAGGTCTTTAGCCGTGGCTGTTACATCATTCAGGGCTACTATTTTGCCAAGCCGATGACCATAGATGAGTTTGAGAAATACCTCTACATCAAGTCTCAGTAGCGGCATTTTCATCGCGTGATAGTGCAAACTTTCTTGTTTTTTAAAAGGTTTGCTAGAATATCTTGTCCCTATTTTCAAAGGAAGATGCACCGCCGATGATGAAACCTTTTCTATTCTCTTTGCTGCTGGCAAGCCTCTCAGCCCCAGTCCTGAGCGAAGAACGCCCCAAGATAGGTCTGGCGCTCAGCGGTGGCGGTGCCAAGGGGGCGGCCCATATCGCCGTGCTTAAGGCGCTGGAGGCGGAGCATATTCCCGTCGACTACATTGCCGGGACCAGCATAGGCGCCTATGTGGGCGGCATGTATGCCTTGGGCTATAGCGCCGAAGAGATAGAAGAGATCATGATGGGGTCCAACTGGAACGCCGGCTATTCCGATACCATTCCCCGCGCCGCCCTCAGCTATCGCGGCAAGCAGCAACGGGACAGATTCAATATCCCTATCAATGTCGGCTACAGCGACAAAGAGGTGAAGGTACCTAACGGTCTGCTGCGTGGCCAGTCTATGTCTATCTTGCTGCAACACTCGACGGATCTGGTGCATAAGTTCGAACACTTCGATGAGCTGCCGATTCCCTATCGTGCGGTGGCGACCGACCTCGAGACCAGCGGCGCCGTGGTGATCGACAACGGCAGCCTGGTAGATGCCATGCAGGCCTCGGCTACGGTTCCTGGCGCGCTGCAGGCGGCCCAGTACAAGGGGCGTATTATTGTCGATGGCGGTATCGCCAACAACATGCCGGTGGATGTGGTCAAGGCCATGGGCGCCGACATCGTCATCGCCGTAGATATCGGCTCCTCATTGGTAAAGCGGGATCAGCTGGAGAGCACGGTGGCGGTACTCAATCAGCTGTCGACCATGCTGACCAATGCCAGCACTGAGCGGCAGAAACAGCTGCTGACGGAGCAAGATATTTTGATCCGCCCCGAGGTGGGCGAGCTCAGCACCACTGACTTTGCCATCATGCCCGAGGCCTACCGCCTGGGCGAGGTGGCCGTCACTGAGCAGCTGGGCAGACTCAAGCAACTGGCCGTGACTCCCGAGCAATACACCGCCTACCAGGCCCACAAGGATGCCGCCAGCGTCGGCTGGCTCTACAACCTGTCGCGCCCCGTGGTTGCCATACGTTTCGACAACAACTCTAAGGTGAGCGAGAAGCTGCTGGCAGAGACCCTGGGCATAGAGCCGGGTGAGGTGGTCGATAAGGCGAAGCTGGAGAAGGGGATCAACAATGTCTATGCCTTGGATAAGTTCGAGCGGGTTAACGCCGAGTTTGTCGATACCGAAGAGGGGCGGATACTGATATTGCAGACCCGGGCCAAGTCCTGGGGGCCTAACTATTTCCAGCTCGGCTTCAGCTGGGAAGACGATCTTGCCTTGCATACGGCGGTTGCGCTTGATCTGGCCTACACCATGACAGATATCACCGCCTATGGTGGCGAGTGGCGAAACGAGCTGCGTCTGGGCTATGAGAAGCTGCTCTCCTCTGAGCTGTATGTGCCGCTGGATTCCGACCAGAACTATTTCACCCGCGCCGAGGTGGGCTATGAGAAGAAAGACTGGACCCTGTATGAGGGCAACAACTTTTTCTTGGAGCTCAATCAGGTCAAGTATCATGCGGAGATGGGCATTGGCTTCAACTACGTCAAGGAAGGGCTGGTGGAACTGGGTCTGGTGGGCGACACCGGCTACCTAGAGAATGCCATTCTAGATGGCCGTGCCGATTTTAGCTCCTACGGCGCCTATCTGAAATTTGGCTTCGATGACCTGGACAGTATCAGCTTTCCGACCTCGGGTAACCGCGTCACGGTCAACATGTACTATCGCCGTGAGCACTCGCCCGAAATTTTTGGGGAAGATCCGTCCGATACCTCATTCCAGATCACGGCAGATTGGCGTGGCGCCCTGAGTGTCGGCAACCATGCCTTCGTGGGTAAGGCCTCGCTGGCGACTGTGGATAAGGAGCGTGGCTTCAGCGTCAACGTCTCCGAATTGGGGGGCTTCCTCAATCTTTCTGGCTATCACAGAAATGCCTTGGTCGGGCCTCACAAGGTGTTCGGCGCCTTCATCTATCAATACGATCTGGGCCGGGACGTGCTGGGCATGACTGACTATCCCCTCTATCTGGGGGCCAGTCTCGAGGCGGGTAACGTCTGGTCGATCCGCGACAGCGTCAGCCTGAATGATCTCATCTATGGCGGCAGCCTCTATCTGGGGACTGATACCGCCATTGGACCGGCGGCTATCGGTTATGGCTGGACAGACGATGGCGAAAATACCGTCTTCCTCTTCCTAGGTAAGAACTGGTAGGCAGGTTAAGGCGTCATACAAAGTTACAAAATCGCCCTACAGTCGAGCAGGCTGGGGTGTTAGTGTGTCATTCGCAATGGTTTAACCAACCTGAAGATAAACAATAAAGCGTAAAAACCGGGGAATTCGAGATGAAAAAAGTCAGTCATTTGGCATTAGCCGTGGCGTTGGGCTTGGGCCTAGGCGCCTGTGGTAGCCATGACACCACTCAGGTAGAGAGTGTACAAGCGACAAAGGTGTCGGGCGTTGAGAAGGAAAACTTCGACACTCAGGTGCGTCATCAGGACGATTTCTATTACAGCGTTAACGGTCACTGGTTGGCGAACACGCCGATCCCTGCCGACAAGTCTAACTACGGCGCCTTCTCTGTGCTGTATGAGCAGAGCCAGAATGCCCTGAAAGAGATCATCGACGAAGTGGCAGCCATGCCAAACAAGGCCGAAGGCTCTAACGAGCAGAAGGTGGGTGACTTCTACGCCAGTTACATGAATACCGACCTGGCTGAGCAGCTTGGTGTGACGCCGATTAAGGCGCCTATGGCGGAGATCGCCGGCCTCAAGAGCCATCAAGACGTTGCCAACCAGATGGGTAAGCTGCTGGTCTCTGGCGTGCAGATGCCACTGGGCTTCTATGTGAACAACGATGCCAAGAAGTCGACCCAGTATGGCGTCTACTTCTACCAGTCTGGTTTGACCCTGCCGGATCGCGACTACTACCTGAAAGACGATGCTAAGTTCGTGGCCAACCGCGCCGCGCTGCAGAGCTATGTGACGGATCTGTTGGCTGCTGCCGGTTACGCGAATGCCAAGCGCGCCGCGAACAACGTTGCCGAGATCGAGCGCTTCCTGGCCGAGAGCCAGTGGACGCGCACTGAGTCTCGTGACGCCAACAAGAGCTACAACAAGATGGATGTCGCTGGCCTGCAGAAGACAGTCAGCAACTTCGATTATTCACAGTTTGCCAATGGCGCCGACATGAACAAGGTCACCGAGGTGATCGTGCGTCAGCCCTCCTTCTTCGAGAAGTTTGGTAAGCAATTTAACCAGTTCAGCGTCGAGCAGTGGCAAGACTACTTGATGTTCCACCTGGTGGATAGCTATGCCGAGCTGCTGAACAAAGAGATGGTCGATCTTCACTTTGCCTTCCACAGCAAGACGCTGATGGGCATCGAAGAGCAGAAGCCGCGCTGGAAGAAGGCGGTCGATGCCGCGGATCAGGTGATCGGTGAGCTGGTGGGTAAAGAGTACGTTAAGCGTCACTTTAAGCCAGAAGCCAAGGCCCGCATGGAGAAGATGATCCATAACCTGATCAAGGGCTTCGAGGTCAGCATCAATGAACTCGAGTGGATGACGCCTGAGACTAAGGTGGCGGCGCAAGAGAAGCTGTCTAAGTTTAACTACAAGATCGGCTACCCAGATAAGTGGAAAGACTACACAGATCTGAGCATCAAGGCCGATGACCTTGTGGGTAACTATCAGCGTTATGCTCACTTTGAATACAAGACCATGCTGGACAAGCTAGGTAAGCCAATCGATCGCACCGAGTGGCACATGACGCCGCAGACGGTTAATGCTTACTACAGCCCTGTGATGAACGAGATCGTCTTCCCGGCCGCGATTCTGCAGCCGCCATTCTTCAACATGGATGCCGACGATGCGATCAACTATGGTGGTATCGGCGCGGTGATCGGCCACGAGATCAGCCATGGTTTCGATGACCAGGGCGCCAAGTATGACGGTGACGGCAACCTGAGAGACTGGTGGTCTGACAAAGACAGAGAAGAGTTCAAGAAGCGCGGTGCTCAGCTCAGCGCCCAATACTCTGGCTATGAAGCCCTGCCGGGTAAGTTTGTAAACGGTGACCTCACCCTGGGTGAGAACATCGGTGACCTGGGCGGTCTGACTGTCGCGGCACGCTCTTATCAGCTGAGCCTCAACGGTAAAGAGGCGCCAGTGATCGATGGCCTGACCGGCGAGCAGCGTCTGTTCATCGGCTGGTCACAGGTATGGCGTCGTAACTATCGCGACGAAGAGCTGGGACGTCGTCTGTTGACCGATCCGCATTCACCAAGCCATTTCCGCGCCATGGGCACGCCGCGTAACATCCCAGCCTTCTACGAGGCGTTCGATGTTAAGGCAGGCGACAAGATGTACCTGAGCGAAGAAGAGCGTGTGAAGATCTGGTAAGCCAGACCTTAGCGAAAGGCGCAATCTAAACAAACGAAAGCCCATCCTAGGATGGGCTTTTTGTTGTCAAAATCGAGTGGCTTACTGCTATTTAGCGGCGCATAGTGCCAGGTAGTCGGCAAACTCCTTGAGACTGGTGAGCTGCTGGTGGGCGGCTGCCCATCTGGCCTGGTTTGCCTCATGGGGCACCGGAATGACGACCGTATGCATGTTGGCGGCCCTGGCGGCAATCAGGCCGTTGAAGGAGTCCTCTATCGCTAGGCATTGCGAAGGTTCAACGCCTAGGGCCTTGGCGCAGTTGAGGTACACCTCTGGGTGGGGCTTGCCCAGGGCCAGCGCCTCGGCGCTCTCGATGACGTCGAACAGCTCTCTGATGGCCAGCTTTTGCATCACGGCATCGATTAGAAGCGTCGGCGATGAGGTCGCCAGGCCAAGCTTGAGTCCCCTTTGTTTGCAGGCCTCGAGGGCTTCCTTGACGCCGGACATCGCCTCGCCGTGACTCAGGATCTCTCCCGCCACCTGAGTGACTATGGCCTCGGCGGTCGCCGCATTGTCATAGCCTTCCCAAGGGTGGCGTCGATACCAGTACTCGACTACTTGGTCGATGCGCAGCCCTGTGGTCTGCTCGGTATCGCTGAGGCTGATGGGCAGCCCCAGCTGGCTTAGCACCTTGTATTCGGCGGCCTGCCAACTCGGCTCGGAATCGATAAGCACGCCATCCATATCGAAGATGACTGCCGCTAAATTTATTTGGCTCATGGTTATGGCTCTTGCTGCTTCATATTGATTGAGAAAGTGGAATATTATGCGGATTCTTCGGGTATTTACGAGTCTCCAGGCAATTTTTTTGCGCGATTTTTTCTCCGGAGAGAGCCAGGTTTATGCGTTTGGAATGAATTTGTGTAGTCTTTGAAAAGTATTGTATTTCAAACGCTTAGTTTGTTATTCAAACTATTGTCTAATTTCATTTGTTTCAGGGCTGCGCTAATTTGCTGGGCACCCTAGGAAATCCCGGTAATTTCTCACTTCTAAGAGTGTGATCTGATTCATACTTTTGCAAAGCTGTAGTATAATGCGGCCGGAAATACGGGTTGAGCCTGCTTGACTGTGAGCTTCAGAATTGAAGACGTGCAGTTTCGCTGTTAGAACGCCAAACAAAGAGGAATGTTGCCGTGCTAGAAGCATATCGTAAACACGTCGCAGAACGTGCTGCAGAGGGCGTAGTCCCTAAGCCACTAGATGCCCATCAAGTGGCCGAATTAGTCGAATTAGTAAAGAATCCACCTGCGGGTGAAGAGGAGTTCATCCTCGACCTGCTGGAAAACAGAATTCCACCAGGTGTTGACGAAGCGGCCTATGTGAAAGCCGGTTTCCTCGACGCGGTTGCCAAAGGTGAGGCAACATCTCCTATCCTGTCTGCGGCGCGTGCCGTTGAGCTACTGGGTACCATGCAGGGCGGTTACAACATCGAGCCGCTGATTGCGCAACTCGACAATGACGCTCAGGCGCCATTGGCGGTTAAGGCACTATCAAATACCCTGCTGATGTTCGATGCCTACCACGATGTGGTTGAGAAGATGCAAGCGGGCAACGCTCACGCTAAGCAAGTGGTTGAGTCTTGGGCGAACGCCGAGTGGTTCCTCAGCCGTCCTAAGCTGGCCGACAAGGTTACCCTGACCGTATTCAAGGTGACGGGTGAAACCAACACAGACGATCTGTCACCAGCTCCTGATGCCTGGTCTCGTCCAGATATCCCACTGCACGCCCTAGCGATGCTGAAAAACGCGCGCGATGGCATAGTACCAGACGAAGCGGGCGTGAAAGGTCCAATCAATGAGATCGAAGCCCTGAAACAGAAGGGTCATCCACTGGTTTATGTGGGCGACGTTGTGGGTACAGGTTCTTCACGTAAGTCTGCGACCAACTCAGTGCTTTGGTTCATGGGCGACGATATCCCATTCGTACCTAACAAGCGTGCCGGTGGTTTCTGTCTAGGTGGCAAGATCGCGCCTATCTTCTTCAACACTATGGAAGATGCCGGTGCACTGCCAATCGAGCTAGATGTAAGCAAGATGAACATGGGCGATGTGATCGACATCTACCCATACGAAGGTGTGGTTAAGCTACACGGCAGCGACGAAGTGATCTCTGAGTTCAAGCTCAAGACTGACGTGCTGCTTGACGAAGTACGTGCCGGTGGCCGTATTCCGCTGATCATCGGTCGTGGTCTGACAGATCGCGCCCGTGAGACCCTGGGTCTACCAGCCTCTGACGTATTCGTACGTCCACAAGATGTGGCCGATTCTGGCAAGGGTTACACCCTGGCGCAGAAGATGGTGGGTAAGGCATGCGGCGTAGCCGGTGTGCGTCCTGGCCAATACTGTGAGCCTAAGATGACTTCTGTGGGTTCACAAGACACCACAGGTCCTATGACGCGTGACGAGTTGAAAGACTTGGCATGTCTTGGCTTCAGTGCCGACTTGACCATGCAGTCATTCTGTCACACTGCCGCTTATCCTAAGCCAGTTGACGTGAACACTCACCACACGCTACCTGACTTCATCATGAACCGTGGCGGTGTGTCGCTGCGTCCAGGTGATGGTGTTATCCACTCTTGGCTAAACCGTATGCTGCTGCCTGATACCGTAGGTACGGGTGGTGACTCGCATACTCGTTTCCCAATCGGTATCTCTTTCCCTGCGGGCTCTGGTCTGGTGGCTTTCGCCGCAGCGACCGGTGTGATGCCACTGGATATGCCTGAGTCGGTATTGGTTCGCTTCAAGGGCGAAATGCAGCCTGGTATCACGCTACGTGACCTGGTACATGCGATTCCGCACAAGGCGATCGAGATGGGTCTGCTGACCGTTGAGAAGAAGGGTAAGATCAACGCCTTCTCTGGTCGTATCCTGGAGATCGAAGGTCTGGAGAAGCTGAAGGTTGAGCAGGCATTTGAACTGTCTGATGCCTCTGCCGAGCGTAGTGCTGCAGGTTGTACCATTAAGCTGGACAAAGAGCCTATCATCGAATACCTCAACTCTAACATAGTGATGTTGAAGTGGATGATCGCCGAAGGTTACGGTGACCGTCGCACCATCGAGCGTCGTATCACTGCGATGGAAGAGTGGTTGGCTAACCCAGAGCTGATGGAAGCGGATGCTGATGCAGAGTACGCCGAAGTGATCGAGATCGATCTGAACGAGATCAAAGAGCCTATTCTGTGTGCGCCAAACGATCCAGATGATGCCGTTCTCCTGTCTCAGGTGAAAGACACTCAGATCGACGAGGTGTTCGTTGGTTCTTGTATGACTAACATTGGTCACTTCCGTGCAACTGGTAAGATGCTGGACAAGTTCGCCAAGACGCTACCAACTCGTCTGTGGATCGCACCACCAACTAAGATGGACCGTGATCAACTGACAGAAGAGGGTTACTACGCCATCTTCGGTCGTGTCGGTGCCCGCATCGAGATCCCAGGTTGTTCTCTGTGTATGGGTAACCAGGCACGTGTTGCCGAGGGCGCGACGGTAGTATCGACTTCTACCCGTAACTTCCCGAACCGTCTGGGTACAGGTGCAAACGTTTATCTGGCCTCTGCCGAGCTGGCCGCGGTTGCCGCACTGCTGGGTCGTCTGCCAAGCGTTGAAGAATATCAAGAGTACGCGAAAGAGATCGATGCGACTGCAGCCGATACTTACCGTTACCTGAACTTCGACCAGATCGATTCATACACACAAAAAGCGGGCGAAGTGATCTTCCAGTCTGCCGTGTAATCAGGATTGATAACGCGAAAAGGCCAGCTGATTAGCTGGCCTTTTTTATTGGGCTTTGCCGTTAACTTTGCAAAGTGAGCGGCTTGTTCTCGGTTATGAATATTTAGCGTGTAAGGCTTCTAATAGCTGATCTTCCAGCTGGAAGCGGGTTTCCATGGCATCGCCGAGTGAGGAGAGATCTTTGTCCAGCTGATAGAGGATCTTATCGTCGCTGGCGCTGGTGTATTTGTCGTTGAAGTCCAGGGCCATATCTGTGGTTTCGCTGATCTTAGGCACTATGGTCTGTGCCAGCGAATGGCTTGATTCACCGTTTTGCTCGCAGGCTGTCATCACTCGGTCGTAGACTTCGAAATGGCCTTCGGAGACATAATCGACCAAGAGATCACAGAACTCTTTCACCGATTTGAAGGCGGGAAGTGACTTGTCTATCGCCTCGTAGGGCGGCAGCCCGGCGATTTGGCAGTAGTTAATCAGCAACTTACGACGGTGGTTTAGCCATTGATCAATCAGGGTATTGGCGCCACCCCATTTCTGTTCGGCCCGTTCCAATTGCTTTAGCATGATGGTCCCCATCGCAAGTTATTCTATGACTTCTAATGTAGGTGAGAAACACTGCTTTGATCAACCATTTTTTAGTCGATCCGGGCGATCTTTCAGCTGGTCGAATCTGCTTGTTTTGTATACAAAATGACGGGGGAGGCACTATTGAGAGGGCCGGAAATAAAATGCCCAGCGATAGAAATCTATCGCTGGGCGAGTAAAGTTTTTGCGGGCTCGATGCGACGAGCTTCTTGATTGTTCTTGCTAGCGCAGACTTTTTATACCAAAGGCAAAGAGGGGGTGCAACTTTTTTCTAACGAATTGCGGGCTGAGGCGAGCAATTTGCGCCCCAGGCCAAACCCTGAGTGAAAGCGCGCGGGGATAAAAAAATAATCAAGCGGCGTTTGTCACATAAATGCGCCGATGGAGGTTACTTTACTCGCGTAAATGCTAAACTACTGTCCCAGCGAAAATCAATAAGCGTAGGAATAGAGCCTTATGGCAGAACTAAAAAATGATCGTTATTTACGTGCCTTACTAAAACAGCCTGTTGATGTGACTCCTGTGTGGATGATGCGTCAGGCGGGTCGTTACCTTCCTGAATACAAAGCAACCCGCGCACAAGCCGGCGACTTCATGTCACTGTGCCGCAATGCCGAGTTGGCCTGTGAGGTGACGTTGCAACCACTTCGTCGTTACGATCTCGATGCTGCGATCTTATTCTCTGATATTTTGACTGTGCCAGATGCCATGGGCCTGGGTCTCTATTTCGAAACCGGTGAGGGTCCTCGTTTCGAGCGTCCAACCGATACGCTAGATGCCATCAAGAAGCTGGCCGTACCGGATCCAGAAGATGAGCTTGGCTATGTGATGAAGGCCGTTAGCACCATTCGCCGCGAGCTGAAAGGCGAAGTGCCGCTGATCGGTTTCTCTGGTTCACCTTGGACACTGGCGACCTACATGGTTGAGGGCGGTTCAAGCAAGACCTTCGAGAAGATCAAGAAGATGGCCTATGCCGAGCCTGCGGCGCTGCACATGCTGTTAGACAAGCTGGCCGATTCTGTGACTCTGTACCTGAACGCTCAGGTAGCGAACGGTGCTCAGTCGTTGATGATTTTCGATTCATGGGGTGGCGCACTGTCGCACACTGCTTATCGTGAGTTCTCGCTGCGCTACATGCAGAAGATCGTTGATGGTCTGACTCGTCATGCCGATGGCCGTCAGGTGCCAGTGACGCTGTTCACTAAGGGTGGCGGACTCTGGCTAGAGGCGATGGCCGAGACTGGCTGTGATGCACTAGGTCTTGACTGGACAGTGGACATTGCCGATGCACGTCGTCGCGTGGGTCACAAGGTTGCCCTGCAGGGTAACATGGATCCATCTATGCTTTACGCCTCACCTGAGCGCATCCATGAAGAAGTGCGTCAGATCCTGGCCGGTTACGGCGAAGGTTCGGGCCATGTATTCAACCTGGGTCATGGTATTCATCAGCATGTGGACCCAGAGCATGCGGGCGCCTTCATCAAGTCAGTTCACGAACTGTCGGCGCAATACCACAAGTAACAAACATCCAGATTGAGATAGCCAGCCAGGGGCAACCCGGCTGGCTATTTTTTTGCCCGCGATTCTCTGTCAATTCTTCCCCCTTAACCTATTAATAAATCGAATAGTAACTAGTGTGAATTGTCGGGGAACATCTGCTAACCTGAATTCAGTCAGGGAAAAACAAGGATTTCGATATGAAAAAGTTTATAGCAATCAGCGTGATATGTTTCGCAGTTTTCTTCGGTCTGCTTAATGGTATTCACCACATCTATGTTGCTAACGCAGACACTATTCTGGGCCAATATATGGTTGCCGCGCTGGTGGTGGTCATGTGGGCCAGCCTCTTCGCCTCGCTGGCTAGCCTGGCGTACCCCTTCCTCCGTCGCCATCTGGTGATCTCCCCGCAATAACCCCCGCCTCATCGATATCGGGGCAGTGCGATCATGAATCGGCTGCCCCGATCGGTTGCACTCTGTACCTCGATACGACAGCCGAGTCTGGCCAATAGCTGCCTGACGATTGCCAGGCCAACGCCCAGCTGTGGTAGCGCCTCGCCCCGGCAATAGTAGAGCTCGGGCTGGCTTGGACTAGGAGTATGCTGCAGGGCGGCAATGGCTTCGGGTTGCATGCCGCTGCCTGAGTCCTGGATCACCAGATAAGAGCCCGAGGCCAACGTCTTGGGATAGACGGCTATCTCGCCGCCCGGCGGCGTGTAGCGTAGGGCGTTGTCCAGCAGGTTATTGAGCACCCGGCTCATGAGTTGGGGATCCGTGTAGAGAAACTCACTCTTGCCCTGACCCTCACCGTCACCCTGGTCTAGGCGGAGGCTGACCTCGGCCCGCTTAGCCTTAGGGGCGAAGGTCTGGGTGAGTTCATCGAGAATCGACTGCAGCGAGACGCGGCGCATATTCGCCTTGATCTGACCGTTCTCCAGCGCCGCCAACTCGAGCATCTGCGCCAGTAGCTGCTGTAGTCTCTGCCCCGAGGCCGCTGCGTACTGCAGTAGACTGTCGTCGCGTTCATCGGCTGGACTTAGCAGCCAGGTATCCAGGTATCCCAGCAGGGTAGTGAGCGGTGTCTTGAGATCGTGTGACAGGTGCAATAGAAACTCCTGCTTGGCCGCCTGCTGCGCCGTCACCTGGCGCTGTTTCTGGGCTACCTCTTCTAGCAGACGATTGATCTGTCCATTGAGCTGGGCCATCTCCTGGCTGCGGCTTGGCGCCAGGGGCAGGGCGAGGGGCTGATCTATCGGTTTGTGTTCCAGCTCGCCCAGCGCCTGGGTGAGGCGATTGAGCGGCCGGGTCAGGTAGCGCAGCAGCAGGGCAAATAAGATCAGGGTAAACAGGGCCCAGCCGCCCAGGGCGACGCCCCAGCGCTCGGGCAGGTCTTTGGCCTGGATAAGCGACTGCCAACTATCGAAGGCTTCACCGCCGATGATCACATAGAGGTAGCCGCTGAGGCTGCCGCTCGGGCCTATAAGTGGGCTGACGGAGAAGATCTTTTGCTGGTCGTCACTCCTGGGATCTGTGCCCAGGATTGGCAGGGTGTCACCCTTGAGGAAGGAATGTATCTTGGTTGTGTCTACCCTGTGGGTCTTGATCTGCTCCTCCCTGGCGTCGAAGGCGATCACCTTGCCTTGAGTATCTAAGGTGTAGATCTCGAAGCTGGGCCCCAGCAACATGAGGTCGTGAAAGGCCTCCTTGAGGGCGGCGTCCGAGGTGATCCCCTGGGACAAAAGCGGGTTGATCTCGGCCATGTGGGTTGCCAGCTCTCTGTGCAGGGACTGCTGTACCAGGCGTTGGCTGTGTTGCTGACTCAGGCTAGACCACTGCCAGAAGCCGAGAAACAACAGCAAGACACAGGCACTGGCAAGCAGCAGGATGCGGCCAAACAGGCTATTAACCATGGCTAGTGCGCCGCCGGTGGAGCGAACTTATAGCCCACGCCCCATACCGTTTGCACCAGCTCGTTGCTACTGGGACAGCAGGCCAGCTTGGCCCTGAGGCGATTGATGTGGCTGTTGACCGTGTGTTCGTAACCCGCATAGGAGTATCCCCACACGGCTTCCAGCAGCTGCATGCGGCTGAATACCTGACGTGGATGTTGGGCCAGGTAGTAGAGGAGATCGAATTCCCTGGCGGTGAGAGTCAGGGGCTGATTGGCGGCGGTGACCTCACGCGTCTTGCTATCGATCACCAGCTCGTCGAAGGTGAGGGCATACTGGTCGGCGGCCTGCTGGGCGGAGCGTCTGAGTAGCGCCTTGACCCTGGCCCTGAGTTCCAACACGCTGAAGGGTTTGACTAAATAGTCGTCGGCGCCGGACTCCAGGCCGAGGACTATGTCTGCCTCGCTGTCTCTGGCGGTGATCATCATGCAGGGTAAGCTCTTGCCCTCCTGTCGGAGTTGCTGGCACAGGGTCAGGCCATCGCCGTCGCTCAGCATGCGATCCAGCAGCAGGAGATCGAAACACTTGCTGCGCAGCTGTTGCCTGGCTTGGTTCAGAGTGCTGACCTGAGTCACCTCATGTTGCAGAGATTCCAAGTTGAGACGGATCAGACGGGCGAGGTCTGGCTCATCCTCGACCAGCAAGATGCGTCGCCCTTCACCTAGCGTCCTGTCACCGTTTAACACAGACATAGCAAACTCCCTCTAGTTGGCCTACATCCAGTAGACCCAGCCCAGAGGGAATTTATTTCGTCGATGCTAAATATAGCTTGTCGGTTAGCTTGGTGTGCTAGCGGGTGCGCTGAATGGTCACCTTGAGAACAGGGTTGTCAAACCTGTGACTGGCCTTGAGCACAGAGTCGCTTAGGCCATCGTCCTGGCTGATCACCCCTGGGTGCAGGTGCACGCGATCCACATCATCGCGGGCCGCGTTAAAGCCTTCACCGCCATCCGCCGGCCCAGGGATGCTTCCCTTGATCTCGCTGTTGGCCTCTGTGCCGGCATCATAGGCGGGCGTGTAGAAGCTCTGGCTCTGATCCACAGCCATCTGACTGATATCAATGGCGTCAAGGCCGCTAAAGGCGTCGTTGGTGTTGACCAGCATGGTCAGCAGTGACAGGGAGGCAGTTGCCGCCTCGGTTTGGGTCAGGGTCAGGCTTTCACTCGCCCCGGGAGGGAGTATGCCGGCGCCGCTTACGACCATATCTATGCCGTCCATCTCGGCGCTATAGCCCGACTGATCGCCGCCCTCGGCCAGTTGCTCCAGCGCCAGGCTGGCAGGCTCGCCGTTTTGCCAGGCATGATAGCCGTTGGAGGTTGCCAGCAGCGCCAGGGGAGACATAGGTTGATTTGCCGTCAGGTTGGTCACCGTCAGGGTAAAGCTGCGCTCCACAGGCGCTGTTGGCGGCTCTGACATGTTAGTGTCATGGTCGTTGTCCGAGCAGGCGCTGAGCAGCAGCCCCACGCTCAGTGCCACCGCCGTCAAGGGGAGGCCATTCTTAAGCTGTTGCAGTTTCATCATGGCCTCCTACTTAACTGTGATGGTGACGCGGGCAACCGGGTTGAGCCAGCGGTGCACCCGGCTGTCGAGATCGCTCATGCCGCCCGCAGGGTCTGTGTCACCCAGAATGCCGGGGTGGATATGCACCTTGTCGTTGGGACTGGTGTCGGCCACGCCGCTAGCATTGCTGCCGCCATCGCCGCCCGGCGCCGCAGGGATCCCCGGCACGCCTGGCATGCCGCCGCCATTAATGATCTCATCGTTGGCCTCGGTACCTGCGTCGTAGGCGTTGAGGTTCAGGGTATAGGTGCCGGGCGTGGTTGGGATCTCCCAGCTGTCCAGGCCGACGAAGGCGTCGTTGGTAGGCAGTATCATGGCGACCAGGGACAGATGAGTCATCGCCTGGGAGTCAAAGCTAATGCTGGCGACATTCTGCCCCGGTGCCATCAGGCCGCCGGCCGGATTAGATAGGGTGACGCCGCTGGCGCCGTCAACCATGGCGGCGAGATCGGCGATATCCCCCCCTTCCGCCATCTTCTGCAGTGCGCTGGTGGCAGGTTCGCCCGCCTGGAACAGATGCATCTGTGCATCATGGGCGGCGATGAGGACTGGGGTGAAGTGGTTGCCATGGGTGAGGTTGCTGATGCTGATGGTGAGTTCGGCTGCGCTGATTGGGGTGGCGACTAAACCGGCTAGAATTAGGCCGGCGCTGATTTTGCGTAGGGTCATGGGTGTTCTCCTGATTGACATGATCGAATCCTAGCTTCAAGCATGGCGTTTGGAGTTCACTTAAGTATCGCCAAATTATCACAAAAGTTTCACAACTGCCCCTTGGCGGTGAACTGGCTCTCAATTTGTCCTTAGAATTGCCCCTCAATCGTCAATTCCTGCGCTAAGTCAATGCAGCGGCCGTTCGCCGCAGGCAGGCTATTGGCTAGTTTTGCAACGGGCAGTCGCCCGGCGGTTTAAACCCTAGGGCAAATAGGGTATTTTCCTCGCCGATTCAAACCTAGCCCCAAAAAGCGATACCGATAGGATGGCTCAGAGACAAGATGCGCATTAGCAAGAAAATTGTGGTTTTTGTGGCCGGCTTCTGCCTGCCCGCCATCATGGCCATCTCCTATGGGTTAAACGCCTGGTACGAACTGCGCCTGAGCGATCTTCGCCAGGAGATGAGTCAGCGGGCGCAGCAGAATATCGCCCACCATCTCGAGGAAGATCTGGGGCAGTTTGAGATGTTGGCCCAGCTCTACGGCGTGCCCATGGCGCTCTTGCCTGTAGAGCAGCGTCAGACCCTATCGGCGACCTGGCATGCCATGGCCCTGTCTGCCCATGTCAGCCTCTATGGCGTAGAGGACGATGGCATTCGCGCTTTTGCAGAGCCCAGCCCGGAAACCCAGGTATTGGATCTCGATGCGCTCTGGCCCGATCTCCTGGCTCTGGATGGCATTCGCACCGGTTTTCTGCTCCAGGGCAAGCAAGGTTTTCTGGCCTGCGTGATCCCTCTGTCTGACAACAGGCGCCTGCTGATGGTGCGCCGGGTCGACAATCAATTATTCGAACACTATCAGGCTTATTCGTCGCTGGCGGGACTGAGGCTGGCGACCACCACGCCGAGCCTGCTGGCGCAGACTTCGCCACAGCGGGTGACTCTGGAGGTGCCCAGCCTGCTCGGTGACCATTCGCTGCTATTAGATATCGAGCTGACACAGAGAGACAGCCTGGTGCAGAGCGGTCCGGCGACCCTGGTCTATCTCATCGGTGGCATCAGCCTGTTGCTGTTGTTACTGGGCTACCTCTGGCTGCGCCATGGGGTGGTCGATCCCCTCAAGCAGCTATTGCGTCAGCTCTCGCGGGTGGATCCGACGGCGAAGACCTATCAACCGATCCGGGCCAAGGGCACCTCGGAATTTATGGTGATCTCCGAGCAGGTCAACAGCCTGCTGGCGCGTATTTTCCAGCAAAAGGAGCGCTCTAAGATCACCCTGGAGGCGATTGCCGAGGCGGTGATCCTCACCGACAGCTGGGTCAAGGTGATCTACCTCAATCCCCAGGCCGAGCGGCTGCTCAAGGTGAAGGCCGAATCTGCGGTGGGGATGAATCTGGACAAGGTGTTTCGCAGCGAGCCCGAGCTGAATCAGTCGCTGTTTGCCTTCATGGCGAGTGGCACGCCGACGCCCATGCTGAGTAAGGTCAAGTTTACCAGCCATACTCCCAGGCTGATGGAGCGCAGCATCAGTAACCTAAAGGGGCCGAACAACAAGATCATCGGCACTGTGATCGTGCTGAGGGACATCACCCAGGAGGAGCTGCTCAAGCATCAGCTCAGACGCAGGGCAAACTTTGATAATGTCACCGGCTTGCTCAATCGCTGCGCCTTCGAGGAGCGATTACAAGCCTTTGCCGAGGACGCCCAGACTCTGGCTATCTGCTATTTCGACCTGGAGCAGTTTAAGCTTATCAACGACTCCTGCGGTCACAACGCCGGCGATGCCATGTTAAAGATGGTGGCCAAGGCGATTCAGGCCAGCTTGGAGGGGCAGGGCTTGTTGGCCCGCCTGGGTGGCGACGAGTTTGGCCTGGCGCTGAAAGACTTAGGCGTGGTGGCACTGGCTCAGCAAGTGAAACAGATCATCAATGCCGTCGGCAAACAGGTGATGGAGCATCACGGCTGTCATTATCATGTGGGGATCAGCGCTGGAGTGGCACTGGCGAGGGCGCCCTATATCAATGCGCTGGAGCTACTCAAAGATGCCGATATCGCCTGTATCGCCGCCAAGCGTAAGGGCAGCAATCAGGTGCATTTCTATGATGATAAGGACAAGGAGCTCACCTATCAGCGTAACGCCCCCAAATGGGCGGTGCGTATCGCCCAGGCGATCGAACACAACGAGTTGCTGCTCTACTATCAGCCCATCAAGGCGTTGGGGCCCCAGGGTAAACAGCGCATGGAGGTTCTGCTGAGGATTCTGGAGCCCTGTGGGCGCATCCTGGCGCCGGCGCAGTTTATCGCCGCTGCCGAACGCTTCAAGCTGATGACAGATGTGGATAAGGAGGTGATACGTAAGACCTTCCTCTGGCTCTCTCTGCATGAGGAGCTGTGGGCGGATCACTGTCTGTCGATCAACCTCTCGGCCAATAGCCTGGGGGCCGAGGGCATGGTGGACTATATCATCGCCCAGTTGGAGCGTTTCGCCATCCCCAGTCAGTGCATCTGTTTCGAGATCACCGAGACCAGTGCGATTCAGAATCGTAACCGGGCGATGGAGATGCTCAATCAGCTGAAGAAGCAGGGCTTCTCCTTCGCCCTGGACGACTTCGGCACCGGGTTTGCCTCCTACGGTTACCTGCGCGAGCTGCCGGTGAACTATGTGAAGATCGATGGCTGCTTCATCAAGTCCCTGGCCAGCAACGCCAAGGACTATGCCATCGTTAAATCGATACACGACGTCTGCCGCGTGATGGGCATAGAGACGGTGGCCGAGTTCGTGGAGAATCAGGAGATCTTCGAGCGCCTCAAGTCGATCGGCATCAACTATGCCCAGGGCTATGCCATCGGCCGCCCCAAGAGCTTGGATCAATACCTCACCGCGCCGACCGACAATGTGCATCGGCTGATGGCCTAACCCCATAATCGACCCGTTTTAAGGCTTGTACTTTGGGCTTAAGTGTGTGAATTTGTGGCTTATCCATCCATTCACACCTTAGGTTTTCGATGCAAACTTTAGCCGACAAGGTCGTTATCATCACGGGTGCCTCCGAGGGAATTGGCCGCGCCCTGGCCAAGGCAATGGCGCCCCTGGGATGTCGCCTGGTGCTCACCGCCCGCAGTCAGGGGCGACTGCACTCCCTGCAGCAGGAGCTCTCGTCCATCGCCAGCGTGCCGCCCTTAGTGATCCCCGCCGATGTCACCGACGCCGCTGCCTGCCAAGGCCTCATCGATGCCTGTGTGGCCCATTTCGGCCGCCTGGATATTCTGGTCAATAATGCCGGTATGACCATGTGGTCGCGCTTCGATGAGCTCGAAGACCTCTCCATTCTCGAACGTGTGATGCAGGTTAACTACCTAGCCCCGGCCATGCTGACCCATTTTGCCCTGCCGCATCTCAAGGCCAGTCGTGGTCAGATAGTGGTGGTGGCCTCGGTGGCAGGACTCACCGGTGTGCCTACCCGCAGTGGTTACAGCGCCTCTAAGCATGCTGTGATGGGGTTCTTTGACTCACTGCGCATCGAGCTGGTGGAACATGATGTGGCCGTCACCCATATCTGTCCCGATTTCGTGGTGTCAGAGATCCATAAGCGTGCCCTGGATGGTCAGGGTAAGCCCCTCGGTAAGAGCCCGATGCAGGAGGCCAAGATCATCACCGCCGAGCAGTGCGCGCAGATGATGCTGCCGGCCATCGCAGGGCGTAAGCGGCTGCTTATCACCTCGACACGGGGGCGCTTGGGCCGCTGGTTTAAGATCATCGCCCCAGGCCTTATCGACAAGATCGCCCGCAAGGCGATCGCCTCAGGACATTGATTAGATTCGCTAAGGACTGTCCTAGCTGGCAGGCTTAAAATCTCTGGTAAAGCAGAAGCGGTAGAGCAATAAAAAAAGCCCAGTTTAAACTGGGCTTTTTTGTAAGGGGTAAAGACGAGCTTACTTCTTGGTGATATCCAAGTTGATCAGCCACCAGGCTCTGGCCTGAATGTCACCCGCCTCGACCACGTCGCCGCTGCGATATGGCTTGGCAAAATGTGTCACCACAATAGGCTTGAGGGTCTTAAAACGCCCAGGGTTGACGAACCAGGCGTTGTAAGGATCTTCGCTATGCATGCTGACGCTAACCTCGGAGCTGACCGGCTGGCTCATGCCCGGGCAGGTGTAACGGCTATCAGAGGCGATCGGATAGGCGATTCTACTGCCATCACTGCACAGGCTGGTATTTTGCAGCCTGAGGGTGATCAGCGTGCAGCCCTTATAATTGTCGGGATCGGTACACACCTGAGTCACCATATTGGTGTAGCCGCCGTCTAGTTCATCGTCGTCATCCTTGCTGAGGGCATCACCTCGTCCACCTATGGCGGTGAAGTAGGAGACATCACCCGCAGCAACCTCTGCCGGTGAGACTAGCTGCAGCTCGCTGCCATCGAAGGTCAGGCTGGCCTCTTCGCCAAGGCCTGGCTCGATATCCTTGAGGAACAGCTTGTAGTTCAGGCTGGTGCTCTGATAATTGTTGCCCCCATCGTCGGTGACTATGATGTCGAAGTAGTCGTTATCGCCAGAACGTGGATAGGCATGTAGGGTGAGCTCGCCCGTCGAGGTGAGCTCGGCATATTCGGGTGATACCTGTAGGCCGAAGGCATAGGTGAGTTTACCAAAGGCGTTGGTAAACTCTGGCGGTAGCACCTTGCGATCTGGATAGTAAACCACGGACTGGCTGATCTCATCCAGGCTGAGGCCAGGGTGAGCCGCCTTGGCGACGCTGACGTTGAAGTCGCGCAGGGTGCGCTCGTAGTTGCGGCTCTGCTCGATAACCGTGACCTTAGCCGTGCCGGCCGCCAGCACTTTCATCTCACCTGTCGTGTCGTTCAGGCTTACCACCTTACTGGATGCCGTATCCGTATAGTAGCTGATCTCGCTGTCGATGCCGCGACCGCTGACGACAGGAGCCTTGAGGCTGGCATCAGGGCTATAGGCACTGCTGACCAAGGTGCTTGAGAGTGCCAGTTCAGGGTTTTCGGCTCCCTTGTCGATCACCACATTTAGCTCGGCCTTCTGTGACAGGTGACCGGCATCGCCGCTGTCTGTCACTATGTAGGTGACGCTGCCGGCGTTCTTAACCGTCAGGGTCTTGTTGGCCAGGTCGACACCGACCACATCGTCCTGGCCACTCTTCAGTGCCAGGCTCAGGCTGCCGATGGTGCCCGACATGGGGATAGCGATCGTCTTGCCCGGCGCATATTGGCTGCGCACGGAGGATATCTGCAGGCTACCGTTTAGCGGTGCCACATCGACGAAGAAACGGCTGCTGGCGGGATGATAGAAGTCATTGCCCGCATCGGTTGCGGTGATCCAGCCGCGGCCTGCGCCGACGATAGTGATTGCCTTGGTATCGGCATCCTGGCTTAAGACGCCGTCGCCGCCATTTTCCACCAGATAGCTGACCAGGCCCTGATTATGGCTAGGTTGAGGGACGAAGGGCGCGTTAGCGGCAAAGTCCACACGGCTATTTTCCACCACAAACAGGCTGTTATCCTGCTTGTCTATGGTGACGCTAAACTGTTTCTCTTGCGCCGTCCACAGCTCGCCGCCATCATCTTTAACGATCACCGCTACCGTGCCTGGCTTCAACACCTGCATCTGGCCGGTTTTGCTGTCCAGTGTGACTACATCTGTGGCACTGCTGGCGGTCAGGCTGTAGCTAAGGCTACCCTTGGCACCGACAACTTGCGGCGTCAGGGTTTGATTGGTCTGATATTGGGTGTTGATATCGATAGCCTGCAGTGAGCCGGCGATCATGGCCTCGACCTTGACCTTAATGGTGCGACTGGTACTCAGATAGTTGTGGTTACCGGCGTCGGTTACCTCGACCTCAGTTTCGCCGACGCCCTGGAAGCTAAACTCACCTTGCTCGGCATCAGTGATGCTGATGACATCCTCGGCCGCGCCCGCCTTGATGGCGTAACGTAGCTTGCCCTGGACGCCTGTGACATCGAAGCTCGCCGTCTTATCGGCGTCGAAACGTGTGGTGACATCGCTTGCCTTGAAGGCCAGGTTCTGCGCCTTGTCGACCTGAACGCTAAAGCGTTGGACCGGCACCTGTGTATGGTTGGCCGGCGCGACTTGCTGCACTTCAACCTGGGTCTCACCGGCGCCAAGTATGTTCATTGCCCCTGTGGTGGGATGCACCTGAACCACCTGAGTATTGGCGCCAGCAACCAGCTGGTAGTGAGCCTCTGTGGTGGGCGTGCCGCTGTAGACGGGCAGTAGCTTACCGCCAAAGATCAGTGGCTTACCTGCGATATTCTGATAAGTGGCGTAGGCGGTCTCGGCAGGCGAGATGTTGATCTGAAATTCGCGCGAGTCGGCCTGGAAGTTACGACCGCCATCATCTTTGGCCAGCAGTTTGACGCTGCCGCTGCCTAGCACAGTGATCTTACCCTGGGCGTCGACTGTCACTACGTTTGTGGGCTGACCCTCGGCCAGCATCAGGCTGAGGCTGCCTTTGACACCGCTGATGCTAGGAGAGAGCTGGGCGCCGGCGACATAGCCCTGGCTGATATCGTTAGTCAGTAGCGGCGTGCGAGGTGCCTTATTGATGCTGATGCTAAAACGTTGGCTGACCGGCTTGGTTTGGCTGTTGCCACTATCTGTGGCGATCAGTTCTGTGCTGCCGGCATTGAGGATAGTGAGATACTGCTTGTCGGCAGAGATCTTGACCACATCGGCAGGAGCGCCGTTAACCAATTGATAGCTGATGCTGCCTAACTTGCCCGTGATGGCCGGGGTGAGGCGCTGATCTGGCGCATAGGTTTGCACCAGTTCTTGAATTTGAATGCCAGGGTGCGCTAGTTTTTCGGCTTGCGGTGCAGGACTGTCCGAGTCGCCTCCGCCACAAGCGGTAAGTAAAAGGGTGAACAACAGGATAAAGTATCTCATTAAGCCTCCAGCTTAAAAAACAGAGGCGGCGAGTATACAGATGTGAATATTCTGCTGCAATATGAGGGTAAAATATTGAATTATGCTAATATTGTGGTTTTTGTTGTATAGAAATAATGTATTCAGGCTATTTTTAATACATGATTCGGAATTCGCAGTTAACTTATTGAGTCGTATAAAAAAGCACCTAATACCCTTATGGAGTATAGGTGCTTTTATGCGATTTTATTGCATGAAAACTGAGCGTGATGTAGATCTCAACTTTCCATGAATATCCCTTTATGGGTATTAGGCCTGCTCGTTTTCCCGGGCGATGGCGCGATAGGCGATATCGGTACGGAAATAGACGTCATCCCAGTGGATCTCATTGACCAGTTGATAGGCACGCTGCTGCGCCTGAGTCACATCTTGGCCCAGGGCGGTGGCACACAAGACGCGGCCGCCGTTGGTGACCACATGGCCATCTTTCATGCTGGTGCCCGCGTGGAACACCTTGGCATCATCGCCGCCCAGGCTGAGTCCCTCTATCACATCGTGCTTGCGATAGGCATCTGGGTAGCCACCGGCAGCCATCACCACGCCTACGGCGGCGCGGCTGTCGAACTCGGCGGTCACCTTGTCCAGCTCGCCACGGGTGGCGGCCAGGCAGAGCTCGACCAGATCTGACTGAAGACGCATCATGATAGGCTGGGTCTCTGGGTCGCCGAAGCGGCAGTTGTATTCCAGTACCTTGGCGCTGCCATCTGGCGCAATCATCAGACCGGCGTAGAGGAAACCTGTGTAGACATTACCTTCAGCAGCCATGCCATCTACGGTTGGACGAATGACGTTTTCAACGGTCCAGTCGTGAACAGCTTGTGTCACCACTGGAGCAGGAGAGTAGGCGCCCATGCCGCCCGTGTTTGGGCCGTTGTCGCCATTGTCTCTGGCCTTATGGTCCTGGCTGCTGGCCATGGCCAGAATGTTTTTGCCATCGACCATGACGATGAAGCTGGCTTCTTCGCCCTTGAGGAACTCCTCGATCACCACGCGGGAACCGGCCTCGCCAAACTTGTTACCGGCCAGCATATCTTCGATAGCCGCATCTGCTTCGGCCTGATCCTGAGCGATGATCACCCCTTTACCCGCCGCCAGGCCGTCGGCCTTGATGACGATAGGAAAGCCAGTGTTGGCAGTGACTTCTGTAACGTAGGCCTTGGCAGGCTCGATCTCGGTGAAGTTCGAGTAGGCCGCCGTCGGAATGTTGTGACGGGCCAGGAAGTCCTTGGTGAACGCTTTAGAAGACTCTAGCTGCGCCGCACCTTGGGTTGGACCGAAGATAGGTAGCTTAGCTTCGTTGAAGGCATCGACCACGCCCAATGACAGCGGCACTTCCGGGCCGACGATAGTCAGCTCGATCGCCTGCTCCTTGGCGAAGCTTACCAGCTCAGAGATGGCTTCGACCGCGATGGCCACGTTCTCAAGCTTAGGCTCCAGTGCTGTGCCGGCGTTGCCTGGCGCCACAAAGACTTTCTCGACCAGCGGTGACTTGGCGGCCTTCCAGGCCAGGGCGTGTTCGCGTCCGCCGCTACCTATTACTAATACGTTCATGCTATATCCTTAAAACGGCGCCCGGGCTTGTGACCCAGGCGCGAAAGCAAATTAATGACGGAAGTGACGCATGCCGGTGAAGACCATGGCCATGCCATGCTCATCGGCGGCTGCGATGATCTCTTCATCGCGAATCGAACCGCCCGGCTGGATGATGCAGCTGATACCGGCGGCCGCCGCGGCATCTATGCCATCGCGGAACGGGAAGAAGGCATCGGATGCCATGACCGAACCTACGACTTCCAGATTCTCATCGGCAGCCTTGATACCGGCCACCTTGGCGCTGTAGACGCGGCTCATCTGGCCGGCGCCCACACCGATTGTCATGCTGTCTTTGGCATAGACGATGGCGTTAGACTTAACGAACTTGGCCACCTTCCAGCAGAACATAAGATCTTTCATCTCGGCTTCGGTAGGCTGACGCTTGGTCACTACCTTGATGTCGCTCATTTCGACCATGCCTTGGTCTCGGTCTTGGATCAGCAGGCCGCCATTGACGCGCTTGTAGTCCAGGCTGCGGGTCTTGGTAGCCCATTGACCGCACTCCAGCAGACGAACGTTGGCCTTGGCCGCCACTACGTCGCGTGCCGCCTGGCTGACGACTGGCGCGATGATCACCTCGACAAACTGACGCTCGACGATGGCGCTGGCGGTCTCGGCATCTAACTCACCGTTGAAGGCGATGATGCCGCCGAAGGCTGAGGTTGGGTCGGTCTGGTAGGCGCGGTTGTAGGCCTCGAGCAGATCCTTGCCGATGGCGACGCCACAAGGGTTGGCGTGCTTGACGATAACACAGGCTGGCTCGCTGAACTCTTTGACGCATTCCAGCGCCGCATCGGTATCGGCGATGTTGTTGTAAGACAGTGCCTTACCCTGTAGTTGAGTCGCGCTGGCAACCGAGGCTTCATCGATATTGAGATCCACATAGAAGGCCGCGCTCTGGTGGCTGTTTTCGCCGTAACGCAGATCTTGCTTCTTCACCAACTGAGTGTTGTAGGTGCGTGGGAACTTAGAATCCTGGTGGCACTCGTCCTGACTGTGAGCCGGTACCCCATTCACCGCGTGCGGTGGCACTTGGGTGCCGAAGTAGTTGGCGATCATGCCATCATAGGCGGCCGTGTGTTCGAAGGCGGCGATAGCCAGGTCGAAACGCGTCTCCAGCGTGGTGCTACCTTGGTTGGCCTGCATCTCTTGGATCACGCGATCATAGTCTTTGGCGTTAACGATAATGGTGGTGTCTTTGTGGTTCTTCGCGGTAGAGCGCACCATGGTTGGGCCGCCGATGTCGATGTTTTCCACGGCGTCGGCCAGGGTGCAGCCTTCTTTGGCCACTGTCTCGGCAAAGGGGTAGAGGTTAACGGCAACCAGATCGATAGGCTTAATGGCGTTCTGTTCCATCACTATCTCATCGATACCGCGACGGCCGAGGATGCCGCCGTGCACTTTAGGGTGCAGGGTCTTTACGCGGCCGTCCATGATCTCAGGATGGCCCGTGTAGTCAGAGACTTCAATGACAGGCACACCGTTGTCTGCTAGCAGACGGGCGGTGCCGCCGGTAGATAGCAGTTCAACACCTTGAGCGTGCAGGGCTTGTGCAAACTCCAGGATTCCGGTTTTATCAGAAACGCTTAACAGCGCGCGACGAATAGGTCTGGCATTATTCATTTTAGGTACAGGGTCCAGTGGTTATTTTAAGGATCTTTCGGAAAACAGAACAGTTAGTGCCAACTAACCCGGGCGTATTGCTTTCCAAAAGCCCCTCAATTTTTTACTGACCATCGCGGCGCGCGTATTTTACCGTAAAACTGTGTGCCATGCTGTTTTTTTCTGTGCGATTTCACAATACGCCATGGCGAACAAGCAACAGATTGTAATTTACGACAGAATAACCCTTGACCTTAGATTTAACTCTAAGGTTTATACTGGCACTATCGCAATGAAAAAGGCGCCGTGGAGGCAAGATGTTTCGTATTGGAGAGTTAGCCAAACAGTGTGAGGTCAAGGCCGATACCCTGCGTTTCTATGAGAAACATGGCCTTTTGTCGCCGTCGATGCGCAGCGACTCGGGTTATCGCCTCTACACAGAACAGGACGCCGAACGTCTGCGCTTCATTCTGCGGGCCAAGGCGGTGGGCTTCACTCTGTCGGAGATCACCGAGCTGTTATCTATCGATCTGGACAAGTCCAACTGGGCCTGCGCCGACGTGAAGGGGATGGTGGATATCAAGCTGGCCAATGTGGAAGAGAAGATCGCCGAGCTGAACCATTTTCGAGTCTCTCTACAGCGGCTATCCGATGCCTGTTGTGGCGGCCCGGAAAGCGCCGAACACTGCTCCATCCTGGAGGCGCTCGAGTCTAATGTCGAGGTGAAGTGTGAGAACCACAGCCATGATCACGGCGAAACCGAATATAAAACCAGTTGTAAGCTAAAGGGTTAACCTATGTTGTTATCTAATTTTATCGATCTTTTTCTCGATTCCGCGCCCTGGCTGCTGCTGGGTCTGGTGCTTGCCGGTATGTTGAAGATGTTTGTGCCTATGACCTGGATGCAGAAGCAGTTGGGCGGCCACGGGGTGAAGACCACTATCAAGGCTGCCGTGTTAGGCGCGCCCCTGCCGCTGTGCTCCTGCGGGGTGATCCCTGCCGCCGTCGGTCTGCGCCGCTCGGGCGCCTCTAAGGCCGCCACCACCTCATTCTTGGTGTCCACCCCTGAGACGGGCATCGACTCTGTAAGTGTCTCCTATGTGCTGCTCGGTCCCTTCATGGCGGTGGTCAGACCCATCGCCGCGGTCACCAGTGCCATAGTCGCCGGTCTGCTGGTGGGCCGTGACAATGATGAAGCTAAGGCAGAGGAAGTTACGCGATCGGCCGATTCTAAGCAAAACGGCGCAGACAAGGTTAAGGCGAGCAGCAGTTGTTGCAGCAGTAAGGCTGCCGAAAAGCCTGATGAAAAGTCGCTCGATAAGGCTGAGTCATCGAGTTGCTGCGGTGATAAGCCGAGTGCGCCTGTGCGCATGACGGCGGATGCCTCGCCCATGATGATGCGCCCCGTGAGCTCAGATTCGGTGGTTAAGTCAGTAGCTTTGGTTAAACCTGAGGCGGTTAAGTCCGCGAGCGGTTCATGCTGCGCCAGCAAGGTGGCCCCCGAGCCGGTCAGCTCATGTTGTAGCAGTAAGCAAGAGGTGAAGGCGGCGAGCTCATGCTGCTCGAGTGTTAAAGCCGATAAGCAGAGTTCAGATCAGGGGGAAAGTTGCTGTGAATCGACCAAAGATGTCGCTAGCGAGCTTAAGGGCACTTCGGTGCTGGCGCGCATGGGCAAGGGCCTGCACTATGCGGCGACTGACTTGGTGCGTGACACCACAGTCTGGCTGTTGATCGGCCTCTTTTTCGCGGCCCTGGTGCAGACCTATGTACCGGGTGACTTCATGGCCAAGTGGGGCGATGGCATCTTGGCTATGCTGGTGATGGTACTGATCTCTGTGCCCATGTATATCTGCGCCACGGCGTCGACGCCGATTGCTGCCGGTCTATTGCTGGCAGGGGTATCGCCAGGCGCCGTGCTGGTCTTCATGCTGGCGGGGCCGGCGACCAATATCGCTACCCTGGGGGTGGTAACCAAGGAGCTGGGGAAACGTGCCCTCTATGGCTACCTGGGTGGCGTCTTGGGTGTGGCCTTGGTATCGGGCGTCTTGGTAAACTATCTGGTAGCGACCTTTGGTTTCGAGGTGATGCCTCAGGTGGGTGAGCAGCATAACCTGTTGCCGTCCCTGGTAGTAAATGCCTCGGGGATCATACTGGCGATTTTGATGCTTAAAGTCTTGCTGGCCAAGCTGCCGAAGAACTGGTGGCGCCGGGATTGCTGTTCTTAATATCGAGATAGCGCATTAAGCCAATAAAAAAGGCACTCATGAGAGTGCCTTTTTGCTGTCTGTATATTGGTTACTTCACAAATAAATGCTTAGTCCAAGGGCTTATGGCGCAGGTACTTCGGCAGCGTCGAAGTCACGCTCGGTGGTAGTGCCTTGGGTAACGGTCACGTCCTGCTCATCCACATGAATGAAGAAAGGCGCGTCGACGTCATCTACGCCGTTGGCCATTTCAGGATCGTCATTCTGTGCCAGACAGGTGTAGCCCAGGCTGTAGTTGGCGGCGGCGACGAAGCCAAACTCATACTCGTAACCCACCACTGTTTCTGTCTCGTCGGTGACTGGGTTGACGCGGGCCGAGGCGATAGGTGCCACTTGCGGCTCGGCAATGTCGGCTTCGGGGCGGAAGTCCAGCATGTTATCCAGCAAGGTCGCCGTTGGGTAGAGGTAGACGGCAGGGCTGAACTCTGAACCGCCGGCGGCGGCTTCACACTCTTCCATCACGCTGGTGTCGACCATGCCGTGAATGGCGCCGACTTCGGCGTTGTTAACCAGCTGTACTGCGGTAGGCTTAAGGGTCCAGTAGTCCTTGTTGCCGTGCGGTGCCTGCAGGCCTTGAGAGAGGTTAAACTCGGCGACGAAGTTGTTCACACCGGCCGCAATGGTGAAGGCCTTGTTGAAGAAGAGACGACCCGTGCCTTCCTCTTCGGCGCCTACGCCGCCACAGCTACCGTTGCTGTTGGTGACCAGACCCGCGTCCATGTCATCCATGGTTTTCACGTAAGAGCTGTTGGTGTCGGCCACTTCGCTGTTTTGCATATAGATGCACATCTGGTATTCGCCGACCGGAATAGACTGGCCGCTTACCAGCGTCTCGACCTCTTGGCCTTGTACCGTCAGCAGGTCAACGTGTTTCAGCTCACCATTTTCTGATACATCGAATGACAGGGAGCCATCGCTTCCTTTGAGTACCACCTGTTTGAAGGCGATATTTACCACTTTAGCATCGGCAGGGTTGTCCGATACCCCCAGGCTGAAGACACCTGTCTTAGGTGTTTCTGGTGTGTCATCGCTGCCACCACAGGCCGCGAGTAGGCTGGTGAGTGCGATGGCGATAATCGATTTTGAATACTTCATAGGTTACCTGTTTATCATCTTGGTTAATCAAGGTGGCCAAGGTCGCGATGCCCTAAGGGGAGGCAGCGAGTCTCGGCGGGGTTGATTCTTGCTTTTATAAGTCAGCTATAAGAATAGGCGAACAGACGCCCAAGTCCACCTAAAACAGGGCTAAAAGGTGCACTATGAATAAAGTTTAATTGCCAGGGTGGTGAGCACTTACTCTAAACGCCAAGGCCTTGGCGAGAGTCAAAAAACCTACGGGAAAATCACGATCGGGTTGGCTAAAAAAAGAGCGATTCATCAACGGGTTCGACGAATCGCTCTAGGTGTTTTTTCGACCAGATTGGCTGGTCGAAAAGGCGTTAACTCGGTTTCTGCTTATGCGTAAAACGAGTGCGTAAAATTAGGCCTTGATGTCGGCGTTGTGGTAGACGTTTTGTACGTCGTCACAATCTTCCAGTGCGGCCTGGAATTTTTCGAACTGAGCGATCACTTCCGGGTCGGTGAGTTCTGTCATGGTCTGTGGCACGAAGGCGATCTCTTCCACTTCCAGCTCTGTCTCAGGGAAGGCTTCGTTCAGTGCCGTCTTGGCCTTGTAGAACTCAGTGTTTGGCGCGAACACGCTGATGATGCCATCTTCTACCTCGATGTCGGCCACATCGACGTCGGCCATCATCAAGGCTTCCAGTACGGCTTCTTCATCTTCGCCCTTGAAGGCAAATACCGCTTGATGGTCGAACATGTGACCAACTGTGCCTGGGCTACCCAGCTTGGCGTCGTTCTTCACGAAGGCCTGACGTACCTCGGTAAAGGTACGCTTGCCGTTGTCGGTCAGACAGTCGACGATCACCATGGTGCCGCCTGGACCAAAGCCTTCGTAACGCGCCGTTTCATAGTCTTCACCGCCGCCGCCTCTGGCTTTCTCCAGGGCGCGTTCGATGACATGAGCAGGAACCTGATCTTTCTTAGCCTTGGTGATCATGTGGCGCAGTGCCAGGTTGCCGTCAGGATCGAAGCCACCGTTCTTTGCGCAAACATAGAGTTCTTTGCCGTAGCGAGAGTAGAGTCTCGTCTTTTGCCCAGCCGTTTTGGCCATAGATTCTTTGCGGTTCTGGTATGCTCTTCCCATCTTGCGATATCTCTTTAAGCGAAAAAAATTGGCCCAATGTTAGCAGCTTTGTCGACGATTTTGCAGACTCCACTGCTTATTTTGTCAAAACTGTGGCGCGGCAACTCCCTAACGCTGGGGCGGGGTGATGAAATCTGGGATCTCCAGTATCTCGCCGGGCCTGCGGTCGAACAGCGACAGATAGATATACTCGATGAAGGCGCGATACTTGCGCGGCAGGTAGGCGCGGCGGGGAAAGCTCAGGGTAATGGCGGTCTGCGCCATGGGAAAGTCGGTCAACAATGGGATAAGTTGCCCCTCGTCGATGGCAGCCTGGGCCACCAAGGTTGGCGCCGTGGCGATCCCCAATCCTTCGATGGCTGCCTCACGGGCCAGGGTGACGTTGTTGACCGTCAGCTGGGCCTCGGGTTCTATGGTGATCCACTGCTGACCATCGAACAATCTCCAGCCACCGTCGATGTGGGTCGATTTGAGGCGAATCGCCTTGTGGTCGATCAGATCCTGCGGTGTGGCTGGCGTGCCGTGGCGGGCCAGATAGTCTGGGCTGGCCACCAGAGATTTGTCTGTGTTGAGCACCCGGTAGGATTGCAGCCTTGGGTCGCGCACATCTGAGACCTGAAACAGAATATCTATCCCTTCCTCTATCATGTCGACCTTACGGTTGGTCAGTTCGGCGTCCAGGGTCATCTCGGGATGCGCCTCGAGAAAGCGGGCGAAGATGCGGCCGAAGAACAGCTGCCCCAGCTCTATCGGGCAGACGATTTTGAGGTTGCCCTTGATGGTCTCCTGGCTGGCGCTGAGCTGGTCTTCGGCGCTCTGCAGATCCATGAGGATCCGCTGGATCTTGTTGTAATAGATGCTTCCCGCCTCGGTGAGCTTGAGGGCGCGGGTGGTGCGATACAAGAGCTGCACCCCGGTATCTGTCTCCAGCTCGGCGATCTTACGGCTCACCGTCGCCTTGGTGAGTCCCATCGCCTTGGCGGCCGAAGTGAAGCTGCCTTTATCCACCACCTGGGCGAACATCTGAATGCGATTCAAATCCATCTATTGTTACACCTGTGAAACAGTTGGTAATTTTTTAACTGACTAATAAACATTATAAGACAGTAGTAAACTATCAAATACTAATCAAGGTGTTTATCCGTGGGGATTGGATGTCAAAACGTCGCATATTTATCGTGCTACCACTGCTGTTATTGGCTGTGGTAGTTGGAGGCTACTACTGGTGGAGTCAGGTTCGATTTATCGAATCGACCGACAACGCCTATGTAGAGGCCGATATCTCTAATATCAGTGTTAAGGTGCCGGGTTATGTGGTGACCGCTAAGGTGACAGATAACCAGCATGTGGAGCAGGGGCAGCTGCTGGCCGAGCTGGAGTCGAACCAGTACCGTGCCAAGGTGAGCCAGAGTCAGGCGAGCCTGGAGAGTAGTCTGGCAGAGCTGCAGACCCTGTCGGCCAAGGTGACGCTGCAACAGGCCATCATACGCCAGGCGGCCGCCGGTGTGGCCAGCGCCGAGGCGGAGAAGATCCGCGCCGAGCAGCAGCTCAAACGCACCACCAAGCTAAAGCACAGAGATTACAGCTCACAAGATGAGGTGGATCAGGCGACTGCCGCCTTCGATTCGGCCGTGGGCCATCTGGATGAGGCCAAGGCGGCCCTGGTGGCCAAGCAGGCTGAGCTGGCGGTGCTTAACGCTCAGCTGAATCAGAGTCAGTCACAGGTGGCGCAGGCCAAGGCGGGCCTTGAGCTGGCAGAGATCCAGCTGGCCGATACCCAGATTCGAGCTCCCTTCTCGGGGGTGATCGGCAAGCGCGGCGCCCTGACCGGCCAGTATGTGCAGCCGGGGCAGTCGCTCTACAGTTTGGTGCCGGATGGCGCGGTGTGGATCACCGCCAACTTCAAGGAGACCCAGATCCAGCATATGCAGCCTGGGCAGTTGGTTCAGGTTCATCTCGACGCGTTTCCCAACCAGAGCTTTACTGGTGTGATCGATAGCCTGGCACCCGCCTCTGGCGCCAAATTCAGCCTGTTACCGGCGGAAAACGCCACCGGTAACTTTACCAAGATAGTGCAGCGTATTCCGGTGCGGATCCGTTTGGATCTGGATGACCAGACCAACATAGTTCCCGGCCTCAGCGCCGTGGTGAAGGTGGATACCCGAGGTGCGCCGAAAGACACAGTGATCGCCAGCAATCGTAAGCAGGTTTCGGTTAAGGCCACCCAATGAGCAGCGTGAGTGTCGCCCAAGAGAGTCCTGCTGAGGTAGCAGAGCAAGTCGCTACACCGCAAGTCGCTGGCCCCCAGGGCTATGAGCGCGGCAGTTTTCGCTCCTGGGTCGCCGTGTTTGCCGGTCTGCTGGGCGCCTTCATGGCGATCCTGGATATTCAGATCACCAACGCCTCGATGAAGGAGATCCAGGGCAGCCTGGGCGCGACGTTAGAGGAGGGTTCCTGGATCGCCACCGCCTACCTGGTGGCCGAGATGATCGCCATCCCGCTATCGGGCTGGCTGAGTCAGGGGCTGTCGGTGAGACGTTATCTGCTGTGGACCACGGCGGCCTTCATCTTAGCCTCTTTCCTCTGTTCGCTGGCCTGGAACCTGGAGGCAATGATCGCCTTTCGCGCCCTGCAGGGCTTCTTCGGCGGCGCGCTGATCCCGCTGGCCTTTCGACTCATCCTGGAGCTGCTCCCCGAGGAGAAACGCGCCACGGGCATGGCGCTGTTTGGCGTCACCGCTACCTTCGCGCCATCTATCGGCCCCACCCTGGGGGGCTGGCTCACCGAGCAGTTTAGCTGGCACTATCTCTTCTATATCAATATTCCTCCCGGACTGCTGGTGATGGTCATGTTGGCCTATGGTTTGAGAGCTCAGGCTATCGATTGGGATAAGCTGAAGAACGCCGATTACTCCGGCATAGTCACCATGGCGCTGGGCATGGGTTGCCTCGAGGTAGTGCTGGAGGAGGGCAATCGTAAGGATTGGTTTGGCTCAGAGCTGATCCAGAATCTAGCGATCGTCGCCGCCATCAACATAGCCCTGTTTGTCTTTATTCAGCTGCGAAAGTCATCGCCGCTGGTGAACCTCAGGCTACTGGGGCAGCGTGATTTCGCCCTGTCGACCCTGGCCTATTTTTTGCTGGGGATGGCGCTGTTTTCGGCCATCTACATGATCCCCCTCTATCTGTCGCAGATCCATGACTATAGTCCGCTGGAGATCGGCGAGGTGATCATGTGGATGGGCTTTCCTCAGCTGTTGGTGCTGCCCCTGGTGCCGAGATTGCTGCAGAGATTCGACGGGCGGTACCTGGCCGCCTTTGGCTTTAGCATGTTTGCCCTGAGCTACTACATGAACAGCCATATGACGCTGGATTTTGCCGGCGAGCAGATGATCGCGGCGCAGGTGGTCAGGGCCCTTGGTCAGCCCTTCATACTGGTGCCTATTGGCATCATTGCGACCATGCACATCAGTGCCCAGCAGACGCCGTCGGCCTCGACTGTGCTCAATGTGATCCGTAATCTCGGCGGCGCCTTCGGCATCGCCCTGGTGGCCACCCTGGTCGACAATCAGTCGCGCACCCATCTGGCGGACATGAAACAGACGGTGGCGGCGGTGAGCGGCCAGGCCTATCAATATCTGCAGCAGACCAGTCAGCTGTTTGTGCAGGCAGGCTCGGATCCCGTGACCGCCCAGGCGCAGGCCAAGGCCATGTTGGCCAAAACCATGACCCAGCAGGCCTACATTCAGGCCTACAACGATGTGTTTCTGATCATCTCAGTGCTGCTGATGCTGGCCGTGGTGGCCGTGCTGATGATCCGCAAGCCTAAGCCCGACGCCGCCTAGCCATTAGTTCTTTGCCAGCTAGAGCATAGAGAGTCTAGAGCATAGAGAGGCTGATCTGCCCGAAGGGGTAAACCTGGCCGCCAAACTCGGCGGCAAAGGCCTCGGCATCCTGCTGCTTGCCAAAGCTGGCCAGGGTCTTGCCCATGGCGCCGGTTTGGCTAGAGCCCACCACATACCAGGCCTGTCTGGCGTCGATGAAGTGACTGTCCCGCGGCGCCTGCCAGGGGCTTTTAGCCATGTCGTGCACATAGATCTCTTTGACCTGCTTGCGATACTCGGGGTCCAAAAGGAAGCTGAACAGATCCCGGGTGGAGCAGAACTTCTTCACCGTCTCTTCTGTCTTGAGATAGAGCTCGCCCTTGGGGCCGGGGAAGTTACCGATCAACATGCCGCAAAGGTGACACTCGTCGCCGTGCTCCATGGCCACCGCCTCACGAATAGCGTTATGCTCACTCTTTTGCCCGCAGGCGCTCAGCCCCAGCAGGAGGAGACTGACGAGACCCATGAAAAGTGGCGAATTGGTAAGCTTGGTTTGGCGCATTCTGGTTTGGTGCATTCTGGTTTGGCGCATTAGAGTGTCTTCCTGTTAAAGATGAGGGCGGCTAAAGAGAGCGGGGCGAATACCCAGGCGAGTAGTAATGAGAATAGGCCGCCGGCCGACATGCTGCTGTTGATGGCCACCGCCAGCACACCGTTGATATCCTTGGTATCCAGGCTGGCCAGATTCACCAAGCGGAAGAGATCCGCCGGATTGAGCATCATCAGCTGCACCAGCTGCTGCTGACTCAGTCCCTCCTCTATGCCGACCAATACCGCCAGCAGGGCGAGGTCGAACACCAGCACGAAGAAGAACCAGAGCATCAGCGCCAGCCCGGCGGCCTTGGACTTCTCGCTCACCGACAGGCTGATCACATAGGCGATGCTGATAAAGCAGAGGCCGAGCAAGATGGCGGTGGCGATGAAGAGGCCGAAGCTCTGCAGCACGGCGCTGGCGTCGGACTGGCTGGCCAGTAGCACAGCTGCGCTACCGAAGCCCAGGCTGGTGGCCAGCGCCATGATGGCGCCCTGGCCGACAAACTTGCCCAGCAAGAGCTGGGTGTGGCTGATAGGATAGGTGAGCAGCAAGAGCAGGGTGCCGGCCTCCTGCTCGCCGACGAAGCTGTCGTAGGCCAGCAGCAGGGCTATCAGCGGGATCAGAAACACCGCCAGGCTCGACAGGCTGGCGATGGTGGACGACAGCGACGCCGTGCCCAGCTGCCCAGAGGCGACCGAGCCATAGTAGCTGAGTCCCAGGGAGAGCACGGCGAAGATGAGGGTGATTGAGATCAGCCAGCGATTACGCAGCCCGTCCTGAAACTCCTTGATGGCGACGGCGAGAATGGCATTCATTGTATCTGCCCTCCTTGATGGCTTATTCCGATTTCTTTGCCCCCTTTGTGCGCCATATTTGGGCGCTGACCCAGGTAGTGCTGGTAGACACGTTCCAGATCCGCCGGTTCGACACGAATATCTCCCAGCTGATCCAGTTCTACAAGCTGACGTATGATGGCGAGCTTCTCCTGCTCGGGCACCAGCAGCTGATCCGGGGCGATGAGATAGGGAGTGAAGCGGGCATCCTGTTTCAGGGCGCCGTTGAGTCCCTGGGTCTTGATGGCGACGGGGAGTTTTGCCTGTTGTCTGAGCTCGCTCAGGCTACCCTTAGCCAGCAGGCGGCCGCCTGAGATGATCAGCGCGCGGTCGATATGCTGCTCGACGCCCGGCAGCACATGGGAGCAGAGTATGATGCTGGCCCCCTCGCTCTTGAGCTTATCGACGCTGGCATAAAACTCCTGGGTAGCGATGGGATCCAGCCCCACGGTCGGTTCATCCAGCAGCAACAGCTTGGGGCTGCCGAGGAAGGCCTGGGCCAGTCCCAGACGTTGACGCATCCCCTTGGAGTAGGTCTTCACCTGACGGTCCATGGCGTGGGTCAGGCCTACCTGGTCCAGCAGCTGTTCGATCGCCTGTTTGGGTACAGACTTTAGACGGGCGAAGTAGCGCAGCACCTCACGGCCGGTAAGCTGATCGTAGAAGCTGACATTCTCCGGCAGGTAGCCGACCTGCTTGCGCGCCTCGAAGGCCTGTTTGGAGAGAGGATCCTGGCCGAATACCTTTACCTGACCGTCCGAGGCCGGGATGATCCCCAGGATCAGCTTCATTATGGTGGTCTTGCCCGCGCCATTATGGCCGAACAGCCCCATGACTTCGCCGGGAAAGAGTTCGAAGTCGATACGCTCGAGGGCCGTTACCTTGGCGTAGCGCTTGGCGACGCCGCTCAGGGAGACGATGGGCCTTGAAGGAGAAGATGCTTGCATTGTGTCACTCTGCCTCATTGATTACTGCCTGCTGGCCAGCCAGAGGTGGCGCCTGCATGAGTGGAAAACTGTCTTTGACGCCCACGGGTTTGAGCACGGGAAACTGGGTCTGAATCCAGCGCAGGATAAGCACCGCCGGGCTGTCCAGTAGCATCTTGGCCTCAGGATATTGCCAGATCAGCTTGTCGATGCCGTCGTTGGGTTCGAAGGGGCGATCGCCGAAGCCGTCGTTGTCGAGATCCCAGCCCAGGTAGTTGCTCCAGAAGTTGCCTCTGCCGTCCTGGCTCCATTCGGCCTGACGGTTGGCCACATATTTGACCTGCACCGGGTTGTTGATGAAGCTGTTGCCAAATACTTTGGTGTGCTCCGAGCCTGCGGTGAGGTGGATGCCGATCTCGGCGGTGTCGATCAGGTTGTGATTAATGCTGTTGTAGGCCGAGTTATACACAAATAGCCCCTTGCCCTCGCGGCCCAGTACCTTGTTTTCTGGCTTGGTCCAGACCCGGTAGATGCGGTTATGGCTGATCTCCGAGTAGGTGATGAAGTTCATTAGGAAGCCGTAGTCCTGGCTGTCGCGGCTCTCGTTGCCGCTCACGGTGAGCTGACGTGAACTCATCAGGGCATAACCGGCGCGGGTGTCGTAGGCCAGGTTGTCCTGCACGCGATTGCTGTGGGAATACATGTAGTGGATCCCGTAGCGTAGGTTATGCATGGTGTTGTTTTTAATTGTGTTGTGTTGGCTGGAGATGATGTAGATGCCGTCGCGGGTCTGGCTGACCTCGTTGTCGCTGACCTCGACGTTCTGCACTATGGAGAGCTGAATGCCGTTGCCTCTGTCGGCGGAGCGCAGCCCCGGGTTGCCCTGAATGCGGTTATGGTGAACCTTGATCTCCTTGCCTTTTTGCAGCCAGATACCGAAGCCGTCGCCCTGTAGGCGGTTCTCTCTGATGATGAGTTCGCTGGCGCTCTGATCGGAATAGATGCCGGCATCCTGGGCGGTGAGATCGTCGCCCCAGTTAACTATCTTGAGTCTCTCTATGGTGACCTTGGAGCTTTGCAGCAGCAGGGCATTGCCCTTGCCTTGGGCGTCTATGATGCTGGTATAGTCGTCGGCGCCAGTAAGGCGTACCCCTTGTTTGATGATGAAGTTGCCAAGATAGCGACCCGGCTGCAGCTGAATATCGTCTCCCGCCTGGGCGCTATCTAGCACCTGCTGAAGGTCTTGCTCTGGACTCACCTCGATATAGGCGGCCTGGCTAAGAGGGCTGAAAGAGAGCAGGCTGAAAGAGAGTAGGCTTGGTGCAATCAAGCCACAGAACTGCACAATCTGTAGGCCGCAGCGGCCCAGACCATGAGCTAGCCTAAGCCTCAATGCCATGGAGGTGAAACCGGGGTTGGTGGTGGATCTGTTTGGCTTGTGGTTCAAGGTCAGTTACACCTCTGGTGTCTGTCGTTTTGGTTCTTATCGCTTTGTATACGCTAACCCTTGGTTAAGGCAGACGCCTGACGCGGGGGCATCAGACGCCTGTATTTCACTTAGGCTTCTACCAACATGCGGCCACGCATCTCCATGTGCAGGGCGTGACAGAACCAGTTGCAGTAGTACCACTGTACCCCTGGCTTGTCGGCGATGAAGGTGACAGATGCCGTGGCCTGTGGGCCAATCTCCATCTGTACGCCATGGTTGGTCATACAGAAGCCATGGGTCACGTCTTCCACCTGATCCAGGTTGGTGACCACTACCGTGACTTCGTCGCCCAGCTTGACCTTAAACTCGCTCATGCCGTAGTTGGGCGCGACCGAGGTCATGTAGACGCGAACCTTGTTACCGTCGCGGATCACCTTGTTGTCCATCATCAGGCGCACGCCATCTTTTTCGGCCATGGCCACGGTATCGGCAAACAGCGGATCGTCACGGGTCCACAGCTTCTTCGGCTTGAGCTTGCTACGGTGCACTATGATGCAGTCGTGAGGCTCGGCGAAGGTTGGACCATCGTGCACCAGCTTCATCTCATCGCCTGAGATGTCGATCAACTGATCGTTCTCTGGGCGCAGCGGGCCAACGGGCAGGAATCTGTCCTTGGAGAACTTACACAGAGACACCAGCCACTTGCCATCGGCGTCGCGGGTTTCGCCCTGAGAGGTGTGGTTGTGGCCCGGTTGATAGTGTACGTCCAGCTTCTGGCGCAGGTAGTTGACCTTCTTGCCCTGATAGGCCTGAATCGCCTCTTCTACGTTCCACTTGGCGATCTGGCTGTCGAGGAAGAGGGTGGTGTAGGCGTAGCCCTTGTTGTCAAACGCCGTGTGTAGCGGACCAAGGCCCAGCTCAGGCTCACCGACGATGGCGTCTCTTGGCTTAATCTTGTCGTCGAACAGGTCGTCCAGCTTCTCGATAGAGATGATAGAGACGGTCGGTGACAGCTTGCCGTTGGCGACGAAGTACTTGCCGCTCGGCGAGGTGTTCAGACCGTGTGGCGACTTAGGCACGGGAATGTAACGGGTGAGATCTGAGCCCTTGCGACCATCCAGTACGGGGATCTTGTTGCCATTGTAGGTCTTGAACTTACCGGCCTTGACCGCAGCTTCACAGCGGGCCAGGTTGAAGATCACCACATGGTCGCGCTCGGCGGTGATCATCTCGCTGAGGTTCATCCCCATCTCTGAGTTGTAGCAGGTAGAGGCGAAGTACTTGCCGTCGTAGTCGGCGTCTGTGTTATCCAGGTTACCGTCTACCATCACTTGGAAGGCGACTTCCATCTTCTCGGCATCGATGACGTTGAACAGGGAGCGGTAGGTGCTGACATCTTCCAGCGTCTCCTTACCATTGTTGTTCAGCGGGACCTCGAACTCGCCGTTACAGATGACATATTTAGTGTATGGCACCTTCTGTACCCGCAGACCGTGGATGGCCTGGGCATTGGGGATGGTGATCATCTTATCAGTCTTCATCACGTCACAACGGATACGGGCCACGCGGGTGTTGGCCTTGTCGTTGATGAAGAGATACTTACCGTCGTAGCGGCCGTCCTGCATGCTCATGTGCGGGTGGTGGGCGTCGCCCGCCATCAGGTGGGCGCTTTCGCCCTTGACCGCCTTACTCTCGTTGGTGATGCCCCAGCCGGTGGCGCTGTCGATGTTGAATACCGGGATACGCATCAGCTCGCGCATCGAGGGCAGGCCCATGATACGGACTTCGCCAGAGTGTCCACCGCTCCAGAAACCATAGTATTCGTCCAGCTCGCCCGGATGAACCACAGGGCTGTTACTGGCCTCGGCCGCCTGGGCCTTGGCCATCGAGGCGAACATGGCGGCGCTCATGGGGGCGGCTACTGCACCCGCCCCCAGCAGGGCCGTCTTGCCCATAAACTCGCGTCGACCAGCGTTCTCCAACTGGTTGGCTGGTTTGTTATTGTTATCTTGCATAGTCCATCTCCATCTTAGTTATGTTACCTGCACTTATATGTGTTGATTCGTCCTATACGGCGGTGACCGTTGGGATCTCTTGGTCTTTGTATTGCTGACGTTTGCGCGCCAGTTTTTTCAGCGGTGGGCACTTCTCTTCGTTGAAATAGGTCACCTGGCAGTCGAGGCAATAGTGGCACTCGCGCATGTTGATCACCCCGTTGGGATGAATGGCCTGGATCTCGCATTCCTTGGCACAGGTCTTACAGGGGGTGCCACACTCGGGGCGGCGCTTGAGCCAGTCGAACAGGCGCACGCTGTTGCTCACCGACAAGGCCGCGCCCAGCGGGCAGAGATAGCGGCAGAAGGTCTTGCGATTAAACAGGCTGGAGAAGATCATCAGCAGCGCCCAGAGAACGAAGGGCCACTGGCGATCGAACTTGAGCAAGAAGGTGGTCTTGAAGGGTTCTATTTCGGCAAATTGCTCCGCCATGGCTAGCGAGTCCAGCGACAGGCCAAAGAGTGCCAACAGGATCAGGTACTTGATGGCCCACAGGCGCTCATGTACGGCGAAGGGCAGCTCAACCTGCGGCAGCTTGAAGTAGCGGCCCATGACATTGACCAACTCCTGCAGGGCGCCGAAGGGGCAGAGCCAGCCGCAGTAGACGGCGCGCCCCCACAGCAGCATGGTCACCGCGGCGGCGCACCAGAGGATGAAGATGATGGGATCGAGTAGGAAGAGATCCCAGGAGAAATCCTTCATCAGGGCGTGCAAGAAGGTAAACACGTTAACCACAGAGAGCTGTCCGCCCCAGCTCCAGCCGATCACCACCACGGTAACCACCAGGAAGCCGTGACGCAGGCGGTGCATGAAGCTAGGGTGACGCACCAGAATATCCTGGAAGAAGAGGATCAGCAGCAAGACACCCATGAGGATCAGCAGCAGTACCACCTCCAGCTGTCTGTCGTGCCAGATCTGCTGCACCATGGTGAGCTCCGGCTCGGGTACTATGGCCGCCGGAGTGTCGACATACTTGTCCAGCGGATCGTACTGCCCCTTGAAGCTGGTGAAGATGCTGTCGATGGGGCCGGTCTGGCGGCGCACCAGTAGCTCGAACTGCCAGCTGCTACCTGGGTCGAACTCGTGATGCTGGGCGATGCGAAACACTGACATCTCGTTGAACTTGGGGGCACCCTGAATGTAGAGATCGCTGATGCGGTTGTGGTCCAGATCCCTGAAGGAGATGGCGTTATCCTTCTGGTGTACCTGGATGCGATCGAAGATGCCGCCACGCACATAGCCAGAGCCCTTGAAGGAGTAGCCATTGCCCATGACGGCCACCAGGTGCTCGCCGGGCTGCAGCGTCTGCATCAGCCACTGATAGTCGGCCTCGCCGAAGAGGTTCTTGCCTATGGTAGGGATGTCCGCCAGGGTGTAGTAGATCTCGGCAAACATCTCCTGCTTCTCATCGTCGCTGGCCTTGTCGACCTCCTCGGCGGCGGTGCCCTCGAAGGCGTCGTCGACGGTGCCGCGGGTCAGGTAGAGTTTGCGAATCGAGCCATCGCCGGTCAGCTCGGTCCAGTTGGCCGGAGAGAAGAGTTCCTGTTTGATGGTGGAGATAGGCTGGATCTGGTCGGCCTGCTGCTCGATGATACCGAGCGCGATGGCGGCCTGGGTGGCGGCCTTGGTGATGGCGACGTTCATCACCATGACGGTCACCGTCGCGCCCGAGAGGCCGTCGATGGCGACTATGCCCTCCTTCTCGTTGCCGCCCACCTTGAGCCTGTCTTTGACCGACAGCCCGGTATATTGCTCGGCAAACTTCCACAGCTTGCTCTCTGGGATCCCCGCCAGGATGATGGGTTCGTGGTGCTCGAGCACCTTGGCACCCAGGTATTTACCCTCTGGGTCGATGGCCACCAGGATATTGACCGGCTCGCCCGAGTAGGCGGGGATGCGGGCGATATCATTGGTCTCGAAGCCATAGCCCAGGATCTGCTGATCTTTGTAGATGGTCCACAGGGCTGGCTCGCCCTGCTTGTCTGAGATGCGTGTCGCCTCCGGGAACAGCTCATGCAGAATGGGCAGGGGATCTTTGGGCGGGCTGACAAACAGGGCATAGCTGGGCGCAGCCAGCATGAGTGCCAACAGGGTCAATAAAATCCATTTTGCTTGCCTCGCATGGTGCATCAATCTTGCCACTCGAACGCTCCTACAGTCAGTCCCAGGGTGTGTCAACCTAGTGTTATTTATGGTGCATCCTAAATGCATCTTTATGGTTATGACGTGACTGAGATCAAATAAATCGCGATTTTGTTAATTTGACACACATTGAAACAAGGCGATTTGGGGTGGCGATCACCCAGAAATTGGGCACCGGCGACTGGCTTTAGAAGGGGGGATAATCAGGGAAAAGACAGGGAAAAGACAGGCCGCGTCACCTGAGCGACGGGGCGCGACCTGTTGGGAGAGTGCTATCTTGTGAGGACGAGAAGGCTTACTTGAGGCTCTCGAAGTAGGCGGCCAGGTTGGCAATATCTTCGTCGGTCAGTGGCATGGCCATAGGCGTCATCACAGGATCTTGACGTGTACCTTCCTTGAAGGCTTTCAGTTGTTTCTCAATGTATTGAGCCTTCTGGCCTTTGAGGTTAGGGTAGATGGGCGCCAGAGAGATACCGTCGGCACCGTGGCAGGCGGCACAAAGCATAGATTTGGCTTTACCGGCTTCGATATCACCGGCGTGGGCCGTCAGAGACATTAGGCTTGCAAAAGCGATGAGGGCAATCTTTTTCATATGAACTCCATTAGAATAAGTTCTTTATTTTTAAGAACAATTGTTGTCGCAATATCTGATGACAGACGACTTTGGTCATCTAAATGTAGGCGGCGTCAATCGAATGCTTCCTAGTTTAGAATGGGGTAAATTTGGCATGTGAATATTAGGTGTATTTATAATGCATGTATTTGACCAAGGTCAAGTCTCGCCGAAATTTGCGGTGAGCGTCACAGCCTGTCACCTCTTTTGGGGCACTGGTCAGGTGCTTACAGAGCAGGCGTATACCGAACAGACGCTTACGTGGCAGGGATGGACGCCGAAGCGGTTAATCTGTAACGGCTAGGCAGAAGTAATTGAAAAAACGGCGATAGGCGCCGGGATTAACAAATGAGGGGATAGCTGTGCGTTGGGAGAGTGTGGCGTTTGCCGAGCTGAGCCTTGAGCGGCTCTACGAGCTGTTGAAGTTAAGGGTCGATGTGTTTGTGGTGGAGCAGGCCTGTGCCTATCCCGAGCTGGATGGCAAAGACACCCTGGCCGAGACCCGTCATCTGTTAGGTCTGGATGAGCAGGGACGGATAGTCGCCTATGCGAGGATCTTAGCCCCTGGGGTGAGTTACCCCCAGGCCAGTATCGGCCGGGTCATCGTCGCGCCATCGGCTCGCGGTGCGGGCGTCGCCAAGCCATTGATGCTTGAGGCGATCGCCATCGCCAGACAGAACTGGCCTGCCCAGGGCGTTCAGATCGGCGCCCAGGAATATCTAAAGGGTTTCTATCAAGGAGTGGGTTTTCGACCCGTGTCTGAGGTCTATCTGGAAGATGGTATTCCCCATCTCGACATGTTGCTGGATGCCTGATGCAGAGCTGTGGGCACACTAAGGGTCTAAAGAAAGGGACTAACGAAAGGGTCATAGAGACGTGCAAATAGAGGAGCACAGTGCGTGCTCCTCTATGTTCGGGCAATTAAGCCGTTAGGCTCGTCAGTCACCGAGTCGGTAACTAATCCCTGAGTTGGATCTTAGGATCATGTTCAACTTCGCCATATCTGTCTATGGTCGACAGCTGGCTCTGTTGGGCGATGATCGCCAGTGGACCCGAAGGCAAATGGCGAACAAACAACAGCCGATACCCGTATCGATGCAGGCTATAGAGGGCCATCTTTTGTTCCGCACTCATCGAGCTCCAATGCTCATCATGATGCAGGACGTTCCCTCGCCTGTCTTGCAGTTGCTGTGCTATTTGCATGTTATTATCTACACGTTTGTCGGCCGATGTAGCCAATATTTCTTTCTATGCTGGCACCGCCAGCCAGTTTTAAAAGATTAATCTTAATTAGATTAACGTCAGTCATTTTACTGACTTTAATTGAACATTAATTGAACGAGATCAATTTATGGGGCGAGAAGTGGGCCCGAAAGCGAAAAATTATGAAAATGCTCACATCTTGGTCACATTTTGAGACAGGCATAAAATGATTAATTATATCGAGCCGTTATTTCGGCCGCCTTCCGAGTGGAAGTCCCTCATACTCCAGGTAACCAATGGTTGTAGCTGGAATCGCTGCCACTTCTGCGACATGTATACCGCGCCGCAGAAGCAATTTCGTGCACAAAAAATAGATAAAATTGCAGAGGATATTCAACGGGTCGCCCAGCGAAACCTGCCGATCTCACGGGTATTCCTCGCCGATGGCGATGCCATGAGCCTGCCCTTTAATCGTCTGGAGGCTATTTGTCTGTTGATCCGTGAGCATCTGCCCCAGGTGACCCGCATCAGCAGCTACTGTCTGCCGCGCAATCTCAATAATAAGACGGATGCGCAGCTCGCCCGGCTCAGAGAGCTGGGGCTAAGCCTGCTGTATGTGGGCTGTGAGAGTGGGGACGACGAGGTGCTGGCTCGTATCGAGAAGGGCGAGACCTTCGACTCCTCCTTGCTGGCCTTGCAGCGCATACGCGCGGCCGGCATCAAGTCCTCAGTGATGATACTCAATGGTCTGGGGGGCGTGGAGCTGCGGAGGCAACACGCGCTCAACTCGGCGCGCCTGATGAATGAGGCGCAGCCGGACTATCTGTCGACCCTGGTGGTGACGCTACCCCTCGGCAAGGCGCGCATGGACGCCGGGTTCGACGGTGATTTTAGACTGCCGGATCAGCATGGCCTGCTGAGCGAGATGCAGCTGCTGCTGGGTGAACTCGAACTGGAGAAGACCATATTCAGGTCAGATCACGCCTCTAACTATCTGGTGCTCAAGGGGATACTGGGTCGTGACAAGCAGAGCCTGTTGACCCAGGTCGAGCAGGCGATTCAGGGATTGGTGCCCCTGCGCCAGGAGTGGCAGCGAGGCCTCTAGGGCGACGCCGCCTTATCTTTGGTGCTAGCGCTCGATATGACTTTATCGCTCGATATGACTTTAGCGCTCGATATGAATTTCGCGCACCGGGCAGGGGATCTCTATGCCAGCCTGGCGCAGCGCGTTGATCAGCTCCAGGTTGACCTGATACTTGTTCTGGTAGTAGCGATTGGTGGGCACCCAGTAACGCAGGCCTATCTCTAAGCCAATACTGTTAAAGCCGTTGATCCCTATCTGAGGGGCGCGCTCCTGATTCACCTCTTCGTTGGCATCCAGCACTTGTTGGGCGATGGCCAGCACCTGGTTGGCATCGCTGGCGTAGCTGATGTTGAAGCGTATCTCGACCAGCTTGTCGCTGAAGGAGTTGTGCAGGATCTCGCCGACGATATGTTTGTTGGGGATGCTGATCACCTCGCCTTCCTCGTTGGTGAGCAGGGTCAGTCCCAGGTGGATGCTCTTGACCACGCCGCTGACCCCCTGGATCTCTATGGTGTTGCCCACAACGAAGGGGCGGGTAACGATTATGGTGACGCCCGCCGCGTAGTTAGAGAGCATCCCCTGTAGCGCCAGGCCGGCGCCCAGAGAGGCCGCACCGATAGCCGCGACCATAGGCGTGATGCTGATCCCGAGCTTGCCCAGGGCGATAACCCCTACCATGACTATGATGAGAATGCGTACCAGATTGGAGACGAAGTTGCTCAGGGTGATGTCTATCTCATGCTTCTCAAACTGCTTGGCCACCAGGTTGGAGATCTTGTTGGCGACCCAGAGCCCCAAGAGGAAGATAAGCATCGCACCGACCAGCTGGAAGCTGTATTTCACCAGAAACTCGGTCAACAGGTTGTAGACATTTTGCAGTTGCGCCAGCTCCTGCTCCAGACCATTTTCGTTCATCACATTCGTCCTAAAATTTGCCGCGAACCACTATCGCGCGGGCATAGAATCCAACCTGGGTATGTTACTTAATATTCAATGGCTTGATAACCAATATCTCATTCATGTCCCATGACACTCATTAGCGTGAAGCATATCAAGCAATTGGCACGCATCCGAGGGCATGGCGGCCAGTATAAGATATAGTCTAGTTCACCCCTAAGTAACCTAATCCTTAGTAAAAGAGGCATTATGAAAGCGCTATTCTTGGCTGTGGGCGTGCTGTTTTCGGCCGCCAGCCTGGCCAGCAGCCTGACCACAGGCGATCGTATCGAGGCAATCACCCTGGCGGATCAACATCAAGCCGTGTGGGAGCTCAACAGCAATACCCAGGTTTTACTCTTTAGCCGCGGCATGAAGGGGGGCGAGATCATCCAGGAGGCACTTGAGTCCTTAGAGGGGCCCATGCCGGGTAACTGGCGTTATGTTGCTGACATCAGCGGTATGCCATCACTTATCGCCAAGTTCGTGGCCATCCCCAAGATGCAAGATCTCAACTTCGCCATCGGCCTGGATCAGGAGGGTGAGGCGACCCATCTGCTGCCTGGTGATAAGGAGACGGCGACAGTGATCACCCTGGAGGGGCTCAAGGTCGTCAAGGTGGTGAGTGTCGATTCCGCCAAGGCCCTGCTCGAAGCGGTGAAATAGCGCGAAAAGTGCTAGCCGATGGTTAGCAGAATTTAATTTAAAAATTAATAGCTTAGCTTGGCTTTCATCCCGTTGAAAATCAGGTTGTTCGTTTTGGAATAAAAATTTATTTATTAAGCATAAAAATTCGTTGATCTCGACGAAAAAATAGCGTTTACTTCGCAGCGATTTTTAACCGAATCACGCTAAATTATTTTTATTCTGCTACGGAGATACTGGCGAGATGAGCCAATTTCAAGCGATTGATGTTAATGAGTATTATGACCAAGCTACCTTTGAGCGTATCAAGGCGTTTGCTCAGGATAAACCGACACCTTTCGTGGTGATTGACACTAAAATCATTGCAAAACAATATGATGACATGGTGCATAACTTCCCTTATGCCAGTATCTACTATGCCGTCAAGGCTAACCCGGCCAAGGAGGTATTGACCCTGCTGCGTGACCGTGGCGCCAATTTCGATATCGCTTCTATCTATGAGCTGGATATGGTGAGCGACATCGGCGTGACGCCTGACAGAGTCAGCTATGGCAATACCATCAAGAAGCGTAAAGATGTGCGCGCCTTCTATGAGCGTGGCGTGCGCATGTACGCCTCTGATTCCGAAGCCGATCTGCGAATGATTGCCGAGGAGGCACCCGGTTCTCGCGTCTATGTGCGCATCCTGACCGAAGGCACTCACACGGCTGACTGGCCCCTGTCGCGTAAGTTCGGCTGCCAGAATGAAATGGCCTTCGAGCTGCTGGTGCTGGCCAAGACGCTGGGGCTCGAGCCCTATGGCATCTCATTTCATGTGGGCTCACAGCAGCGCGACATAGGCGCCTGGGACTCGGCCATCGCCAAGGTGAAGAGCATCTTCGAGCGTCTGCGTGAAGAGCATGGCATCGAACTGAAGATGATCAACTTGGGCGGCGGTTTCCCGGCGAACTATCTGGACAAGACCAACGAGCTGGGCACCTACGCCGAGCAGATCACCCACTTTCTCAAGGAGGACTTTGGCGATCAGCTGCCGCAGATCATCCTGGAACCTGGCCGCTCGCTACTCTCTAATGCCGGTGTGCTGGTGTCTGAGGTGGTGCTGATCAGCAAGAAGTCGCAGACGGCATTGGAGCGCTGGGTATTTACCGACGTGGGTAAGTTCTCTGGCCTGATTGAGACCATGGATGAAGCGATCAAATTCCCCATCTATACCGAGCGTCAGGGTGAGTTGGATCGCTGCGTGATCGCCGGCCCGACCTGTGACAGTGCCGACATCATGTATGAGCACTACAGCTACGGCCTGCCGCTGGATCTGGCTATAGGCGATCGCATGTACTGGCTAACGGCCGGCGCCTATACCACCACCTACTCGGCGGTCTGCTTCAACGGCTTCCCGCCGCTTAAGGATTACTATCTGTAGTAGATAGAATTTCTAAGAGATAAGAAAAGGGCGCCTGGGCGCCCTTTTTAATGTCTGATGTCCGCACTATTTGTCGTGTGCCTTAAGGATCTGATGCAGCTCCTCTTTGATATGCAGTTTCTGCTGTTTGAGTACCTTGACCTCTGGGGTGAAATCGCTGGCCGCATGTTGCTCTAGCTCTTTAATCTCGTCGTCGAGTTCGTTGTGTTTGTTAAACATCTTAAGAAAATGCGCGTCTTTTGATTTTAGTTCGCTGATCAGGTCTCTGTATTCTGGAAACATATTGGCCGTCCTTCTTGGTCAAAATGGGTGAGAGGTCATAGCAAAAGTGGTTAATTTCCCTTTGCTATGGTTTCAGCCTAGCGCGATCTGTTTGCTGGTTTTGTGATCGACTTCACCGCCTGGGACTTCGTTTTCGTGGCTTTACTACAGCTTAATTAACCTGTTGTCATACAAGCTTATTTTATCATTCTTATTTGGGTGTAAAACCAGGTTTTCGGCGACGGCTCTGGGCAAGTGATAAATTTTGCCGGGTGGCTGGCAGCCTAGGTGGGACTTGCTATATTTTCAGTGCTGCTAGCGAAAATGCTTTGGTAAATTCATTACAACAAATTATCTAACTACTGGCGGGGAAAGTGTGATCAGGTTAACCTTAATGGCTTTCATACTAGGTTAAAGTCCATTTAATAAGAATTTTATAATCAAAATTGAAAGGGGTTTTCACAATGTCAGATGTATTTCATTTAGGCCTGACGAAAGAGATGTTAGATGGTGCAACACTTGCTATCGTTCCGGGCGACCCAGAGCGTGTGAAACGTATTGCCGAGTTGATGGACAATCCAACATTTCTGGCCAGTCACCGCGAATACACCAGCTACCTTGCCTATATCGATGGTAAGCCGCTGGTGATCTGCTCTACCGGTATCGGTGGTCCATCGACCTCTATCGCCGTGGAAGAGCTGGCACAGCTGGGTATCGATACCTTCCTGCGCGTCGGCACCACGGGTGCTATTCAGCCACAGGTTAACGTGGGTGATGTGATCGTGACTCAGGCGTCAGTGCGTCTAGATGGTGCGAGTCTGCACTTTGCACCTATGGAGTTCCCAGCCGTGGCGAACTTCGAATGTACTACCGCCATGGTGGCGGCGAGCCGTGAAGCGGGTCTTGAGCCTCATATCGGTATCACAGCTTCGTCAGACACCTTCTACCCAGGTCAAGAGCGTTACGATACCGTGACGGGTCGTGTGACTCGTCGTTTTGCCGGTTCGATGAAAGAGTGGCAGGACATGGGCGTACTCAACTATGAGATGGAGTCATCGACTCTGTTCACCATGTGTGCGACTCAAGGTTGGCGCGCGGCGTGTGTGGCCGGTGTAATTGTTAACCGTACTCAGCAGGAGATCCCTGATGAGGCGACCATGAAGCAGACCGAGACCAGTGCCGTGTCTATCGTGGTAGCGGCGGCGAAGAAGCTGTTGGCTTAAGCCTAGCTGCTTAACTCGCTAGATTAAAAAAGGCGCCTGATGGCGCCTTTTTTATGAGCAAAGCATACTTAAAAACTTAGAAGTGATACTTGGCGATCACCGAGTAGGTGTTCTGATCTATGCCCTTAACACCATACTTGTTCTTCCAGTAATCGTATTCGATACCGACGAACAGCTTATCTTTCTTGTGGGCGCCGAAGATGGCCGCGCCCAGGTCGTACTTAACCTGAGGGTTGAAGTGGAAGTTCTCTTCATAGCCAGTGTTGTCGGCCGAGAATACCCAGTCGATAAAGCCGTCGAAGACGATGTTCGAGTGGCCTACCGGGAAGTCCATACGAAAGACTGGGGTCAACTGCCAGCCGTCACTCAGATTGCCTGTGCTGATAGCATCGCGACGATAGGTGTTTAGCTGGAAGTAGCTGAAATAAGGGATCTTGAAGTCGAGACCCACACCATAGAGGAAGCTCTTCACCGGGCCTTCGCCCTCTTCGTAGGTGAGTGCCAGCGACACGTCTGTGATGGCGCCTACGCCCACAGGCTTGCCTAAGATCTTGCTGGCGCTGAAGCGGGGCGAGATCTCTCCATAGGTGGTGCTGTCTTTGCCGCCGTTATTGCCATTGAAGTAGATGAAGTCCTGGAAGGCGAACCAGTCGCCATACTTCCAGCCGCCGGCGGTTTCTAGGGTAATAGTGGTTTGTCGCTCCGAGGGCGCCAGATCATAGTTGTCGCCATAGAGGGCGGTGGCACTGAAATCCCACCATTGAATCATATCATCGGCCAGCGCGGGCTGGGCGGCGACTAGCGCGAGGAGAAGCCATTTCCTGTTCATCATCTTTTTACCTTTATCATTATTTTTGGGGCAGCTTTTGATACTGCTATTTGGGGCTGAATTGAAAACAATCACGGCACTCTCAAGGTGCCTTTTCGGCTTATTTTCACGCCCTATTATTTATGCGCCGCAAGTATACGGGATTTCGCCATTGTGCCCAATTCCAAAACAATGTCTTTTACCTAGGTAAATTAAATGTTTGTTGCCTGTGTCACATTTGTATCATGACATAATATGTCGCATTGCAAGAAAAGAGCTGATATAGTCTTGGCAGGGATACTCTCATTTCAGGGGGGAAATATGGAGTTTTCTAATCCTATCTTTATCTGGATTGCCGTCGGTTTAGTCTTGATGTTAGCCGAGATCATTCTGCCTGGCGGTATCGTTATTTTCCTGGGCGCCGCCTGTTTGGTGGTGGCGGGCGCATTGACCCTAGGTTGGGTCGAAGGCTTTGTGCAGGCCCTGACGCTCTGGTTCATCGCCGCTATCGTCTTGTTACTGGCTTTTCGTCAGGTGACACAGCGCTTGGTGGGTGGTGATTCCCATGTGGATAATACCGATGAGGAGTTTGACCTTTATAATCAAGTTGCCGTCGTCAAGGCGGTGATCGGCCCGGCACAGCAGCAGGGACGCGTCGAGTTTCAGGGAAGCGAATGGCCAGCACTGGGTGATGGCAGCGAGATCCCCATCGGCGCGCGCGTCAGAGTGATCTGCCGCGAGAATATTGCCCTGGTCGTTGAACCTTTGACAGAGCAGGCATAGCCTGGCTGCTACTTTACAGGATGGAATCTATGTTTGAATTTACCATTTTTATACTCTTCGTTTTCTTTATTCTTTATAACCTATTGTTGATCGTTCCCATGCGCGAGGTACACGTTATCGAGCGTCTGGGTAAGTTTAGGGTGGTGTTACAGCCAGGTTTTCACTTTTTAATTCCCTTCTTCGACCGCGTAGCCTATCGCCACGACACCCGTGAGCAGGTGCTGGATGTGCCGCCACAGAGCTGTATTTCGAAGGATAACACTCAGCTGGAGGTCGACGGCCTGGTCTACCTCAAGGTGATGGACGGCAAGCTGGCCAGTTATGGCATCGAAGACTATCGCCGCGCCGCGGTGAATCTGGCACAGACCACAATGCGCTCCGAGATAGGTAAGCTGAGTCTGAGCGAGACCTTCTCCGAGCGCGACAGCCTCAACGAGTCTATCGTGCGTGAGATCGATAAAGCGTCTGACCCTTGGGGGATCAAGGTGCTCAGGTACGAGATCAAGAACATTACCCCGTCTCACAAGGTGATCCACACCCTGGAGAAGCAGATGGAGGCCGAGCGTAGCAAGCGCGCCGAGATCACTTTGGCCAACGCCGAGAAGGCGGCGATGATCAATCTCTCCGAGGGGGAGCGTCAGGAGGCTATTAACCTCTCGGAAGGTGAGAAGCAGAAACGGATCAACGAGGCCAAGGGTACGGCCCAAGAGATCGCCATCGTCGCCCGCGCCAAGGCCGAAGCCATGACCATGGTCTCAGAGGCCTTGGCACTTGAGGGCGGTAACGAGGCGATGAACATGCAGCTCAAGGAGCAGTTCATCACCCAGCTGGGTAAGATACTAAACGAAGCCGATATTTCAGTGGTGCCGGCCGAGATGGCCAAGCTGGAAGGATTCTTTGAGGGCATGGAGCAGGTGACTCAGAGTGTGGGTCAGGTAAAAGGAGGTCGCGCATGATCGCAGATATCAACACAGATTTAATCGTACTGGGCATTTGGGGACTGATCTTTGCCATCTTCATCATCAAGCTGTTTCAGTCGATTCGCCTGGTGCCTACCAAGTCGGCCTATATCGTCGAGCGTCTGGGTAAGTATCACACCACCTTAGATGCCGGTTTCCATGCCCTGGTGCCTTTCATCGACAAGGTGGCTTATGTACATGACCTGAAAGAGGAAACTATCGATGTACCGCCTCAGGAGTGTTTCTCCAGCGACGAGGTGAACGTCGAGGTGGATGGGGTAATCTATATCTCTGTGGTGGATCCCGTGAAGGCCAGCTATGGGGTGACCGATTACCGTTACGCGGCGATTCAACTGGCGCAGACCACTACCCGCTCTGTGATTGGTACTTTGGATCTCGACCGCACCTTCGAGGAGCGTGACGTGATCAGCGCCAAGGTAGTGGAGGTGCTGGATCAGGCCGGGGCTACCTGGGGGATCCGGGTACACAGATATGAGATCAAGAACATAGCACCACCCGAGACGGTGAAGAACGCCATGGAGATGCAGGTGAACGCCGAGCGTGAACGCCGCGCCCTGCTGGCCAAGAGCGAGGGTGACAAGCAGAGCAAGATCAATCGCTCCGAAGGGGTCAAGGCGGAGATGATCAACCGCTCCGAGGGTGAGATGCAGAAGCGTATCAACGAGGCCGAGGGTAAGGCCGAGGAGATCCTTACCATCGCCAAGGCGACCGCCGAGTCTATCGAGCGCATGGCCCAGGTGGTGTCGGCGCCAGGCGGAAAGAACGTGGTGCGCATGCAGCTTGGTGCCCAGTACCTTAAGCAGTTCGATGGCCTGACCAACAGCGCCAATAAGATAGTGCTGCCGGGTAATATGATGGACTTCGATCACTGGATGGACAGCATAGGGCTGGAAGAGAGCAAGGACTAATCCTCACTTGGCGCCCTAACGAACCTCAAAAGCCCAGGCCCTTGCCTGGGCTTTTTTATTGACTAGGGTTAGGCGTGGATGACTTATGGCGTTTCGGTCGACGGTAGGATCGCGCAACGCCTCCTGTTATACTTGCCGCCTGATTTTTTGGAGGCAAGAATGGACGTATCTTCTTTACTCGACGGCTTAAACGACAAACAGCGCGAGGCCGTCGGCGCACCACAATCTAGCATGTTGGTGTTGGCGGGCGCGGGCAGTGGTAAGACCCGGGTACTGACCCACCGCATCGCCTGGCTGATGCAGGTAGAGCAGCAGAGTCCCTATTCTATTCTGGCGGTGACCTTTACCAATAAGGCCGCGGCTGAGATGCGCGAGCGTGTGGAGAAGGTGAGCGGCAGCAACATGGGCCGCATGTGGATAGGTACCTTCCATGGCCTGGCACATCGCCTGCTGCGCACTCATTATCAAGACGCCAACTTGCCCCAGAGTTTCCAGATCCTCGACTCGGACGACCAGCTCAGGTTGATCAAGCGGATCCTCAAGAGCCTTAATCTGGACGAGAAGCAATATCCGCCCCGTCAGGCCCAGGGCTATATCAATGGCAAGAAAGATCAGGGGCTGAGACCCAAGCATATCGATGCCGGTGGCTTCCCCATTGAGCAGAATCTGCTGAAGATCTATCAGGTGTATCAGGAGTCATGTGATCGCGCCGGCCTGGTGGACTTTGCCGAGATCTTGCTAAGGGCCCATGAGCTCTGGCTCAACAAGCCCCATATTCTGGAGCACTATCAGGAGCGCTTTAAGAACATCCTGGTGGACGAGTTTCAGGACACCAACGCCATCCAGTATGCCTGGATCCGCGTGCTCGCGGGCAGCACGGCCAATGTGATGATCGTCGGTGACGACGACCAGTCTATCTATGGCTGGCGCGGCGCCCAGGTGGAGAACTTGCACCGCTTCCTGCAGGACTTCCCCGCCGCCCAGACCATACGCCTGGAGCAGAACTATCGCTCCAGCGGTAACATACTTAACGCCTCCAACGAGCTGATCGCCAACAACCCGGATCGACTGGGCAAGAAGCTGTGGACCGAAGACAAGGATGGCGAGAAGATTGGCCTCTATTGCGCCTTCAATGAGATGGATGAGGCCCGCTTTATCGTGGGTCGCATCACGGACTGGCAGGATATGGGCGGTAACCTCAGCGACTGCGCCATCCTCTATCGCTCCAACGCCCAGTCGCGGGTGTTGGAAGAGGCCTTGCTGCACAAGGGGATGGCCTATCGCATCTATGGCGGCCTGCGCTTCTTCGAGCGTCAGGAGATCAAGGATGCCATGGGGTATCTGCGGCTGATCAGCAACAAGAACGACGACGCCGCCTTCGAGCGTATCATCAACACGCCGACCCGTGGCATAGGCGACCGTACCCTGGAGATCCTGCGTAGCACGGCGCGCCAGCAGGAGCTGACCCTGTGGCAGACCTGTCTGCGCCTGCTCGATGAGAAGGTGCTCTCCGGCCGCGCCGCCAACTCGGTACGTGGCTTCATGGATCTTATCGTCACCCTGCAGCAGGAGACGGCGGAGCAGTCGCTGCATCGCATGACGGACCATGTTATCCAGGCCTCCGGCCTCAAGGCCATGTATGAGTCGGAGAAGGGCGAGAAGGCCCGCGCCAGGGTGGAAAACTTAGAGGAGCTGGTCACCGCGGCGCGCACCTTTGTGATGCCGGAAGATCTCGAAGACATGGGCGAGCTAAACGCCTTCCTCTCCCATGCCGCACTCGAGGCGGGCGAGGGCCAGGCCGATGCCTTCACCGATGCGGTGCAGCTGATGACGCTGCACTCGGCCAAGGGCCTGGAGTTCCCCATGGTGTTCATGGCAGGCGTCGAGGAGGGGATCTTCCCCAGCCAGATGGCGATGGATGAGGGCGACAGGCTAGATGAGGAGCGCCGCCTCTGTTACGTGGGCATGACCCGCGCCATGAAGCAGCTTTATATCACCTATGCCGAGTCGCGCCGTATCTATGGCCGGGAAAACTATGCCCGTCCGTCACGTTTCATCAAGGAGATCCCTGGCGACTATGTGCAGGAGATCCGCATGCGGACCAGCGTGTCGGCGCCGGCGAGCAGCAACAGATTCGGTCAGGCCCAGCCCGCCTTTAACGGTTCAGCCTTCAATGATTCTGGCTTCAATATCGGCCAGCGGGTAAATCATCCCAAGTTTGGCGAAGGCAAGGTGACTAACTTCGAGGGCAGCGGCGCCCAGGCCAGAGTCCAGGTGGATTTTCTCGACGTGGGCAGCAAGTGGCTGGTGGTGGCCTATGCCCGTTTGGAGACCTTGTAGGGATGCGTTGATAAAGCGCTTGAAACTCTTAGGGTGTCAGTCATAATGCCAAAGGATATTGATGAGCTTGCCCACAAAATCAAAGGCCAAAGCAGTCGTTAGGAGAGCCTAAAAATGAGCTTAAGGGATAAATTGGACGCCTATTTGCGTCTGGCGCGGATGGATAGACCCATAGGTACCTTCCTGCTGCTGTGGCCATGTTTGATGGCACTGGTGCTGGCGGCCGGAGGCATGCCGGATCTTAAGGTGTTGATCATCTTCGTTATCGGTGTGGTGGTGATGCGCGCCTGTGGCTGCATCATCAACGACTATGCCGACCGCAAGTTGGACTCCCATGTGGAGCGCACCAAGAGCCGCCCCCTGGCCAGCGGCGAGGTGACGGTCAAAGAGGCGCTTATCCTGTTTGTGGTGATGGGCCTGCTGGCCTTCGCCCTGGTGCTGATGCTCAACCCGCTGGTGGTACAACTCTCCTTCGTCGGTATCATATTGACCATCATCTACCCCTTTACCAAACGTTTCACCAACATGCCGCAGATGTTCCTCGGCGTGGTGTGGAGCTGGTCGATCCCCATGGCCTATGCGGCTCAGCTAGGCACAGTGCCGGTAGAAGCCTGGTGGCTGTTTGCCGCCAATTGGTGCTGGACGGTGGCCTATGACACCATGTATGCCATGGTGGACAGAGATGATGATCTTAAGGTGGGCATCAAGTCGACGGCTATCCTCTTTGGCCGCTTCGACCGGCAGATCATCGGCCTGTTTCAGCTGGCCGCCCTGGGCTGTTTCATCATGGCGGGGCTCAGCGCCGATCGCGGCCTGGTCTTCGCCCTGGGGATCCTCACCTTCATCGGCTTTGGCCTCTACCAGCAGAAGTTGATCTTCGACCGCGAGCGCGCCCCCTGCCTGCAGGCCTTCTTAAATAACAACTGGGCCGGCATGGTGCTCTTCGTGACCCTGGGCGCCGATTACCTCATCTAATACCATTAGGATGAAAAACAAAGCCATGACACTGCTTATAGGAGCGGCGCCATGGCTTTTTTAATGCTTGTCTCCTACAAGTTAGCCTATTCACCAAACTGACATCATCTCCCTATAGCATCTTGTCTGACGAGCCAAGAAGGCTATCGCCTTCTACACTTACTTAACGCAATAGCTCAGGCTACAGGAAAGCTCAATGGGCGCAGCGTTGAGGTGAGGCAAGGGATGATGTCATATTCGAATCTGGTGTTTGAGGTGGGTGAGTGGCAGCTCTATGAGCTGGTCTTGCTGGGTGTCGGCCTGGGGATCTTGCTACTGAGTCTGCTGATTGGACATTGGTGGCCCCTGGGACTCTGGCGCTGGGCCCTGGTGTTGATAGTCAGTGGCGGCCTAGTAACCCTTTGCGCGCAGAGCCGTCTTCAGGTGAGTCAGCTCAGCGACCTGCTGGTAAGAGGCGCCAAGCTTGAGGTGGTCGAGGGCAACTTTCACTACGGCGACTATCAGTTTTCTAACGTGGCCAAACATGGCATAGATTACCGCGAGATCAGCCTGGATGAGCGTGCCATTAAGCTGTATCACTCAGGCTATCTCCCCAGTGCCCGCTGCTACCGCGCCCTGTATACTCAGAATCAGTTTCACCCCGACGCCCACCTGCGGCTCTCCATCTACTGGAGCGAGTATCACTACACCTATCGCAGCAATCGCTATACTCTCAAGGCGCCCTGTATCGTTAAGGTGGAGCAGCTGTTTGACGATGAAGGTATGGCGCTGGCCGCCAGCCGTTAACTGTCATCATTCAATTCGCGCATAGAGACAAAAAAGCCAGCGACTCGCGTCACTGGCTTTTTGTTTAAAAGATAACCTTACTTATTATCGGCTTCTTTCAGCCACTGTGCGGCGCGCTTGGCGAAGTAGGTCAGGATGCCATCGGCACCGGCGCGCTTGAAGCACAGCAGTGACTCCATCACGATCGCCTTCTCGGCCAACCAGCCATTCTCGATGGCCGCCATGTGCATGGCATACTCACCGCTCACCTGATAGGCGAAGGTCGGTACGGCCAGCTCTGTCTTGACGCGGTTCACGATATCCAGGTATGGCATGCCAGGCTTAACCATCACCATGTCGGCGCCTTCCTGAATATCCAGGGCGACCTCGTGCAGGGCTTCGTCGCTGTTGGCCGGATCCATCTGGTAGCTGTGTTTGTTGCCGCCCTTGAGGTTGCCGGCAGAGCCGACCGCATCACGGAAGGGACCATAGTAGTTAGAGGAGTACTTGGCCGAATACGCCATGATCTGGGTGTTCACGTGACCCGCTGCTTCCAGTGCCTGACGAATCGCGCCGATACGGCCATCCATCATGTCCGATGGTGCCACGATATCGGCACCGGCCTCGGCGTGAGACAGGGCCTGCTTCACCAAGATCTCTGTGGTGATATCGTTCAGGATATAGCCGTCTTCGTCAATGATGCCGTCTTGACCATGGGTGGTGAAGGGATCCAGCGCCACGTCTGTCATCACCCCAAGTTGTGGGAAGGCTTCTTTCAGGGCGCGAACCGCGCGCTGCGCCAGGGCATCGGCGTTGTAGGCCTCTTCGGCCATCAGGGTCTTCTTCTCGGCTGGGGTCACAGGGAACAGGGCCACCAGAGGGATCCCCAGCTTAACGAGTTCTTCCGCTTCCTTGAGCAATAGATCGATTGAGTAGCGCTCAATGCCAGGCATTGAAGCGACCTGTTCAGTACGGTTATTACCTTCGAGCACGAACATAGGGTAGATCAAGTCGTTTACCGACAGCTGGTTTTCGGCCATCAGACGGCGACTAAAATCGTGTTTACGCATGCGGCGCATTCTGCGCTGAGGGAAAGCACTGGTAATGATGTTCACATTCGACTCCTAATTTAGGGTTGTTTGCTTTATTGGGCTACACACTTCACAGCTCATCCGTGGATGGGGCATAGCCACTAAGTCGGTTACTTTATTCTTCGAGTTCGGGCGAATAGACGCATACGCGATTTCGGCCCTCATGCTTGGCACGATAGAGTGCCTTGTCTGCCTGGTCGACCAGCAGCTGAGTGTGCTGATCATCGACGATCACTTCGGCGCAGATCCCGATACTGATGGTGAGCGGAATAGCCTGCTCTCCCCATGCCAGTGGCAACTCACAGACGGTGCTGCGCATCAGCTCCGCCACCTGTAGCGCCCCGTCACAGGAGGTATTAGGCAGTATCATAGCAAACTCTTCACCACCGAAACGTGATACCAGATCACTTGGGCGTCTTAATTTTTCCTTTAGCGCCTGGGCTATGGTCTTGAGCGCCTGATCCCCGGCCAGGTGGCCATAGGTGTCGTTGATCGCCTTGAAGCGGTCGATATCTATCATGAGGATCGCCAGCGGTGTCTGCTGACGACGACTCAGGCGGCCTTCGGCCTGCAGGCGTTTCTCGAAGGCGGCGCGGTTTTTCACGCCTGTGAGACTATCGACCGTGTTTTGTTCGGTAAGTTTCTGGTTGGCCTCATTTAATTCTCGAAGTGCGATCTCGAGCTCTAACGTGCGCTCCTGCACCATCTGCTCCAGGCGTTCGTTGCTGTCGGCCTCGATCTGTAGCGCCTCCTCCCGGGCCTGACGGATCCGCTGGGCCTGCAGCAAGGCTTCCTGCTGGATCTTGAGCTTGGCCTTACGCTCGTCGTTGTAGCGAATCGCCAATACCGCCGCCATAAAGACGATTTCGAAGCTCAGGCCGACCATTATCGGTGTCTGATGCATGATAGGCAGGTAGATGACCCCCAGATACATCATGGCGGTAACGAAGGAGCCTATTAGCATCCCAGACCAGGCCAGGGTGTAGAGCCTGGCCAGCTTATGGCCTCGTAGGCTCAGCAGCAGGGCGATCAGCATCAGCATGCTGGTGGTGATCAGCACGGCGACTATGTTGACCTTCAGGGCCACAGAGTAGCTTAAAAACGGCGTGACCAAGGTGAGAAACAGCCCGGTAGCGGCGCTGTAACGACAGAGCCTCAACATCTTGAGGTTGTGATACTTGAGCTGCAGCACCTTCTCGGAAAACATCAGCACGAAGGTGAGGGCGATCGGGATCAGTATGGGGATCATCACCGCCTGCAACACGGGCCAGTTGGGCCAGAGATAACGGAACGACAGGCCATGCAGGGTGGCCACCAAGAGGGTCACCGACAAGACATAGCCAGAGTAATAGCTGTAGCTGTAGGAGCGCGAGGTGAGTGCGATAAACAGGCTAAACAGGCCAATTGCCATCAGGGCGCCCAGCTGGAATCCCTGATAGAGGGACTGTGTCTCCGTGGCCTTGACGATATGGTCCGGCGACAGCAGGGAGATGGGCAGGTTGGCACTGCCCTCGGTATCGACCCGAATATAGAAGCTGTGTACCACCTCGGGCGCCAGTTCGAAACGATAGAGGAAATCGTTGTTGATGATGGGACGCTGGCTGAACGGATAGCTGTCGCCCATCTCCAGGTGAACTGTCGGCTTACCTCTCTGTAGGTGGTACAGGCTGACCCTATTCAGGTGCGGGTTGCCCAGCTTAAGGTAGCGCCGCATCTGGGTATCAGTGGCGTTGTAGAGGCTTATCTTGACCCAGAAAGGCTCTACCCCCAGGTGCTGGTTAAATTCCGGGGTCAGTCGTTGCCAGTGGCTGGAGCTTAGCTTGCTGACCTGCTCCAGGCTGGTCAGCGAATCATCTTGCACATAATAGAGCCAGGAGGCGAGCTCGATAGACTGGTTTTTATTGACCGCCAGCAGCGACTCCCCTTGGCTAAAGCCGGGGAAGCTCAGGGTGATCAGCAGGAGCAATAGCTTAAAGGGGCTCATAGTCCGCTTCTAGGCCGAAGAAGGCGCAGCTGTTGTGATAGGCCTGACGGGCAAAGGCCTCTTCAGACACGCCCCTGAGCTGGGCGATGACCCGGCTGATGTAGGGCAGGTATTGTGGCTTGTTCTTGCTCGACTTAGGCTTGGGTCGCATGCTGCGAGGCAGCAGATAGGGACTGTCGGTTTCTATCATGATGCGCTCGGCGGGAATGTCGACCACCAACTCGGCCAGCTCTTGGCCACGGCGCTCGTCGCACACCCAGCCGGTGATCCCTAAGTGCAAATCTAACTCTATGTAGCGCTCCAGGCTGGCGCGGTTGCCGGTAAAGCAGTGCAGTAGAGCACCCTTCAGATGCGGGCGATAGCGCTGCAGTATGGCGGCAAAGTCCTCATGGGCATCGCGCTCATGCATCAGCACAGGCATCTCCAGCTCGACGGCCAGGGCCAGCTGGGCCTCGAAGGCCTCGCGCTGTTTCGGTCGGGGCGAGAAATCACGGTTATAGTCCAGGCCACATTCGCCGATGGCCACAACGCCTGGCTGCCTAGCCAGCTGTATGAGTCGATCACGGCTAGTGGCGTCCCACTCGCTGGCATGGTGCGGGTGCACGCCCGCCGTGGTGTAGAGGGCGTTTGGATAACGGGCGATGCAGGCGATCGCCTGCTGACTCTCGTCTAGGCTGGAGCCAATAACAATGAGCGGCGAAACCCCATGGGCCGCCGCATCACTGATTAGCGTGTCACATTCTTGTTCTAACGGGCTGCCAACCAGGTTGACAGCTATGTCTATGTAGCTGGGCATTAGTCGATGCGCTTGACCCTGATGGTGGCGTTAGTGTCATCTTTACCCAACAGGAAAGAGCCTAGGGCGCCCTTCTCGATAAATACGGTTTCACCCGCCTTAACCTTGAAGCGATTGGTGTCATTCTGTTTCCAGACCTGGCCATTGTCGAAGCTGATGGTCAGGATGCCACGGGGATTCTTCTTCACCGACTTGACCGTCATGACAATCTTTTCGACGTCGGCTTTCTCTTCCTTGTAGACCTTACCGAAACTGGCTTCTGCCGAAGCGGGTGTGCTGGCAACTACGGCTGCTGACTGTGGTGCTGGCTTAGGTTGAGGTGTCGGTGCGGGTTTAGAGACAGGTGCCATATGGCTGCTGGCCTGAGATTTATTACCGACCTTGGCTGCAAGGTTGTCGTAGCAGATCAGTCTGTCTAGCTTGTCCTGTTTTGCCGCACATTGGCTGAGTTGCTGCTCGATACCGGCAGAGGCGTTGAGTGAGAAGAGAAGAGTGGAGAGGGCTATCCAGCTGGTCGGTGCCGCAAAACTTAAGCGCATATAGAGTTCCTTTTTATTATGGAGGGCTCACGGCGAGACAGGCTGATGATGGGGTAATAAATAACGACAAGCTATCCGTTGCCGGATAGCTTGCAGCAAGATTCAGTTTTATTACTCAGCGTTGTCTTGCTCGGAGAGCTCGTCTTCGTCAGAGTCCTTTTTACTGTAGAAACGCGCGGCAATCAATCCCCCCTCAAACAATATCAGCATAGGCACGGCCAACATGGTTTGCGAGATGATATCTGGCGGCGTTAACAGCATGCCGACCACGAAGGCGCCGACAATAATATAGGGACGTTTCGCCCTGAGATCTTCAACGGTAGTAACCCCCGCCCAACAGAGCAAGATCACCGCGATAGGGATCTCGAACGCCAGACCGAAGGCGAAGAACAGCTTGAGCACGAAGCTCAGGTAGCTGCTGATATCGGTCGCCACCTGCACCCCTTCGGGGGCCACGCTGGTGAAGAAGCCAAACACCACGGGAAATACTATGTAGTAGGTGAAGGCGATACCCAGGTAGAAGAGTATGGTACTACTGGCCAGTAGCGGCACCATCAGACGCTTCTCATGCTTGTAGAGGCCTGGCGCGATAAAGGACCAGATCTGGTACAAGACATAGGGAATGGCGATAAAAAACGCCAGGATCAGCGTTAGTTTAAAGGGAGCAAAAAAGGGCGCGGCCACATCGGTCGCAATCATACTACTGGACTCGGGTAGCGCCTGCATAAGCGGCGTGGCCATGTAGTGATAGATATCATTTGCCCAATAGACTAAGCAGATAAAGACCAGGAGGACACTGCCAATGGCTTTGAGCAACTTGTTGCGTAACTCAAGCAAGTGGCTGATTAACGGCTGCTGTTGCGACATGAACTACCCGTCAGATTTTTCGGTTGAATTGCTGGCCTTGGCTGTCGTGGTCTCTGCAGGTTTCGCCTCGCTGCTGGCGGGTTCGCTGCCAGTGGCAATATCTTCTACCTTATAGGGACGATTAACAGATTGGGCTGCTTCTTTTAATTGATCGATTGAATCCTGTAACTCGGGGGAGAGGTTCTTTAGCCCCTGGCTTTCTGCCTTCTTAAGATCTGCGTGCAGCTGCTCAATTTTAAGCTCTTGCTCCAGCTCGTCTTTTACCGAGTTAGCCATGCGCTTCATGGCACGAATCCAGCCTGTAATTGAGCGCACCGCGACCGGTAGTCTTTCGGGGCCGAGTACGACCAGCCCCAAAACACCAATCAACAGCAGCTCCATAAAGCCGATACCGTCGAACATAAGGAATTACGCCTGTTCTTTATCCTTGGACTCAGTCTTTTTCTCTTCAGTCTGAGCTGTTTTTTCTGCGCTGGTGTCTTCGATAGCCTTCTTCTCATCTTCAGAAGACATAGCATTCTTGAAGCCTTTAACAGCACCGCCGAGGTCACCACCTAGAGAGCGCAATTTCTTAGTTCCGAAAAGCAAAACAACGATTAAAGCAATGATAAGAAGTTGCCAAATACTGATGCCACCCATGTAACTTTCCTCTTGATGTAATACTGGTCCTATTATGACCCTTTGGTTATTTAGTGCTAGCTAAAATTTGCGATTCTTTGGTCTAGATCGCCATCCGAGTAACCACAAGGTTGCGCCGATGCCGATACAAGCATAAGAGGCCCATAGTGTAGCGTTTTGGGAAAATAAAATACTGCCACAGATCACTAAAACTGCTGATGTGATTAAAAGGTAGTTGCTTTTATGGGCTTTTTGTTGCTGCTTCAGGTAGCGATCCAGCAGCTGATTCTGACTGTTGACGAAGTTTTTACCCATCTTCAGGTTGTCATAGACAAGTTCAGGCAGCTCAGGCAGCTTATCTGTCCAGTAGGGGAACTGCTTCTTGATCTTCTTCGCCATGCCCAGAGGCCCCATCTGCTCCGCCATCCAGCTTTCCAGGAAAGGCTTGGCCGTCTGCCAGAGATCCAGCTGAGGATAGAGCTGACGTCCCAGGCCTTCGATATAGAGCAGGGTCTTCTCGAGCAGCACCAATTGTGGCTGCACCACCATGTCGAAACGGCGTGCGGTGCGAAACAGCTCCAGCAGCACATGGCCGAAGGAGATCTCATCTAAAGGCTTGTTAAACATGGGCTCGCACACCACCTTGATCGCCTGCTCGAAGGCGACTAGATCTGTGTCGGCCGCCACCCAGCCCGACTCGATATAGAGCTGGGCGATACGGGTATAGTCGCGGTTGAAGAAGGCGAGGAAGTTCTCCGCCAGGTAGCGCTTATCCTGCTCGGTGAGGGTGCCCATGATGCCGCAGTCCAGCCCTATGTAGAAGGGATCTTCCGGATGCTCGGTACTGACAAAGATGTTGCCGGGATGCATGTCGGCATGGAAGAAGTTGTCGCGAAATACTTGGGTGAAGAAGAGCTCGACGCCGCGCTCTGCCAGCAGCTTAAGGTTAGTGCCCTGGGCTTCCAGCGCCGCCCTGTCGGATACGGGTACGCCATAGATGCGCTCCATGACGATGAGGCGGGTAAAGCAAAATTCTTCATACATCTTAGGGATGTAGAGGGCGCCCGAGTCGACGAAGTTGTTTCTGAGCTTGATGGCGTTGAGGGCCTCGAGCTTGAGGTTGAGTTCACCTTCGATTGTGGTGCGATAATCTTCTACCACCTCGGCGGGGCGCAGACGGTTGCCGTGGCCAAGCAGAGTTTCCAGCACCTGGGCACTCTGGGTCATCAGTAGCAGGTCGGCGTGGACTTTCTCTTCAACATTGGGTCTGAGCACCTTGAGCACCACCTCTTCGCCGTTAGACTTGAGGGTGGCGGTATGTACCTGGGAGATGGACGCAGAGGCCAGCGGGGTGTCGTCGAAGTTATCGAAATAGGTCTCTATGGGCGCCCCGAGTTCGGCCTCTATCTGGGCGCGGGCGATGGCGGAATCGAAGGGCGGCACCCTGTCCTGCAACATGGCCAGCTCTTCGGCCCACTCGTCGCTGAGCAGATCCCGACGGGTCGACAGCATCTGGCCGAACTTGATGTAGACGGGGCCCAGCTCCTGCATCGCCAGCTTGAGACGCTCGCCGCCCACCTTGTCTTTATGTTGGTTGGTTAACCAGAAGAAGCTCCAGCGTAGCAGCCTGAAATACCAGGGTTTGAGCTTAGCGGGGATAAGATCATCCAGACCATATTGAAGCACCGTCTTTACGACTTGGTATGCGCGCCGCATGCTTTTGATTGTCATCTGTTGCTGTTTGCCTTGTTTATGAGTCGCTCAATCCGTTGGCTTAAGGCGTTGGTATCGGCCTCAAGTTGCTCGATTCTATCACTAAAATGAACAAGTTCTATCTTGTGAGGGCTCAGGCGATATTCTTCTGTGGCCAGCTGGCCCATATGATCCCAGCTCTTGCTCAGTACCTGACTCAGCTGTTGTTTCAGCTGCTTGGCGCCCTCGGTGAGTAGGTGAGTCGGCGCATCGCCTATGTAACTCGACAGAGGCTCGGCGAAATCGAACTCCACCTGCTGCATGAAGTGGCTAAAGCTCTGTAGCAGGTTGAGATCCCCTTCAAGGGTCAGCTTGTCTTGCTTGATCAGCTCGGTAAGGTTGGCGCCTTCGGTGAGCTTATAGAAGGTGGTCAGATCGGCATACACCTTGGTGGTCACCTCGCCATCATACTGGCTAAAGACCTGAATCTCTTTGGCAAACAACAGGTAGATGGGCCAGCCCAGTTGGCTGAGTTCGAGGCAGAGTACTCGCCCCTGCAGGTTGTGGAGTTTGGCGTAGGCGCCGGGAGACTGCTGAGTCACTTTTTTGAGTGCGGTTTCGAGGGCCGCACAGATCAGCAATGCAATTTCACGTTTCATGCGTTACCTAAGACCTGAGAATCGTTGGCTGCTGGGCTCATCATCAACTGATGACGGCGCAAAGGTGACGCTATTCTACACTAAACTGGCGACAAAAGGGCTAGGTAAAAATGTCATTTATTCAGTGAGATTGCGGCGAGGCGGCCAAAGTAGGCGACAACAAAAAGGCGACAACAAAAAGGCCCCGACTTTGCGGGGCCTCTTTCGATATAAAGATCGCTATTCGAACCAATATTAGAACTTGTAACCCTTGTGCAGGGCGACGATACCGTCTGTCATATTGGTGTATTCCACCTGCTCGAATCCGGCATCTACCATCATTCCTTTAAGGGTTTCCTGATCCGGATGCATGCGGATAGACTCGGCCAGATACTCATAGCTGCCGGCATCCTGAGTGATGATATCGCCCATCTTAGGCAGTATCTTGAAGCTGTAGAGATCGTAGACTTTACGCATCAGGTCGTGCTGTGGCTTAGAGAACTCGAGGATCAGCAGCTTGCCGCCTGGCTTAAGCACGCGCAGCATAGAGCGGATCGCCGCATCCTTGTCGGTCACGTTACGCAGGCCGAAGGCGATGGTGATGATATCGAAGTGGTTGTCTGGGAAAGGCAGCGCCTCGGCGTTTGCCTGCACATAGTTGACGTTACCCACAACGCCACGGTTACGCAGCTTCTCGCGGCCCACTTTCAGCATGGAATCGTTGATGTCGGCCAGGGTCACCTGACCCGTGTTACCCACGATATGGGAAAACTTGGCGGTTAGGTCGCCTGTGCCACCGGCGAGATCCAGTACCTTCATGCCCGGACGCGCACCCGCACTCTCTATGGTAAAACGCTTCCACAGACGGTGAATACCAAAGGACATGACATCGTTCATGATGTCGTATTTGGCGGCGACCGAGTGAAAGACGTCGGCCACTAGGTCTGCTTTCTTCTCAGCATCGACCGTCTTATATCCAAAGTGGGTACTGTTTGAGCTGCCCTCTGACATTACTGGCTTCCTGTTTATTGCTGCTGTTAACCGCGAGTGTAAGTGATTGACTCAGTTTGCTGAATCATTGGTCTATCACTCTGTGATCGATGTAAATAATCCGTGCACAATTAATTGAAAAATGCGTGATAGCGCAGAGTTTCAACCAGAGTTTCAAAAACGAGGAGCGCATTACAGCACAATATTAGCAATATGCCAAATGCGCAGAGTGACTTACCCCAGGGGATGTTGTGCCAGTCGTCCCTGGATATAGGCGTAGATCAGCTCGCCGATGCTCTGGCCCGTCTCCCGGCGACCGGCCTCGACACCCGCCACGTGACAGCTTGGCGCCGCCTCGGCCAGATGCAGGTAAGCGGCTGGCGTCTTGCTGGCCACCTGATTCACATAATAGAGGGCGTCGAGTAGGGGGATCCCCGCCGCGGTCGAGGCGCTGCTGGGCATGTTAGTGATGGCGTCGAGATCCAGTTCCAGCGCCACCGGCAGATCGCTGGCGTTGAGGTCCTCGACTATCGTCTTGAGCGCCTGCTCCAGGCTTGTCTCGCGTCTGACCCAGATAGCCTGTAGCGTGTGCCACTTGCCGCCGAAGGCCGTTAGCTGCTCCAGGGTCTGCTGACTGTTTTTCAGCTCATGTAGCCCCAGCACATGATAGTGTCCCAAGGCGCCGCTGGCGGCGGCATAGCTGAAACCATTGCCGCTGTGGCGGCCCTCTCGCGGGCGAAAGTCTGAGTGGGGGTCTAAGTTAACCGCCGCTACCATTTTTCCTGTCGCCTGCTTGGTGGCCATCAAGAGGCCATAGGCGTTGTTATGCCCGCCGCCGATCACAATCGGCTCTAGGCCGGCCGCCATGATCTCGCCGACTATCTCGATTACCCGCTCATCTAGCTTGTCGACATTGTCCCTCAGGGCCTGCGCGCTGCGGCCCTCCGGCAGCTGTAGATCGTCTGTGGCGATCTGCCCCAGCACCAGGCAGTGGCCGCCGTCGAGAAACTGATTCGACTGGAAGTTACAAAACTGCGCCATGGCGGCCTCGAAGCCATCGACGGCGCCGCCGCGTCCCAGGTTGGCCCTGGGGCCGATATCTTCGCCTATGCCTAAGATGACGAAGCGCACCCCGTCGGCCTTGGCCTTTGCCAGCTGCTCGCCGAGCGGTGTCTTGCCCTCATAACAATGAATTGTCTGGCCTATCTTGGTTTCGCCCTCGCGCTTGGCGACAAAGCCCTGGCAACGCTCGGCGGTAAATGGAATTAGGGTTTGCATTATGGGTTCTGTTTTTTGTTGTTGATGCAAAGGTGGGGTAATTTTAATGGATAAAATTTAGAAAAGTTTGATTTTTTTGTGGGCTGCACAAATTTCAGTTTTTTGGATTAGATTTTGGGGGATTCAGTTTGAGCAACTGGTGATGGGATTCGAATGTTAGGCCCGTTGCGGCATAGGTGTCGGATGGTTGTTTGAGGGGCGTACCTTCATGGCAATCAATCACCTGCGGTGGGCTTACGTGCAAACACTATTTTGGCTCGCTGTGAATATGTCCCTATACGCTCCGCGGCGGCTTCCCTGCCGCCGAGGGCCAAAATCGTGTTTACACTGGGTATCTAACGTCTCTTCGATTTGGCTTTAATTGGATGGGCTAGCTTTCTCGTTTTTTCCAACTGTAGCGTTTAGCTGAATGCTTGTTGGAAGGGAGTTTGAAGATCGCACCTTCATGGCAACTTAACACCTGCGGTGGGCATATGTGTAGATATATCTGCTACATGCCGATTCTTTATTACAAAGAGAGTCATCCGTGGAGGCTCGTCGACGGCATCTGACCTACGTGGATGTTAGGGAATGCCAAAAAATGTAGGGAACATTTTTGGCCCTGTCACGGAAGCTCACTAGTGTATCTGCACTCGGTATCTAACGCTTCTTCGATTTGGCGGCATAGTAGACAAGCATTCAGTCGTATTTAAATTATGTGAGTTTTGGGTGATTTTAAGTCCGTGTTCGTCCGCGTTTTTCAGGATGGTGTCTTGAATTGAAAGCTGATAAGTTCTTTGGAATACAGCTGGTTAGTTAAGAGTGTTTTTACCGGTCTGATGGGGTAAATGCGCAGGTGCGCTAATAAAATATTATGAGGCAAAATATGGGTAAAAAGTATCTGATTTTGTTATTTTTATTGGCCTCAAAATTTTCTTTAGCAGAAGATGTAGAAACAATCTGTGTGGAAATTGATGAGGGAGGCACTGAGTCAGTTAATGGCTTTTGTATTTCACAAGAGCTGTTGAGAGAGTCTTCAGTAACTATACATTACGGTGATGATTACTGGGCCTGGAACCAGTGCGAGACTATTTTGCACTTTAATCTAGAACCGATGCTGAATGGCTCATAGCAAGCTGTTTAATAGTAGATAAAATTACATTGGCTTAGTTTCGCTCCACTTCACATTTTAGCCAACACAATTTTGCCCATTAACTAGGCGTTAGACTTCATATGACTAGAGCAATATTTTTGGTGGTCATTCTTTATGCCACAGCTAGCGCACAAGGAGAAACTGTGAGTATCCAAGATCATCCTAGATATGGTGAAAACCCGATATACCTGTTTTTAGAGGCATACATCCAAGATGTCATAGGGTATCTACCCAAAGAGAAATCTGATTCTATTCAGAGTATGAATATTCAAAAAATATTTAACACTCAGGCGTCAGAATGGCATTCAGTAATTGAGGAAATACTTCACTTATCAAGCAATATCGATGTCGCCATACTTGATTTATGGTATCGGAATCGTGAGCATTTTAAATCGGATTCAGGTGAATGTGATCCGGTGTGGTTCAGCCAAATATTCACTGACGAATATATGAAAGATGACAGCCAAGTTGATGTATGGCCAGAAGGCGCGCTTGAAGCTGCAAAGGAAAGAATTAAACATGCTCAATCAAAAAGCTAAGCATAACAAGTCAACTTTACCAATCCTGTGTGTGAGGTATTATAAAGCGTGAAAATAGATAACGATTATCTTCTTGATTCTCTATGTATCTTCGATAAACATCGAGGAGTTGATGATGATTTTATTCAATCTAGGCTAATTGGTTCTCCTATCGTACATATGGATATTGATGAAATCTCCAGATTAATCGCTGAATATATCGAAAATAAAATTGAATCAGATGCTCAACTGCTCTCAACCGCTTTGTTTGTGCTGGGAAAGACCTATGCGAATCAGTATAAAAACCTATATTTTTCAGTTATGAAATCCGCGCAAAAGTCTAATCCTTCGGCTTGTTATCAAGCTGCAATTGCTATAGAAAACTTGGGGGAACAAGTGTTTTTAGAGCGCTTTGAGCCAACCGATATTGAATCTGTATTGAGCTCTATAAATGTATACTTGGCGGCAAATGCTATATAACAAGTTGTTCAAGTTTACTTTGCCAGCCAAGGCTGGCTCCTTGGGACTGGCGCATTGCACCAGCCAATTATTAAAGTTTTATGTGCTTAAAGGGGGTTATCAGTGAAATGGAGTAAGTTGAAATCGCTGGTAGAAGACAAGTTTTCTCAATCCCTTAGCGGGAGAGTTGCTATTTTCAGCACAAGATATGGTAATTGTACTTGTGGTCACGCTTGGCTAACCCTTGATAAGGAAATTATCGCTAATTTCTGTACAAGAGCATTCTGGAATCGTGCCGCTGGTAATTACTATCTTAAGGATGGACGGTGGGTTACTGACTCACCAATTCCAGAGCATGTCTCTGCGAACCAGAAAAAGTCTTACGGAGAAATGGAATACGGTGAACTATCAAGGCAAGATGCTTATGAGGCCTGCTGGAGTTTCGTGCACGATCTTACTATTGATGAGTCAATATCTTCTGAAGACCCTTTAATTCAGTCCCTTGCAATGCTTGATAAACGCTTGGGAAAACGCAGATTAAAATCTATAGATCAAGCTAAGTTGCACCCTTTAGCAAAAAGGCTATTAACCGTGCGTCTAGAATCCGAAGGTGTTCGAGTGGTAAGCACATAACAATTTACTCAATAGGACGAAAAAAGCTTGGCTTGCGCTCCTGCTTAGTTAATTGGGGCTAAGGACTTATTACGCCGATTGAGAATGTTCTAGATTAGGAAAAATTGGAATACCATGGACAAGGCATTAAACATAGTGAACGTTGTTATACCTAACGCTTATCGTCGTGAGACGAGATTTTTTTGGTTTTTCTCACTTTTCATCACTTTCTTACTGTTCGGTGGCTTCGCGTCTAATTGGATTTCCAACCCTGACGTCCTAGGTCGAATTTCTCTAGTGACCGGGTTACATGGTGCATTCAGTGTGGCATGGTATTTATTACTATTAAATCAGATACAATTATCTGGTGCAGGTCGTTATTCCGCTCACAAAAACTTAGGGAAACTCAGTCTTCTTCTAGTAATTGCAATATTGATTACTGGCCCAATGATGGCGCTTGAATTCTATCAACGCCTAACAGATTTTGGCATATTTAATCCTGAAGATGCCCAAGCTAGAATTCGAGCGGGAGGCTTTTTAGGTGGAACTTTGCTCCAATGGCTAATTTTCTTAGCTCTCTATATTTTGGGCATTCTAAATATTAGCAATCCAGCCCACCATAAACGATTTATGGTTGCCGCAGCTATCCAACTGATGCCAGAGGGTCTTAATCGATTTACCCATTTATTGGCATTACCGGGTTATTCAATGTTTGTGTTGATGTTTTTAATCTACGTGACCCTTATGGCATATGACTGGAAGATTAAAAGTCGTATTTACATTAGTACACTATTATCATTTGGGTTATTTTTGGTTCTCACCGTAGCAATGAATACTGGTTTTAAAACACAGGCTTGGGGAGATTGGGCGGTAGGAATGGTTAACAGCCTGTAAAACCTGGCGGATAAGAATTGCCTTAAATTGTTCGAAAACTTTGCGGGCGTTATCTGTAAGGACTTACCCAAAAAAAGTAGACACCTTCTATAGTCAGAAAGAGGTGTCTCATGACGACAAAGAAAAGAACCAAGGCCTATACCCAAGAGTTTCGCGGCGAAGCCGTACGTCGAGCGAAATTTCCAAGCTTAAATCTCTCAGCCGATTTCGGCGTCAGCTTGATCTATGTCTAACGGCTCGGGTGACAGTGCAATACCTAAGTAATTGTCATTAGGGTAAATATCGGTAGACTATGCGCACTATCACTCGAAGCTAATTTAGATAACTCACTTCGGGTGTCATACCCTGCACCTTATACTTTTGCTACTTATCAAGCGCTATAAAGGGTGTTTTATCTCAACGATTACAATTAAGGAAATCCTGTTCTGATGTTTAGGAAAAACATTCGTCTCCGCTTACATGTTGTCTCATTAAGCACACTATTACTGATCGGTGGACTCTCACAGGTAAAAGCCGATGAAATAGACGATTTTCTGTTGGAGAAAATGCGCACAGCCAATATTCCCGGATTACAGCTGGCAGTCGTCAAAGACAATAAGCTGATAAAAAAAGCCAGCTATGGTCTGTCAAACTTGCAAGATCACGTCACAGTAAAAAACCATACCCCTTTTCCCATTTATTCGATGACGAAAGCCTTTACCGGTGTTGCTATTATGCAACTTGCCGCAGAGAACAAGTTATCGGTCAACGATCCGCTTTCAAAGCATTTAGATGATTTGCCTAAAGCGTGGCAACCACTAACTATCCGCCAGGTGCTAAGCCATACCTCTGGTCTACCCAAGATATTAAATGGTCATTGGGTTGATTTAATTGCCAATGGTCAACCCGAACCGGCGTGGCAGGAAGTACTTACCTTACCTATGCGTTATGAAATCAATACCCGTTTTGAATATAACCAAACAGGTTATATCTTGTTGGGTAAAATTATTGATAAGTTATCGGGCCAGCCGTTTGCCAACTATATTCAGCAAAATCAGTTAGCTAAGCTAGATATGCCTATCACCTTGGCGGCAGGTTTTGCCCATACTGAATCCATAGTTCCCAATCAGGCTCGTCCCTATTTTGCTGATAATCAGGGAAAGTTTCAGACAGTACAAATTACTTACGACCCCTTCTTTAGAACCGCGGCGGGTATGAGTGCAACCGCGACCGAGCTTGCTAATTACGCGATAGCGCTGCAACAACAAAAATTGCTCGATAAGGAGCTCCTTAAAGAGTTGTGGACACCTACTCGTTTAAATAATGGTCAAACCGCAGGCTTTAGTAATTTAGAAAATGGCTATGCCCTTGGCTGGCAGACGATTGGACGAGAACAGCATCCGGCAGTGAGTGCCAGTGGTGGCGATGCCACTTCAATGGTGATTTATCCTGAAGATAACTTAACCATCATTGTATTAACCAATAAGTTAGGTAGCTTACCTATATTCTTCATCGATGAAATTGCAGGCTTTTATTACCCTGAGATGAAAGCTGAAAATGGTTGGGGATTGTCAAAAGACTTATTCACACTTTTCCAAGGAATGAAAACACAGGGCTTTAACCAAGCCATTGCTTTAGCAGATAAAATGAAAGCAAGTGCACAGTTTGATGTGCAAGAAGTCAACCTTTTGGGCTATCGCTATGTGGCTAAAAATGACCTAGCAAAGGCATTAGAGATATTTAAGCTCAATGTTCATCTGTTTCCCGACTATGCCAATGCCTATGATAGCCTAGCTGAAACCTATGCTGCGCTTGGCAATAAGCTTGAAGCGATAGCTCATTACGAAAAAGTACTCGAGTTTTTGCCGCACAATCAACATGCCCTTAAGCAGCTAGCCCGGTTGAAACAATAACTAGCAGAAGTGGCTGCAGAGACAAGGGGCCATCGATAGGCCACAAAAAAGGACGACTCATGGTCGTCCTTTTTGCTTTCAGGCTAGGGCTAACTTATCTAGCCTAAACAGCCAAGCCAAAATCATCATGCCATTTCGGGCATCTGCTTAATCGATATCTAGTGGCTCGGGTGACAGGATGATGCCTGTGTTGTCAGCGTAGATATGGTCGGCTGGCAGGAAGGTGACGCCGCCGAAGTTAACCGGGATCTCCAGTTCGCCCACGCCGTGGCCGTCTGCGCCCACAGGGATAGAGGCCAGGGCCTGGATGCCTATGTCCAGATCTTCCAGTGCGTCGACATCGCGCACCGAACCATAAACGATAATGCCTTCCCAGTTATTTGCCACGGCGATCTCGGCGATGCTCGCGTCGATCAAGGCGCGGCGCAGAGATCCGCCACCATCGACCAGCAGTACTTTGCCTTCACCATCCTGTTGCAGCACTTCAGCGATTAATCCATTGTCTTCGAAGCATTTAATGGTGCTAATTGAACCGCCGAAAGAGCTACAACCACCGTAATTACTGAACATGGGTTCAACAACATCGACCACATCAATGTAAGTGTCACAAAGTTCTGAGGTGTTGTATTCCATAAGTCATACTCCTGTAGAGAGGCATTTTACTGGGATAAATCAGCAATATATTGTTACCAGCCAGTATATAAGGGATTCTTAAAAAGAAAAGCGTTATAACTCACGCTATTGGCGATAATAGCGGCGTTTGGCTAACTTGTTGTAATCTTTCTTACATTGCTTTCTTATTGTGCAAAAAACATGACCAAGGTCATTAAATAACGTATTTTAATTACAAGCTGGGGCTAAATTTGTTAGCATGTAGGCAGTAACGATTAACTTAACTTTAACTTGCTTTAGGGGCACGGATCCCCCAGTTAGCTTATGGATGGCAGAGGGCCTTAAGAAGGTGCCTTATGGAAGCTTCAAACACAATTGAACTAATTGGCTATTCCGCCTCAGTAATGGTGGCTATCTCTTTGATGATGAAAGATATAGTTTGGCTAAGATGTCTTAACTTTACCGGTTGTGCACTGTTTGTGATCTACGGGATCTACATCTCGGCCTGGCCGGTTGCCGGCATGAATGCCTTTGTTGCCTGTATCAACGTCTATCACCTAGTGAAGCTGTTCCGTGCCAAGACTCAGGTGGGTAAAACCGCCGAGGCCTAGTGTCTGCCGAGCTTTGCTGTCATAAATATTTAGGCTAGATGTCACCTAGGCGTCATAGCGAGTTTTTAGGCTCCTGATCATATCATCATGATCCGGAGCCTTTTATGTTTCAGACCTTAGCTAAGCTAGATCGTCAGGCCTTTGCCGCGATCAACGCCTATGGCGTGGCTTACCGTCTAAATCCTAAGGCCAGAGTCATCTCGGCCACGGGCGACGGACCATATTACCTCTATCTGTGTGTGCTCCTACAGCTGCTCGATGGGCGCGGTGAGACACTGTTCAATGCGGCGCTCACCGCCTTCATCATAGAGTTGCCCCTCTATCTGGTGCTGAAGAACAGCATTCGGCGCACGCGCCCCTGCCATCAGTCGCTGCCCGGCGGCAACGGTCTGATGCTGACCTTCGAGCCGTCAGACAAGTTCAGCCTGCCATCGGGCCACACGGCTGCGGCATTCGTGATGGCCAGTGCCATCGCCTGGTGTTATCCCACTTTCGCCTGGCTCGCCTTCGCTTGGGCCACGGCTATCGGTGTTTCGCGTATCATCTTGGGCGTGCATTACCCGCTGGATATTCTGGCTGGTGCCCTTCTGGGCGTGACGAGTTGCTACCTGGCATTACCTCTCGTCGGTCAATAAATCACTAGCAGGAGTCAGCACAAACATGCGTATTCTTTACGGCGTGCAAGGCACAGGGAATGGCCATCTTAGTCGTGCCAGAGTCATGGCAAAAGCCTTTAAAAATCAGCAGGTCGATGTCGATTTCTTCTTCTCGGGACGTGACAGTCAGCGCTACTTCGACATGCAGTGTTTCGGCGAGTATCGCACCCAGGCCGGATTAACCTTCGCGACCCAAAATGGCTGCGTCAGCATCGCCAAGACGGCGCTGCAGAACTCGGTGAGCGCCCTGGTGAAGGATGTGCGCGGCCTGGATCTCAGCGGTTACGACCTGGTGCTTAACGACTTCGAGCCCGTCTCTGCCTGGGCGGCGCGCATTCAGGGGGTGCCTTCTATCGGGGTGAGCCATCAGGCGGCGCTGCAATATGATGTGCCTAAGGTGGGCAATGGTTGGTTTAATCAGATGTTGCTTAACTACTTTGCCCCGGTCGATAGGGCGCTTGGCTGCCACTGGCACCACTTCGGCTTCCCCCTGCTGCCACCCTTCGTGGAGGTGAGCGAGGCGGTGGCCTATAACTCCCACGATATTCTGGTCTATCTGCCGTTCGAGTCGCCTGAGGATATCCATCAGCTGCTCAAAGACTTTAGCGAGTATCGCTTCTACGTCTTTCACGGCTCCGGCGCGCCTGCGGCGTGCGCCGACAACGTGATCTGGTCTGGCTTTAACCGCGAGGGCTTCAAGGCCAGGTTGGCCCAGTGCGGTGGGGTGATCGCCAGCGCCGGTTTCGAGCTGGCGAGTGAGGCGCTAACCCTGGGTAAGAAGCTGCTGGTGAAGCCGCTACACGGTCAGTTCGAGCAGCTGTCAAATGTGGCGGCGCTGGAACTGCTGGGGGCGGCCGAGAGCATGAAGTGGCTCGACCCCGCGGCGGTTAAGCGTTGGCTGCGGGCTTCCAAGCCAGAGCCTATCGACTATCCTCAAGTGGGCGATGCCTTAGTGACTTGGATAAAGCAGGGCAACTGGCATCAGGGAGAGCAGCTGTGTCAGGAGCTGTGGCAGCAGGTGGAGTTGCCCGAGTCCTGGCGCAAGAAAAGCCCCTAATCTGTGATTTTTTAGGGAGTTAATTCACTTTAAGCGTGGGGCATGCGGATCTCTGACTATACTCATTGGGTCGGATACTCATGGGAAAAGGACACCGCATGCTGGGCCTCACCTTAGCCAAACCCAAGCGGCTTACCATACGCGTTACCGTGGTGGGCACCTTTATCATCGCCACCCTGTTCACCGCCGTGGTGGCCATCGGCCTGCAGTATTATTTCAGCCAGCGTCTGGCCACCGAGGCCAGCCTCAAGCTCTACAATCAGAGCGCCGACAGCACAGGCAGTTACCTGAATCAGCTCGACAACCAGGCGATCAACACCACTAAGCTGGTGGCTAACTTCGAGGGCCTGTACACGCCCATGGGGCTGAGCCAAGAGGCCAAGCAGGTGTTTAGCCAGGCGATGCGCTCGGCCAGGTTTATCTACGCCATCTATCTCGGCAGCCCTGATGGGGATCTGTTCGAGCTGGTGAATCTCGATGCCCATCCTATAGTGCGACGGCAGCTCAAGGCTTCCTTGGAAGATCGCTGGGTGATCATCAGCATTCAAGGTAAGGGTCAGGGGCGTATCCGCGCCTTTCATTACTTAGACGCCGACTTTAATCAGCGCGCCAGCCGAATGGAGCCCACGGATTACGACGCCAGCATCCGCCCCTGGTTTATCGACGCCCGCCCTGACAAGGTGTTTAAGACAGAGCCCTACCTGTTTCAGAACCTGCAGGCGCCGGGGATCACCTATTCGATCCGCCTGCCGGGTAGCGATGCCGTGTTGGCGGTGGATGTGGCCCTGTCGAGCCTGGATGACTATCTGGCGCAGCTGGGTAGGGGAGATGCTCAAGATGGGCGCGAGGTCTATGTCTACCGCGCCAGTGGCGCCCTGGTAGCTTCCAATCGTCTGCAGGCGACTCAGGGGGAGATTCCCATGGCTAAGCCGCTGGCCTTGACCCCAGAGGAGCAGGCGCTGGTGGCCAATACCCCGGCGCTTATCGCCTCTAACGAGACCGATTGGCCGCCGATCGACTTTGCCGTGGCCGGCCGCCCCATGGGCTACAGCATAGACGTGCTTAATCTAGTGGCCGAGATGACGGGGCTAACCATCAACTATAACAATGGCTTCACCTGGCCGGAATTTGTCGACAAGTTCAAGGCGCGGGAGATCAACCTGCTGCACTCTGTGCTGAACAGCGAGGCCAATCAATCGCTTGGGGTCTTTAGTCAGCCCTTTCTGAGCATGCCCTTCGCCGCCGTGACAGGGCCGGATCAGGCGCCGATAAAGCATGTGGCCCAGCTGGCGGGCAGGCGGGTGGCCATTCCCAAGGGCTGGTCGATCATCCCCATCATCAGACAGTATTTTCCCGAGATCGAGGTGGTCGAGGTGTCATCGACCCGGGGCATACTGCAGGCGGTGAAAGAGGGGCGGGTGTTTGCGGCCATTGATAACAGCATAGTGCTGCACTACACGGCGCAGCAGTACTTTATCGACGATCTACAGTTTCACGAGGATCTGGATTACGCCCCCATCGACATTCACGCCGGGCTGAGCATAGTGATGCACCCGGAGAACGCCGACGTCATCGCACTGATCGACAGGGCGATCGCCCAGATCAGCCCAGGGCAGGTGCGGGCACTACGTAACAAATGGTTTGCCGAGGGGCAGCAGGTGGCCCCAGCCAATGTGCAGGGCACTGTGCCCTACAAGGCGCTGCTCGATATCGCTGCCGACCCCGGCCGGCAGAAGCAGCTTGTCGCCATCACGCTCAATGGCGAGCCCAGTTTTGTCTATGTTTCGCCGCTCGGAAGTCACGCCGCCGAGCAGGAGTTTTTTGCCATTCTGGTGCCCCAGGAGATGCTGCTGGCCTCTAGCTTGGATAAGGTGAAGAAGTCGATTGCCATCACAGGCCTCTGCTTGCTGCTGGCGTTGCCGTTTTCCTGGGTGTTTGCCTCCCCCATCATCTCACCGATAAAACTGTTGGCGCTGGAAAACCTCAAGGTGAAGTTCCGCCGCTATGACGAGGTGACCAAGGTGGACTCCTATATCAAGGAGATCGATGAGCTGGCGATCTCCCTGGTGGATATGTCCGAGTCGATTCGCCAGCACGAGCAGGATCACAAGGCACTGATGGACGCCTTCATCAAGTTGATCGCTCAGGCGATCGATGACAAATCTCCCTACACCGCAGGTCACTGTAACCGGGTGCCCGAGCTGGGGCTGATGCTGGCCGAGTATGCGGCCAAGTCGGATCTGCCCGCCTTCAAGGAATTTCGCTTCAAGAACGCCGATGAGCACAGGGAGTTTCGCATCGCCGCCTGGCTCCACGACTGCGGCAAGATCACCACGCCTGAGCATATCGTGGATAAGGGCAGCAAGCTGGAGTTGATCTACAACCGCATCCATGAGGTGCGCATGCGCTTCGAGGTGCTGTGGCGCGATGCCGAGATCCATTGTCTCGAGCAGTGCCAGGCAGATCCAGAACATGAGTCCGAGCATAGAGCTGAGCTTGAGCGGCGCCGCGAGCAGCTGACGGAGGATTTCGCCTTTATCGCCGGGGCCAACGTGGGCGGCGAGTTTATGGAGCAGGCCGATATCGACAGGTTGAAGGCCCTGGCTAAAATCACCTGGCAGCGCCACTTCGACGATCGTCTCGGCCTGTCGCCGGTGGAGGAGCTGAATTACCCTGAATTTTCCGCCGAGGTCAGTCTGCCGGTGACAGAGCAGCTGCTGGCCGATAAGCCCCAGCATGTGATCGCCCGTCACCGCCCCGAGCTGTTCGACCCTAAGTTTGGCATCAAGATGACGGTACCCGAAGCGCTCTACAATCAGGGCGAGATCTATAACCTCAGCATCTCTCGCGGCACCCTGACCGACGAAGACAGATTCAAGATCAATCAGCACATTACCAGCACCATCAAGATGCTGGAGAACCTGCCATTCCCGCCAGAGCTGGCCCGTGTGCCCCGTTATGCCTCCACCCATCACGAGACGCTGAAGGGGACCGGCTACCCGAGAAAGCTTACCGGCGAGCAGCTGTCGATACCCGAGCGCATCCTGGTGCTGGCGGATATCTTCGAGGCGCTCACCGCCGCCGACAGGCCCTACAAGAAGGCCAAGCCGCTGAGCGTCGCCATCGATATTTTGCATAAGATGGTGCTGGACAGCCACGTGGATGGTGAGGTGTTTAAGCTGTTTCTCACCAGCGGCATCTATCTGGAGTACGCCGAGCGTTATCTGGCGCCGGAGCAGATAGACGAGGTGGATATCGAAAAATATCTGGTAGCTTAGGTTGTTGGCATTAGCGGTTGTTGGCATTAGCGTCGGCATTGAAGCCTGGGCACTCATCTTCCAGGCACTTAGCTTCCAGACATTTATCGTCCAGGCAAGAAGGTCTCTTCCAGATAGTGAATCGAGGTCTCTCCCTGCTGCACCTTAGGATCGACCAGCAGCGCCCTGAGTAGGGGCACATTGGTCTTAACGCCAGTGATCACCAGCTCATCCAGTGCGGTGCGCATGCGGGCAATCGCCTGGGCTCTGTCGTCGCCCCAGGTGATCAGCTTGGCGATCATGGCGTCATAATAGGGCGGCACACTGGCGCCGGGGGACAGGTGAGATTCCCAGCGCACCCCCAGGCCGCCAGGCACCACGAGCCTGTCTATTCTCCCGGGAGAGGGGGCGAAGCTGGCGGGGTCTTCGGCGTTGATGCGGCACTCGATGGCGTGGCCCTGAGGCTGAATTAACGATTCTTTTAAGGCCTGGGGCTCGCCCTGGGCAACTCTGAGCTGCTGCACTAACAGGTCTACCCCGGTGACTATCTCTGTGATGGTGTGCTCCACCTGAATGCGGGTATTCATCTCCATGAAGTAGAACTCGCCATCTTGATAGAGAAACTCCAGGGTACCGGCGCCGCGATAGCCGATGGCCTGACAGGCCTTGATGCAGCTCTCACTTATCTGTTGGCGCTGCTCGGGCGATAACCCTGGCGCCGGAGCGGATTCAATCACCTTCTGCTGCGCTCTTTGCAGCGAGCAGTCACGCTCGCCGAGTGAGATGCAATGGCCCTGATGGTCGCAGAGCACCTGCACCTCGATATGACGTGGCCGGGTGAGATATTTCTCCAGGTAGACGCCGCCGTTGCCGAAGGCGGCTTCGGCCTCCTGGCGGGTGAGTGCGATGGCCCCAAGCAGCTGGGCCTCATTCTCGACGACCCGCATCCCCTTACCGCCACCTCCTGCGGTGGCCTTGATGATAAGCGGGTAACCGATTTGGGCCGCGACCTCTAGGCTCTGGGCCTCATTATCGCCCAGTAGGCCGTCTGAGCCGGGCACGGTCGGCACGCCTGCGGCCTTCATGGCGGCGATGGCGCTCACTTTGTCGCCCATCAGGCGTATGGTGTCGGCCTTGGGGCCGATGAAGTGAAAGCCGCTATCTACTACCTGCTGGGCGAAGTCGGCGTTTTCGGCCAGGAAGCCGTAACCCGGATGGATAGCATCGACCCTGGCGAGATCGGCGGCGCTTAAGATGGCGGCGATGTTGAGATAGCTCTCTTTGGCGGGGGCGGGGCCGATGCAGATCTGCTGGTCGGCGAGCCTCTGGTGGCCGCTATCTTTGTCGGCTCTGGAGTAGACGGCGACCGTCTTTATGCCCAGCTGGCGACAGGCGCGTATGATGCGCAGGGCAATTTCGCCGCGATTGGCGACCAGGACCTTGTCGAATCGACGCATCAAAGCTGTCACCTTAGCCTCCTGGAATTTAGATCTGCCTCTATTTGATCATCATTATTCGATTACCATTAGAGGCTGATCGAACTCGACGCCATCGCCGCTCTGGCAGAGTATCGCAGTCACCACGCCAGCGTGAGGTGCCTGAATTTGGTTCATCATCTTCATCGCCTCTATGATGCAGACAGGCTCGCCCTGTTCGACCCGCTGACCCAACTTGACCAGCGGCGCGGCATCGACCGCGGGGGCGAGATAGAAGGTGCCCACCATGGGGGAGCGCAGCAGCGTCTCCTCATCATAATCTTCCTGCTCGGACGGTTCTCCTGCGCCGGAGGAGCTAGCTTGAGTGACGCCAGCCTTTTGCTCGCTGGGCACGGCTGGTTGGCGGCAGAGGCGAATCGACTCCTCGCCCTCCTTGATCTCCAGCTCTGTGATGTCCGATGCCTGCACCAGCTCGATCAGTTTCTTTATCTTGCGAATATCCATGGCAGGCTACTTCTCCTGAGCGGCTCTGACGCGGGCGATGGCCGAGTCCAGCGCGTAGCGATAGCCTTGTTCTCCCAGGCCGCAGATGACGCCGACCGCCTTGTCTGAGAAGTAGGAGTGATGCCTGAAGGCCTCTCTGGCGTGCACGTTAGAGAGGTGCACCTCGATGAAGGGGATGGCGACGCCGAGCAGGGCGTCTCTCAGGGCCACGCTAGTGTGGGTGAAGGCCGCCGGATTAATGATGATGAAGTCGGCGTCGCTCTGATGTATGGCGTCGATCAGCTCATGTTCGGCGTTGGACTGAATATGATCCAGGCTGGCGCCATGCTCGGCAGCGAGTAGCTTAAGCTGCTCGACGATCTGCGCCAGGGTGTGATGACCATAGTGGCCGGGCTCGCGTCGACCCAGCAGGTTGAGGTTGGGGCCGTTTACCAGGAGAATTTTCACCGCTTTACTCATGCACAACACCTTATGGATTCAGTCTTTTAAGTCAGATACCTGCAACTTAGCACACTTATCGGCGATTTTGGCGTCTCGTTAGCAAAAATCAAGATGAGGCAAAGATTGAGGACGGATTAGAACTGCTTCTGCCTGAGGGCCTTGGTGGCGCCGCGCTGTTTCTTGCTATCGACCCGCCTGCGCTGGCTGGTCTTGGTAGGTTTAGTCGCGACCCGTTTCTTGGCGGTGTGGCCGACGCTGGCCACCAGGGCGATAAACTGCTCCAATGCCGTCTGACGGTTGGCATCCTGGCTGCGGCTGGCCTGACACTTGATGATGATCTTGCCGCTCTTGGTGATGCGGTGGTCGGCCATGGCGAGCAGGCGTTGCTGGTAAAACTCCGGCAGCGAGGATTGGCGAATGTCGAAGATCAGCTGAGCCGCGGTGGAGACCTTGTTGAGGTGCTGGCCACCGGCGCCGCTGGAGCGGATGAATTGCCATTCCAGTTCGTTATCGGCTATTTGGACGCGCTGAGAGATCTTTATCAACTGGGGGCTCGCTTGTCGGCATGTTCGGCTTATTTGATCTAGACCTGTATCATTGGCTAGTCAAAATGATGCAAAATGGTCGCCAAATTAGGCGCCTTCTCGGAGTGTGAGTATGTTATGTCAAATCGCCGATATCACCAATGGGGTGATCAGTTTATTTGCCAGCGGGCGATTGTCGACCCAGGACTATTGTAACAAGATAGTCCCCATCATTGAGGAATATCAGCAGGCCTCGGGCAAGGTGTGTCTCTATATCGAGGCCGACGTGCTGCTGGAAGGCTGGGAGAGCCAGTCACTCTCGGGCGTGGGTGAACTGCAACTGCCCAGGTTCGATGCCTTGGTGTTGGTGGGCGGGCCCGATTGGTTTGGTAACGCCGTGCGTCTCATGGGCCCCTTTATGCAAGGGGAGGTGGCGTGGTATGCTCTCGAGGATAAGCCCCAGGCTATCGAGTGGATCACCGCTAAGTTGAGTTGTCCACTGGTGCGCGAGTCTTAGGCTCGGTGACTGGGAACAACATTATCTGACCTCTTAAAGGAATATCCTCATGTTAAAATCTTCACTCTCTCTGACGTCTGCTGCACTGGCCCTGGCTCTGATGGCGTCACTTTCTGGCTGTGCTCCCGAGGTAGGTAGCGAAAAGTGGTGTAAGCAGATGGAAGATAAGCCTAAGGGTGACTGGACGGCCAACGAAGCCGCCGACTACACCAAGCACTGCGTATTCAAGTAATGGCGTAGCGGGTGGCAAGTGTGATCTGGCTGGCATGACGGGAGGAATCTCCTGTTAATTTAGCGATAGCCGTGGAACTATTTGCCACCCCTTGAGTCTGATTACTCGACCTTTTTACGCTTTTTCTCCTTTGGAGTTTGCTTGAGCCTCTTCTTTCGACAACTGGTTCACAAGATTGCCTTGATGATGATCGCCGTGGTCGCACTGCAGTTTGCAGGGGCGAATCTTGGCGCGCATCAGTTGCATCTTGGCAGCCATGAAGAGGAGAGCGAAACCCATCCCCATCTGCAGTTTACTGCCGAAGTGGTGAGCCTAGCTCAGTGTGTCGATTGCCAATGCGCCTTCGATGAGCCCGAGCTAGAGACGCCACATCAACACCAGATCAGCAAGACAGAGACTCAAACCTTCGATCTATGCCTCGACTGCCAGTGTCATGGCGGTCACGTGACCTTAGTGTCTCAGCTGGCCCTGACCCCTTCTGTGCCCGTGAGCGATGAACCTGCGAGCGCCAGATTGCACTACCTGCCACCAGAGCAACAAGCGGCTTATCGCCCACCTATCTTACTTTCTTAATCTTCTGAAAATAATGCCTTTTCAGGCCCTGTGCATGGCGCGGGCGCTGTTGGGTTACCGTTTTTTATCGGGCGTTTTCTGTTAATTGTCAGCCTTGGGCCGTGGTGAATTATCTTGCCGCGGGTCGATGCTGTGCATGGCCTGCCTGGCTAAGGTTAAGCCTGCCTTGGCAGGCCGCAGAGAAGCCTGATCCTTAAGATTAGGAATTGCGATGAGAAAGAACTTAATCGCCACCGCATTACTGGGCGCCATATGGGGCACGCCCCTGTTCGCCGAAACCCTTTACTCAGAAGCGGGAGAAATTGCGCCGGCCCCCTTGCTGGCACAGATAGAGCAGACAGGTTTTCAGGGCTGGCTCGCTCCCTTGATGAGTAAGGTGAATCAACTGCCAGAGATCCAGGCGCAGCAAGCCAAGGTGCGTCAGGCCCAGTTGTTGGTGGAGGCCGCCGACAGGCCCGTCTATAACCCTGAGCTGGGGGTGAGTTACCAAAATGCCAGCGAAGATACCTATACCCTGGAGGTGAGTCAGACCCTGGACTGGGGCGACAAGCGCGGAGTGGCGACACGTGTTGCCCAGCTCGAGGCCGAGATCTTGCTGGCCGACAATCGTCTGGCCCGCAGCCAGCTCTATGGCGAACTCCTGATGGCGCTGGTGGAGCAGGCGCAGCAGGCGAAATTACTCGCCTTTCAGGGACGTTTGCTAGAGAGCGCTAAACAGCAGGTCGCCATCGCCAAGCAACAGCTGGAGGCGGGGGCCCTGTCACAAGCCGAGCTGCAGTTGATGCAGCTGGATCTCGCCAGTAAGGCCGCGGATCACGCCAGTGCCGAGCAGGCCTCACTGGCCGCCGATGCCAGCGTGCTCAGCCGCTTTGGCGAGCTGGAGTTGCCCTTCGCCGAGTTTATCGGCGCCCTCAGTGTCGACACCAGTCAGGAGGTCGGCCCAGATCTGCCCGCGCTGGCCGGCGCCTACCAGCAGGTGATGATGGCCAAGCTGGCCAGCCAGCAGGTGGCGGCAGACACCAGCGCCGACCCCAGTATCAGCCTGAGCGCCGAGCGTGAAGGCGAGGAGAACAAGCTGGGAGTGGGGCTGTCGATCCCGATTCAGATCCGCAACGATTATCGCGAGGCCAAGGCCGCGGCAGGAACCCAGGTCGCCATCGCCGAGCAAGACTATCTGGCCCGTGAGCGTAGCCTCACTCAGGCCGCCAAACTCTTTCACCTAAGCCTGCCCAGGCTGCAGCAGCGTTACCGCGAGTGGCGTGAGTTGGTGCTCACCTCTGGCGCCGGTGTGCAGGATGCCCTGTCACAGCAATGGCGTGCGGGCGACATCAGCACCAGCGACTACCTGCAGGGGCAGAGGCAGCTGGCTAACAGCTATCTGGCGGGTCTCTCCCTCGAGAGCGCCCTCTACCGCAGCTGGCTCGACTGGATGGGGCAGAGCGGTCAGCTCGAGAACTATCTGCAGCGTCAACTCGGCCGCGAAGGCGTTTAGTCGCGCTAAGGCGCTAAAGCTAGCGAGCACGCTTTAGCGAGCGGATTTTAGCAAAACGGATAAAGAATTTAGGTGAGAAGTATGAATAATCAATTAAATAGAACACATTTTCTACAGCTAAGCCCACTGATGCGGGCCATGGGCTTTGGCGTCTTGATGAGCATGACGGCCGTAGGCGGGGTTGCTCTCGGCGCCGAGGGGCATGATCACGCTGCGGAGACTGCTAAGGGGCAAATGTCTCAAGAGCTGATGAAAGAACAAAGTCATGGCGACGAAGAAGCTCATGGCGGCGAGCTAGTGCTCAGCGAAGAGCAGCGTCAGCTGGCGGGGATCCGTGTGGAGCAGGTAAGCAGTCAGGGCTTCAGTCTGGCCGCAGTCGCAACTGCCACCCTGGTGGTGGACAGGGAGCGCACCGTGACCCTGGCGCCCCAGCTGGATGTGCGGGTGTTGGCGCGTCATGTGGTGCCGGGACAGGAGGTCACCAAGGGCCAGCCCCTGTTGACTCTGGGGGGCGCAGCCGTGGCTCAGGCCCAGGCGGATTACATCAATGCCGCGGCCGAGTGGGGCCGTGTTAAACGCATGAGCCAGAGCGCGGTGAGTGCCAGCCGCCGTCTGCAGGCGCAGGTGGATGCCGAACTCAAGCGCGCCATACTCGGCGCCCTCAAGATGACGCCGGCGCAGATCAAGGCGCTGGAGTCGGATCCAGAGACGATCGGCAGTTATCAGCTGCTGGCGCCGCTCGACGGCCGGGTACAGCAGGATGTGGCCATGAAAGGCCAGGTGTTCAGCGGTGGTACCGCCCTGATGCAGCTCACCGACGAGTCTCACCTCTGGGTCGAAGCTCAGGTGACGCCGAGCCAGTCTCAACAGATCAAGGTGGGCAGCAAGGCGCTGGTGAAAGTGGGCGACTTTAGCCTGGAGGCCGAAGTGATTGGCCGCTCCCATGAGATCGACGCCGTCACCCGCACCGAGCAGATCCTGGTGGCCTTCGCCAACCCAGGCCATGTGCTGCACGCGGGTCAGTTTGCCGAGATCTATCTGGCCGACAACAGCCAGGATGGGGTGATCTTGCCCGATGCGGCGCTGACCCGCGGCGGTGACGGCGACTGGCAGGTGTTTGTCGAAGAGGGGGATGGCTTCGAGGCCGTCGAGGTCGAGGTGAGTGAGCGCCAACGTGGCATGAACCTGGTGCAGGGGCTGAGCCCCAAGATGCGGGTGGTGGTCTCGGGCGCCTTCTTCCTGGCGTCAGAGCAGGCCAAGTCAGGCTTCGATATTCACAACCACTAAGAGGTAGCCCTTATGCTTCAGAAACTTATCGATAGCGCGATACGCAATCGGCTTCTGGTGGCCCTGGCGCTGCTGTGTGGTGTGGTAGCCAGTGTCGCCATGTTACCTAAGCTCAATCTCGATGCCTTTCCCGATGTCACCAATGTGCAGGTGACGGTCAACACCGCCGCCGAGGGGCTGGCGGCCGAGGAGGTGGAAAAGCTGATCAGCTACCCGGTGGAATCGGCTATGTACGCCCTGCCATCGGTGACCGAGGTGCGCTCCTTGTCGCGCACCGGCCTCTCCATAGTGACAGTAGTGTTTGCCGAGGGCACAGATATCTACTTTGCCCGCCAACAGGTGTTTGAGCAGCTGCAGGCCGCCAGGGAGATGATCCCTGACGGGGTGGGTGTGCCCGAGATAGGCCCCAACACCTCAGGCTTGGGACAGATCTATCAGTACATTTTGCGAGCCACGCCTGAGTCCGGTATAGATGCCGCCGAGCTAAGGAGCCTCAACGACTATCTGGTGAAACTCATCATGATGCCGGTAGGCGGCGTGACCGACGTGCTCTCCTTCGGGGGCGAGGTGCGTCAGTATCAGGTGCAGATAGAGCCCAACAAGCTGCGCAGCTATGGCCTCTCCATGGCCCAGGTGACCCAGGCGCTGGAGAGCAATAACCGCAACGCCGGTGGTTGGTTTATGGACCAGGGACAGGAGCAGCTGGTGGTGCGTGGCTACGGCCTGCTACCCGCAGGCGAGGCGGGCCTGGAGGCCATCGCCCAGATCCCGCTCACCGAGGCAGGCGGCACGCCGGTGCGGGTGGCCGACATAGCCAAGGTGGACTTTGGCGCCGAGATCCGTGTGGGCGCGGTGACCATGACCCGCCGCGACGATGCCGGAACGCCGCAGGCGCTGGGGGAAGTGGTTGCCGGCGTGGTGCTCAAGCGTATGGGGGCCAACACCAAGGCGACCATTGACGATATCTCGGCCCGCACCGCCATGATAGAACAGGCCCTGCCCAAGGGCGTCTCCTTCGAGGTGTTCTACGATCAGGCGGATCTGGTGAACAAGGCGGTAGAGACGGTGCGCGATGCCCTCTTGATGGCTTTCGTGTTTATCGTGGTTATCCTGGCGCTCTTCCTGGTGAACCTGCGCGCGACTTTGTTGGTGCTGCTCTCTATCCCCGTCTCCATCGGCCTGGCCTTGATGGTGATGGCCTACTTTGGCATGTCGGCCAACCTGATGTCCCTCGGCGGGCTGGCGGTGGCCATCGGCATGCTGGTGGATGGCTCAGTGGTGATGGTGGAGAACATCTTCAAGCACCTGACCCAGCCAGACAGGCGCCATTTCGATCAAGCCAAGGCGCGAGCCTCGGGTGAGTGTGACCCCTACCACGGCGAGGAAGATGGTCGGGAGGAAGGAGAGCGCAGCGGCATCGCCCTGAGGGTGATGCTGGCCGCCAAGGAGGTGTGTAGTCCCATCTTCTTCGCCACCGCCATCATCATAGTGGTGTTTGCGCCGCTTTTTGCCCTGGAAGGGGTAGAGGGCAAGCTGTTTCAGCCCATGGCGATGAGCATCATCCTGGCCATGGTGGCGGCGCTGTTTGTGGCCCTGATCGGCGTGCCGGCCCTTGCCGTCTATCTATTTAAGCGTGGCGTGACACTGAGGGAGAGCCCGGTGCTCAAGCCGGTTGAGGCCCTGTATCGTCACCTGCTTAGTGCCACCATGGGCAGGCCCAAGTTGGTGCTGCTGACGGCTGTGACCCTGTTTGCTATTAGCATGGCGCTGCTGCCAAGGTTAGGTACAGAGTTTGTGCCCGAGCTCGAGGAGGGCACCATCAACCTAAGGGTGACCCTGGCCCCAACGGCCAGTTTGACTACCTCGCTGGATGTGGCGCCTAAACTCGAGGCCATGTTGATGACCTTCCCCGAGGTCGACTATGCCCTGAGCCGTATCGGCGCCCCGGAACTGGGGGGCGACCCTGAGCCTGTGAGCAACATAGAGATCTATATCGGCCTCAAGCCGATCGAGCAGTGGGAACACGCCGAGAGCCGTCTCGAGCTACAGCGCAAGATGGAAGAGAAGCTGAGCGTCTTCCCCGGCCTGCTGTTTACCTTCTCTCAGCCCATCGCCACCCGCGTCGATGAGCTGCTTTCAGGGGTGAAGGCCCAGCTGGCGATCAAGTTGTTTGGCCCGGATCTCGAGGTGCTCTCCAGCAAGGGGCAGGAACTCAGCGAGCTGGTGTCGGGTATCGAGGGGGCGGTCGACGTCTCCCTGGAACAGGTGTCTGGCGAGGCCCAGCTGGTGGTGCGTCCCAAGCGCGATCTACTGGCTCGCTATGGTATTAGCGTCGATGAGGTGATGAGCCTGGTAAGCCAGGGCATTGGTGGTGTCAGCGCTGGGCAGGTGATCGACGGTAACGCCAGATACGACATTAATGTGCGTCTGGCCAGCCAATATCGCAGCGCGCCCGATGCGCTGGAGGATCTGCTGCTCAGTGGCGTAAATGGTGCCACCGTGCGCCTGGGTGAGGTGGCCGACGTAGTGGTCGAGATGGCGCCGCCCAATATTCGTCGTGACGATGTGCAGCGCCGGGTGGTGGTGCAGGCCAACGTGTCGGGACGCGACATGGGCTCTGTGGTCAAGGATATCTACGCCATGGTACCCCAGGCGGATCTGCCGCCGGGCTATACGGTCGTGGTTGGTGGTCAGTATGAGAACCAGCAGCGGGCTCAGCAGAAGCTGATGTTGGTGGTGCCCATCTCCATCGCCTTGATCGCCCTGCTGCTCTACTTCTCCTTTGGCTCCATCAAGCAGGTGGGGCTGATCATGGCCAACGTGCCGCTGGCGCTGATCGGAGGTGTGGTGGCCCTCTATGTCAGCGGCACCTATCTGTCTGTGCCTAGCTCCATCGGCTTCATCACCCTGTTTGGGGTAGCGGTGCTTAACGGCGTGGTGCTGGTGGACTCGATCAACCAGAGGCGCGCGTCGGGAGAAGCCCTCTACACCAGCGTGTATGAAGGCACAGTGGGACGCCTTCGCCCCGTGCTGATGACGGCGCTGACCTCGGCGCTGGGGTTGATCCCAATACTCCTGTCTAGCGGTGTGGGCAGCGAGATCCAAAAGCCGCTGGCGGTGGTGATCATAGGCGGCCTGTTTAGCTCTACCGCGCTGACGTTGCTGGTGTTGCCGACCCTGTATTGCTGGCTCTATGAGGCCAAGGTGCTTAAGGGGAGCAAGGAGTTAGAAGCCCTAGACTAGTTTGTTGCACCAAGACCAAGTGATTCGATGGGGCCAGGGATGGCCGGAGGCCGCGATGTTTTCAGTTTGCCATCGCAGTTGCGTCTCCTTGGTGACGCTCTAGGGCACAAGAAACCTTCTTTTCTGTCTCTCCTTATTCCTAACCTGTAGGGAGAGGCGAAAACAAGGAGTGCCCTTTAGCGAGCACGCGCGGCAGGACGCCGCGCTTTTTCCTATTATCTCCTATCTCCTGTAGCAGAGGTTTTGTTACATTTTATTGACAATTTTGGGCTCCCACTTTAGATTGACCGCCAAGGAATTCTCGTCAAATTAAGGATGATAGATGTTTGCCATCACCCGTAAATTATTGCTCCCTCTACTTGCTCTATTGAGCGCTTTCCCGTCTCTTGCGGTCACTAACTGGGTCGATTTCAAGATTATCGACGGCCACATAAACCTTCCTGTGACCATTAATGGCATAGAGGGGCGCGCCATCTTAGATAGTGGCTCCCAGGTCAATGCCATCAATTTGAGTTTTATCAATCGCCATGGTTTTGAGTTTGCCAAGGGAGGCAAAATCAATATCAAAGGGGTTTATGGTACCGAGACGCGTCAGCTGTTTAACAATGTTAACGCTAACTTGTTTGGCGCCGATATCGAGCTCGATCAGCTGGCGGGCCTGAGGATCGGTCATCATGAGGTACAGCTGCTACTCGGGGCTGGACTGCTTGAGAAATTTATCTTTCAGATTGATTATCCTAACCAGAGAATGAGGTTATTTGAGCGAGATTCGGTGGATCTGGCAAAGCTGGAAAATATTCGCATGGAGATGGATCGTGGTACGGGTCAGCCAGTTGTGCAGGTCGGCCTGAACGGCGAGAAGAAAGCCTGGCTTATCTTAGACACTGGCAACAGCGGCGGCTTGTTTCTAAAGCGACTGATGGCCACGGAAAATGATTGGTTAGACAAGTTTGGCAAGGAATCCGGTATGGGTGTTGGGGTTAATGGCATGGCGAGTACAGATAACTTTCGCATGCCCGAGGTGGAGTTTGGCCCCTTCACGCTGGAAAATGTAATGGTAAGCGTACCCGGTGAGGGAGAGGTTGAGCAAATATCTGGCCAGGCGAGTACCAGCTTCTCTCACATCAGAGGCAAGAATATTAAAGGTCTAGTGGGTTACGACGTGCTTAAACATTTCGTGTTAACCATAGATTATAAGAGTGGCCATATGCATGTCGGCCTGCCAGAAGAGTCGTAAGGTGCTAAAGTTTTTCACTTCGATTTAATCTGAAGCTGACAGAAGCTGTGCTTCTGTCAGCGCACGCTTTATACCCCATAGGTTCAGGGGGCTCAGCAGTTCTCCTCCTGTCTAGTCGATTTAAAATCTGTTTCATTTCACTTTAGTTCTTGGTCAGGCGCTCACAAATTTCCTAAAGAAATCTGCCTGCTATCGACGACAAGCTGTCCGTTGCGATAGCTAGTCTTCAGAGCTATCGAATGTCGAAGCTGTATTTCTTCTCTCTAATTATCTGACGTTTTCTTGTTTGTTTTCTCTGTAACCTCATTTGTGGCTTTCCAACTGGGTCATGCAGTCGTTTAAACTGATCTTCATATTAGTCATTGTTTGCCTAATTACTCTTGTGTTGATTTGAGCTGTTACTATTTGTGAGGCTAAGTTTCACCGACTTAGGGTGTTGGTATTTGTTCTTATATGTAATTAATGGGCGATTTGTGTTACATTTTCGCAGATAAGTTTTCACTTTTGCCCTGTTTTGTCGGATTTAATTCTATCTTTATGTTGGTTATGGCAGCGTTGATGGTTTTTATTGTTTGAGTTTAAATTATTACAACTCGATTTTTATTGGGGTTGTTCAAGTTTAGGCGTGATTAACCGCTAGTGGCACAAGTCCCTTGCTATCTATAAGGCAGATGGCAGTGTGAAAGCATAAAATTAAGTCAATCAAAGAGGATGAATGATGATTCGCTATACACTTGCAGCCAGTTGTATTGCGCTGGCCCTGAGCGCTAACGCAGGTGCCACCACGGTAGATGAGGAGCTTAAGGCGCTCAAGGCGCGCATCGAGCAGCTGGAGGCCGAAAAGGAGCAGGCACCCGAAGCAAAGGAGATGGACAAGTCGATCAAGTTTGGCGGCGCGGCCCGTTTCCAGTATTCCTATGAGGACTATTCCGATGCCAACGCCGATCGCGGTGGCGACTTCGACTTCGACCTATTTCGTATCGATGTGAACGGTAATCTGGATGACGTTATCTTCTCTGCCCAGTACCGTTGGTTCGAGTATATGAATGTGATCCATCACGCCTGGGTGGGTTACAACTTCGACGATGAGCAGCAGGGTAAGATAGGGGTAACCCAGGTGCCTTTCGGTATCCTGACATACGCCTCGAACAACTACTTCTTTAGCTCAAACTTCTATCTAGGCCTGGAAGACGACTACGACTTGGGTCTGAACTACACCTATAAGAGTGACGCTAACCGACTGGATCTGGCCTTCTACAAGAATGACGAGCAGGGTGGCCTGGACGGCTACGTGTCGGACCGCACCCACAGATACGCTTATGACGTGGTCGGCGTTCGTCTGCCTGGTGAGGGGATCTATGATGCGCCTACGGCTGGCTATGCCGCCGGTGAGAAGAACACCTTCAATGCCCGCTACAGTCATAATTTCGTGTTTGATGAGGTGAGTCTGGAGCTGGGTGTATCGGGCCAGTTGGGTCAGCTGGAGATCGAGAACGGCACGGATGGCGACCAGGTCGCGGCGGCGCTGCACGGCGTGGTCAATTACGATCGCTGGAACCTCAAGTTGCAGCTCACCGACTACAAATATGATGTCGATGGCATGGATGTGGAGCGCATGGTGGTTGCCGCCTATGCCTTCTATGACTCGATCCCCGCCGAGGCGACCAGTTATGTGGCCGACATAGCCTATAGCCTGCCGGTGGCCTGGGGGCCTGTGTCAAATCTGACCTTCTATAACGACTACTCGCTTGTTACCGACAAGCCTGGCGGGCAGAAAGATACCTTCATGAATGTGACTGGGGTGGCGGTCACCGCAGGTGGCCTCTATACCTATTTCGACTTCGTGGTGGCCGAGAACCAGCCCTTCATCGGCGGCTCTATGGTGGGCGATGGCGGTACCAACAAGCGCTTTAACATCAACTTCGGCTACTACTTCTAGTGGTCTAGTGTAAGCCAATAAAAAACCGCATCATTTGATGCGGTTTTTTTGTATCGGTCAGCTAAGCGGTAATAGCAAACCTTAACTGTCGCTCAGCGCGTAGCCGCCTTTGAGGTGGGCTATCTTGTTAAAGCCGAGTCTGTGAAGTGCTTGGGCCGCCACCAGCGAGCGGCTGCCGCTGCGACAGACCAGTACCCACTCGGCGTCACTCTCCTGCTTATGTTCCTGCACGAACTGCACCAGCCTGGTCATAGGCACGTTGATTGTCTGCTCACCCAGGGTGCCCAGCTCATGCTGCAGGGCGTATTCGTGGGGCTCGCGAATATCCAGTAACTTAAGCTGCGGCGACTGACCCAGCTGTAGCTGGAGCGACTGGCTGTCATACTCTTTCACCTTGGCCTTGCTGCAACCGTCGGTGTAGGCGCCGCAGATGATCTCGCTGCAGGCTTCATCTTTGAGATGGGTATCCAGTCTCGCCTTCTGCTGCTCGAACTGTGCCATAGAGATGGTGCCGTTGATCACCTCGTTGAGCAGTGGATTGACTCTGAACTCGGCGGCGAAGCTGGTGGTGAACTCGTTGTTGTAGTCGTGGCTCGGGCAGAGCAGGGTGTCGTCACCAATCAGGCTGTGTAGCAGCTTGAGGCTGTTGTACATCTGCTTGGCGCAGCTGCTGTCGAAGTTGGTGCGGCCCAGGCTACCCATCAAGATGAGATCGCCACAGAAGCCGTAGATCACCTCGCCTTGGGGTGAGCATAGCAGCAGGCTGATGCTGTCGTTGGTGTGGCCCGGGGTGGCGAGCTTCACCAGAGAGTACTGACCTAGGGAGATTGCCTGCGCCGGTCTGGCGCCTATCTCGGTGATCTGGTGATCCTCAGGCCAGCCCAGATGATCGCTCGTCTGCTGTGGCAGATACCGGGCGGCTAATGCCACGCGGCCCGAGACATGATCGGCATGACCATGGGTGTCAATGAAGGCGATAGGCTCTAGCTGCTGGCACTGCAGCAGGGTATCGATGCGTTGATAGAGTTCCGGCAGGGGATCGATAACCACCGCCTGTTTGCTCTCTTGGTCGGCATAGATCCAGCTGCAGCTGGAGCCAGACTTGAGCTGTACCAGGCCGTTCAGCGGTTTTTTGTCTGTTGTGGCATCGTCTGTGCTCAGGGTGAGACAGCTGTTGCCTAGGGCGTTGGCCGCGGACTGAATGCGCTTGCAGGCCTGATCCACCTCAGACTGGGTCATGGCCGGACCGAAGGAGAGGCGAATGGCCGACTCGCTCTGCCAAGCCGGTAGGCCCATGGCATCGAGCACGAAGCTGCGGGTGACCTTAGAGCTACAGGCCGAACCTGAGCTGACGCGGATATTGGCGGCATCGAAGAGATCCATGATCTCCTTGCTGCTAAAGCCAGGCACGGCAAAGTTCAGGGTGGTGGGCACGCTGTTGTCGAAGCTGTGATTAAACACCAGGGTCGGGAAGGCGTGCTTCAATGCCTGGGCCAGCTGCTCGCGGTAATCGACAAGGGTCGACAGGCTATGGAAGGCGCTGTCTTGCTCGGCCAGCAGCATGGCGAACACCTGATTCAGCGCCGCCATGCCTGGCAGGTTCTCTGTTCCGGAGCGCAGTCCACCCTCCTGGCCACCACCTGCGATGAAGGGGGTGAAGGGGGCTCCATCACGGATATAGACGAAGCCGATCCCCTTGGGGGCATACAGCTTATGACCGCTGAATGGCGCGTAGTCTATGCTGGTCTGCGCCAGCGCTAGCGGGCGTTTGCCCAGGGCCTGGACGCAATCCACCATCCAGAACACCTCAGGGTTGTGATCACGAATACAGGTATCGAGTGCCTTAAGATCTTGATAGACGCCGGTTTCGTTGTTGACCGCCATGGTGCAGATCATTAGGGCGTTGGGCACCTCTCTGGCGATGAAGTCGAGATCCAGTGCACCCTTGTCGTCGACGGGAATCGCCTTGAGCTCGGCGCCTATCTCTAATAGTTGATTCCAGTGGGCCAATGAGTTGGGCACCGCCTTATGTTCGGTCGCTCCATAGAGCAGGCTGTATTGCTTGTTGGGATCCAGGCTAGCCTTGGCCTTGATGAGGGCGGAGAGAATGGCGGTCTGTATGCCTTCGGTGGCGCCGCTAGTAAAGATGATATTGCCCTGGCCGCTTCCCAGGATCTGCTTGGCGCGCAGGCGGGTCTGCTCCATCAGGCTCTTGGCTTTCAGGCCCGTGATATGGCTGCTCGAGGGGTTACCGAAAAGGTCTTCCATGGCGCCCAGTGCCGCCTTGGCTGCCTGAGGCAGTACCGGGGTTGTCGCGTTGGCGTCTAGGTAGATCTGGCTAAGCGGGGATGTGTGGTGCATGGGATACTCGCTTCTTGCTGTTTTTATAATTAGAAAAAATTCCCATATAACAAAATGGTATATGTAATTCGATGTGGCTATATTAGCAGCTTGTGAGTATTGATCAAGATCATGTTTTTGGCGCCAAACAGGCATTTTGAAGTGGGGTTTGTACAAGGGGCTAGGTATGAGAATTCGGAGATAGCCGCATAAGAGAAGCGGCATCAGAGGCTATGTGAGTGGAGGGAGCATCGGAATATGGCTATGGCGGGCGAGGATTCGCCCGGGTAACATTTTGTATCAGATGGGGAACAGGCGAAAATGCCAGATTGCAAAACGCCCGCGACAGGCGCGGGCGTTAACAAACAGTAAAGGCCAACAGACTCTAAATTTTCACCTTGATGACCACCTTGCGCACCTTCTGCGGCGTCGCCGATACGCCCGGCATATGCATGTCCTGAGGAAAGAAGAGGGCAAACATCCCGGCCTTGAAGGGAATAAAGACGGCGCGCGCCTTGTTTGACTCATAGTCATACTCGGCGTAGTCGTGTTTGTCGTAGTAGGGCTTGGATGGGGTCTGATCTGCCAGGGGCAGATAGCCAAACTCCTCTTCGCCGCTCACCACATACTGAACGTCGATATATTTGCGATGCACCTCGAAGGGCTCGACCTCTCTGGGTTTGGTCTCATAATCGTTGACGATGACAAAGATATCTTTGCCCTCCAGCTCATAGTTGCCCACTGGTAATTGGGTGAAATCTGTCTCTTTGAGGTGTTGCAGTGCCTTGGCAATGCGCGGTCCCAGGTTGGCGTAGTGTGCCAGGTTATCTAAGGTGTCTAAGATCATGATTGGAGGCTCGGGCTTGTAAAGAGCCGATAGTGTAGCAGGCTTTTTGGCCGGCAAGATAGCCTGGGATGTAGCAGCTTATCTAGCGGTTAGGTGGAGGAGCCTGGCTGGTGAATGTTGCAGCTCTCCCTGAAGACCTGCCACCACTTGACGTGTCTGCGCATCTGAGATTTTAGCTGCTCCGGCAGGGCACCTGGTTGCTCGCCGAAGTAGTGCTCGATGAAGGCCTGATGGTTACTGCCGGCAAAGAGGGCGAGTAGCGGTTCACTCAGGCGATAATGCAGCTGATTGAGCTGTGACAGATAGGCCTGAGTCTGGGCCAGGTAGTATTTATGAAATACATTCTGCAGTATCTCCTGTTTGCGGTTGGCATGATTGGGTCGACAGGCGACCGATGCGCTATGTAGCTGCAGATAGTCGTTGAGGGCAATGAGCTGCGACTGACTGTAGGCGAGGGATCTCAGGTATCTTTGCAGTAGTGTTTGGTGTGCCATCTGGGCGAGGGCGGGCTCTATCTGGGCCGTGTCTATCTGCTGCCACTGGCGCTGCTTGATGTGACCTTTTATGCTCAGCAGTTGGCCGATTGCCGATTCGAGCTCGAAGCGACCGGCGCGCATCTCATCGAGTACTAGGGAGTCGTAGCCGATAAATAGGCTCTTGGTGAAGCTCTTGTCTCTGGTGAGCACCCGATTAAAGTAGGTCATCGCATGAGCTTGTTTCTGCTGGAGTGCCTGTGTCAGCTTGGTCTTAAGCTCCCCCTCATCCAAGGTGTCGATACAGGCGGGCGCCAGCTGAATAAAGCTTATCTGATAGATGAGTTGTTGACTGGGCGGTGCCACCTTGCCCAGGGTGCTGTTATGGTCGGCGATGAGGCGGCCCAGGGGGCAATGGCCCAGAGACAGGGTGTCGAGAATCGAGATGGTGAGAGAGGCCTGTTCTTGTCTGTCGGCCTTGCCGAGCTGCATGGGCTTAAATTCCGGGGGCGAGTAGGGCTGGTCTATCACATGGGCCAGTCGCTGGCTGTAGTTCTGCCAGAGATAATCCACATCCTTGGCGCGCTGACAGCCAGGCAGCCAGAGTAAGAGACAGAGTATCAGCAGGCCCTTGGTCGATAGTCTGACGTGAGTCTGTGGCAAGTTGACTCCTTCCGAGAATGGGGTGAATTTAGGCTAGGTTTTTCTGCTCAGCCTCTCGGGTAGCTTGCAGGCCGTGGCGCTCGAAACTATCGCTGATGCGGGAGATGAGCCTGTCGTTGAGTCTGAGGTTAACCCTGATAACTTCTGTGTCTGTCGCTATCTCCAATCCGGCGGGCATTAGGTGGCAGCCAGTAATATCTCTATAGGCGATCTGGGTCTCCTTGCCAAGGTCTGTCCTGCCTGTGAGGGGGATATTGATAAAGGCGATCGCCCGAGGTGTAAAAACGATCTCTTGTTTCAGTAATGCGCCAGCCCAGATGAGCATTGCCAGGCAGTAGCCCATAAAGAGGCACCATTGGTCATCGAAGGCGCTCAGGAAAAGCTGCTTTATGATAAACAGGCTGGCCGTCAACGTGATGATGACGTAGGCGAGTGTTTGATAGGGCTTAATTGTTAGCGTGTCGTCCATTTTGATCCTCAGTGACCTCCTGCCACCGGCCTATTTTAATCGCGCTGACAAGTTTAGTGCAATTCTTATAGAATGGCTTAAGCCATGCACACAGATAAATTCAGGGAGCCGAGTTAGGTGCTTAAGTTACGTTTTCTTGCCGGGCCGACCGCCTACAAACAGATCGCCGAGCAGGGGCTAAAACCCGAGCTTTTCACTCAGGTGTTGGCGGCGTCGGGTGGGCCCAAATGGCTTGGCATAGCCGCGCTGGATAAGTATCTGTTTGGCACCTTCTTCAAGGCGAGACAGACGCCGCTCTATACACTGGGGGCCTCATCCGGCGCCTGGCGTCTGGCCTGTTTGGCACAGCAAGACCCACTGGCGGCCTATGAGCGGTTGGAGCGGGAGTATATTGGCCAGCGTTACGAGACCAAGCCCACGGCGAGCGAGGTATCGCATAAGGTAGCCGGTATCGTCTCTGGCATATTGGGGGCGCAGCAGGGGGCGGATATCGTCGGCAATCCTGTGATCAAGAGCCATTTCATCGCCTGTCGTGGCCGTCATCTCAACCGTTTGTCCCATAGAGCCGCACTTGGCGCCGGTCTTGCCACCACCGCGGTCACTAATCTGCTGAGTCGCCGCACCCTGGGATGGCACTTCGAGCGTTACCTGTTTGGCAGCGGCGGCGTCGCCTCGCCCTTTAATGAGTTAAGGGATCTGCCGGGTCGTCACCTTGCCCTGACCGGGGAGAATATTGCCCAGGTTCTGTTGGCGACCGGCTCTATCCCATGGGTGCTGGCACCTGTTGAGCGCATCGAAGGGGCTCCTGCCGGCCACTATTACGATGGCGGCATCACAGATTATCACTTCGATCTGCCGCTGGCCCACGCGCCTGGATTGACCCTGTATCCCCACTTCTACAGCAAGATTCTGCCCGGCTGGTTCGACAAATCCTTGCCCTGGCGGCGGGCCAAACATAACTATGACAACGCTCTGATTTTGGCTCCAAGCGAGTCATATTTAAACCAACTTCCCTATGGCAAGCTGCCGGACCGAAACGACTTTAGCCGCCTCAATACCGAGGAGCGGATACGCTATTGGCGACAGGCGGTGCAGATGAGTGAGGTGTTGGCAGACGACTTAGATAAAGTATTAAAAAGTGGCGATATTATGCGTCACATTAACACTTTCTAATGAAATGGCTGCAACAAAAGGGAATCTTTCTGGGTCTAATAAGCGAAGGATCGGGTATTTTGATTGGCATGGCATCGCCGATCCAATAATGGCGTTTCGAGCAGTAATTTTGACAACTGCTACACTTTATCATTATTGCTCCTTGGTTAATTTTTAGTCGCACTGACACGACACTCACGGCGATCACCGACCAAGGGGGAGGAGGTTGCTATGTTGACTCAAGAGATGGCGTTGATCACCCGCGACGAACTACTTTTGCCCGACGGCAGAATAGAGATACGAGTGGCGGGGCCTAGCAGCTTGAAACTGATTGCCGAGGTGCTCAAGGGGCACTTCCCCCTGGCCTTTGCCATGTCACGGCCTCAGGCCAATCCCCCCTGTTATCCGCTGGCGACTCAGTGCGAGATCATAGATTTTAATCAGCTCGAAGACGATTGTTTAGGCCTGGTGCTGGAAGGCAAGCAGAGGGTGAAGATCTTCTCGGCGGCCAAGCGGCGCGACGGTAACTGGATCGCCAGGACGCTGAGCTGTAACAATTGGCGTGAAGAGCCTATCAAGGGCGAATTTGAGCTGATCAGTGCAGCACTAGAGCAGTTCTATCTGGTCAATCCCGCCTTGCAGGAGCTATATGCGGATCTGCACTTGGAAGATGCCACCTGGGTCAGCCAGCGTTGGCTAGAGGTGCTGCCCCTGTATAATCGTGACAAGCAGGTGCTGGTCAATCAGCCCGATTGTCACAAGACGATGGATTTTGTACTCGAACTGATCAAGTCCCACGCGGGGCAATAATTTGCTCTCATCCGGGCCGCAAATTTTGATACCATGGCCGCTCCTTCATCTTTAGGCCTTTCTGTCATGGTTCGCGCGGCTCAAGCCTCCTTCATCGTATTACCTCAAATCCATAATTCCCCGGCGAGTGTTTACGATTATTTCTGTCAGCGGTTCGATAATATTTCCGCCGATGTTTGGCGCGAACGCTTCATCCAGGGCAAGGTGCATTGGCAAGATGGTCAGCCGCTGGAACTTACCAGCGCCTATCGGCCTCAGCAGAAGGTGTACTACTACCGTGAGGTCGCCCATGAGGAGACGCCTCCCTTTAGCGAGTCGATTCTGTATCAAGATGAGCAGATAGTGCTGGCCAACAAGCCCCATTTCATGGCGTTGCATCCGGGTGGTGAGGTGATTAATCAGTGTTTAATCAACCGGCTAAGGGAGCGCACGGGCTGTGAGACGCTGATCGCCGCCCATCGTCTGGATCGCGCCACCGCGGGCATAGTCTTGCTGGTCAAGCAGAGTGATAGCCGCGACGCCTACCATGGCCTGTTTCGCCATGGGCAGATCACCAAGGAATACCAGGCCTTGGCGCGTCTTACCCCAGAGCTACTGGCTGATTATCTCGCCGGTAAACTTAGCCTGCCCAGACGCTGGACGGTGAAGAATCGCATCGATAAGGGTACACCAAGCTTCACCATGTGCATCGTCGACGGCGAGGTCAATAGCCACTCGGAGATCGCCCTGGTGAGCGTCGAGGGAGAGATTGGTCGTTTCGAACTGATGCCGATCACCGGCAAGACCCATCAGCTGCGCCTGCACATGAACAGCCTGGGGATGCCGATCCTTAACGATAATTTCTATCCGACTCTATTACCCAGAAGCGCCGAGGATGTTGCTCAGCCGATGAAGCTGCTGGCGCGTCGTCTCGCCTTCGTGGATCCTGTCACCGGTCGAAAGCTGGATATCCGCCTGCCGGAACTGTCTCTTTAGAGCTGCTGACCGGGCCTAGCCCTTGAGAGACTTAGCCTTTGCGGGACTGGCGCGGCGGCAGAAACTCTGTGGTGCTCATGTCGCCATGGAGTACGGCTATCTTGGACGGCGCCCCATCTTTAGCGAAGCTGACCAGGCCTATGCCGCTGGCGTTGATCAACCGCTGACTGCGCATGCCGTTGGGGCGGCGGCCACGAATCGACATGCGTTTGCGTTTGGTGAACCAGTTCAGCGGCGAGAAATGGCCATAGAGCCAGCCGTTAAACTTGTCGAACACGGGTAACAGCTTCTCGGGAAACTGATTCTTGATGCCGCTCGAGGTGATCTGATAGATCTGCGGCCCCTGAGTGCGAAAGCGAATGCCAATGTCGTAGGCGAAGGAGTAGTGGACATCGCCGGAGAGGATCACGAATTGCTGCGGCGTCTTGCGGTGCAGGAAGATGCTCAGCAGGGTGTTGGCCGTGCCAGGGTGCGCCATCCAGTTTTCGGCGTCCACCAGGAGAGAGGCGCCGATAAAGGTGGCCGCGCGCTGCACCGCCTCGATAAGCTTCACGCCGAACATGGGCGCCGCCGAGACGATAATCACCTTCTCCTGTCCCACCAACTGCTGCTGAAATTCCATCAGGGCCTCCCAGTCCATCAGGCCGGAGGGCTTGGCCAGGTTGGATTCGCTGCGCCATCTCTGGGTGCGGGTGTCGAGCACCACCAACTTGGGCGAGGTATTGAGGCTGTAGTGCCACTCGTCGAAGCCGAGCAGGGCATCGATCAGCTCATCGTGCTGCGCCTCCTCACGATTGGCGAGAAACTGCTTAAGCTTAGGCAGAATCGCGGCACTAAACTTGTCCTTCTGATTGCCCAGCCCCTGAAACACCAGATAGCCGATCAGCGCATTACCTATGATGCGTTTGGAGAAGGGGTGGCCATAGGCCGCCTGTTCCCATTTCGCCGTGAGGTTCCAGTCGTCTGTGATGTCGTGATCGTCGAAGATCATATAGGTCGGCAGATGCGCCAGCAGGCGTCTCACCTTGGTCAGCCCTGCCTTAAATTCGAGTAAGTGAACCCACTCCCTCTGCCATCTCTGCTGATTGGCGGGCGACAGGCCGGTTACCTCCTTGGGAATATCGATGAGCTGCCACAGCTCCGGCGACCAGGAGAGCAGATAGAGGGCGATGATTTCGGCCAGACTCACCAGGTGATTCTCGGCGATGGAGGAGGTGAAGATGGGGTGATTGATATACCAACGCACCAGGGCGCTGCCGGCCGGGTATTCGGTGCGCGGCAACAGCTTCTTGTGCCTCTGGTACATGGCCGCCGGGTGGTAGCTTATCTGCTTGCTGTGCCTGAGTGGCGCCTGTTGAAACTCTTCCTCATACAGGCCCAACATCTCTATGACTCTGCCGATGGCGTAAAGCATGGGGCCGGCGACATCATCGACATAGATCTGATCGCCGCTCAGCATCATCAGCGCCGGACGCTCGGCCGCATCCGGTCCATTCTCGAGCCGGGTATCGGCGGCGACCATGGCATCGCTGCTGTGATGATGGGCGTTACGGCAGGAGCCGTGCAACAGGGTATCGATCTCTGGCTTGATCACCAGATTCGGTGTCTGATTGTCGCCATAGGTCAGCTGTGCCAGCGACGTGAGCAGGTCACCGTGGCGGCTGTCACTAAGGCCATAGGGAATGCAGGTGCCGAGAGAATTGAGCCCGGGCTTGCTCAGATAGATGAGGTAGAAGAAGGCGTGAGTACCTAGCTCCAGGCACTCGATGGCGTCATCAGCAAGCAGGTGTTGAGTCTCACCTAGGGTGAGGGTTAACTGCGACAGCGGCTCACTGGTCACCAAGGTCAGGGTGAAATGGTCTGCGTCGCAGTGACGCAGCATGGGGCCTGTCAGCAGCAGAGGCAGTGTCATGATCAGTCAGCGAGCTTACAGATCATCGGCTCGGTGCCATAGCCCCAGGTGATGCGCGCCTCACCTTGGTGCTCCCATAGCGACTCGTTGCGCCCCTGATAGCGGCTACCGCTGCCACTGGGCTGGCTGTACATGAGCGAGACGCTATCGCCGAACTCGGCGATCAGGGTTGCTGGGTCGGTGGCAAAATAGCTCACCACCACCTCTTTGGCGGCTATGCCATCGCACTGGTAGTTGACCTCGGCGCTGGGGGCGATGAGGCGATACCTGGCTTGCAGCTCGGCGATACGCATCTGGTAGTTGTCAAACGCGCAGCTATGTTTGTCGTCACTCTTCCAACACTCGTCGCGCCCCTTTATCCAGCCTCTCTGCTCGGCTTTCAAGAGTGGCGGCTGCTCGTTGATGGCCTTGGCGCTGGCGGCCTGGTAGACCTCGGCTAATTGACGGTCCAGCGCGGCAAGTTCGCTGTCTTGGCAGACCAGGATCTCTATGCTGGAGAGTTTGTCACCGCCACAGTCGAAGCTCGGCTGGTTGGCCGTGCGATTTTCTGGCTTGTTAGGCGCCTGATTCTCGGTTTGCACTGCAGAGGGCGCTGTTGAAGAAGACTCGCTATTGGCTTGTGTGGCCTGCTGGCTGCAGGCTGGCAGCAGTATGCCGGCAATGGCGAGTAAGACTAATCTGTTCATGGTTAAGCTCCGAGCTAAGGCCTGATATCCTTGATAATTTAAGAGGATATCCTGTTGCGCCGAGCGCGGCAAATTCCCTTGGATTAAACTCGTTTAATGGTGTGGTTCGACTGCAAGTCAGGTTTAGCCCGTCGCGGCTTGCTGCTATGATAAGTCGAGCGCTTGGCGCCTTGTCAGAGGCAGTTCAGTTGGAGAGTAAACATGAAGCTTCGCATCATACTCAATGGTAAGAAGGCCGGTGACGAGCTGCTGCGCCAGGCGATCGCCAGCGTGCGCGTCGATCATGAGATTCAGGTGCGAGTCACCTTCGAGGCCGGAGATGTGGCCCGCCTGGTGGATGAGGCCATCGCCGAGGGCTGCCATCGATTGGTGGCGGCGGGTGGTGATGGCACGCTCAACGAGCTGGTTAGCGCCTTGATGGACCATGAAAAGGAAAAGCGCTGCGAGCTGGCAATCTTGCCGCTGGGTACCGCCAACGATTTTGCCACCGCGGCCCGGGTGCCAGCTGATCTGGAGGCGGCGCTGAGGCTGGCGGCGGAAGCTTCTGCCTATGATGTGGATGTGATCCGCGCCAACGACAGGTATGTGGTGAATATTGCCAGTGGCGGTTTCGGCGCCCAGGTTACCGCCAACACGCCGCTGGCGCTGAAACACTTTCTCGGTGGCGGCGCCTATACCCTGTCCGGGCTGGTGCAGGCGCTCAATTTCAAGCCCTATGACGGCGAATTTACCATACATGGCGAGGCCAACCAGCAGCAGTTGTTGGTGGGCGCCGTGTGTAACGGCCGTCAGGCCGGTGGCGGCCAGGTGCTGGCGCCGGATGCCTATATCAACGACGGCCTGATGGACTTAGTCGCCCTACATCAGTTTCCCATCGAGGACTTGGCGCAGGTGATCGCCGAGATGCAGTCGCCCAAGGCCGATAACCAGTATGTGAAGCATCATCGCGACACCCAGGCTAGCTGGCGCTCCAATCCGCCTATGCCCATTAATCTCGATGGCGAGCCCATCGCCGAGTCTCGAGTTGACTTCGAGCTTCAGGCCGGGGCGATCGCCATGGTATTACCCGAAAATTGCCCCTTGCTGCAGCCGGGCAGCGAGCCGATTAACAGAGAAACCCATTAATGTTGAAAATAATGATAACTGGCGCCACCGGCCTGCTGGGGCGCGCTTTAGTTGAGCAATTTGCAAAGGAGCCTGTGACTTTATTGGCCTGCGGTTATTCGCGCGCTGGTAAAGATACCCATAGGCTGGATTTGACCGACGAGGGCGCGGTGAACCGATTTATCGAGACCTACAAACCCGAGGTGATTCTACACTGCGCGGCCGAGCGGCGACCGGACGTGTCCGAGCGCGACCCCGAGGCGGCAAAGGCCCTCAACCTGGCCGCGACCCGACGGTTGGCCCAGGCGGCTAAGGCTAATGGTGCTTGGCTCTGTTACATCTCCACAGATTATGTGTTCGATGGCACCTCGCCCGATTATGACGAAGAGGATCAGGCGCATCCGCTCAATTTCTATGGCGAGACCAAGCGTGAGGGGGAGCTGGCACTGATTGAGGTGTCCAGAGAGTTCGCCGTGCTACGTCTGCCTATCCTCTATGGTCGGGTCGAGTCGCTGGATGAGTCGGCGGTGTTGGTGATGCTCAAACAGCTGGTGAACCAGTCGCCCACCCAGCAGGATGATTGGGCGGTGCGCAGCCCCACCTCGACACTGGATATCGCCAACGCCCTGGTTAAGCTGGTGGCACGTCAGCAACAGGTGGGCGATGTGGCGGGTATCTATCATTTCACCGGCGTTGAACGCATGACCAAGTATCAGATGCTGCTTAAGATGGCCGAGATCCTGGGGCTGAGCAGCCAGCACATCTCGCCTCAGTCGAGCCCGAGCGACCTGGCCAAGCGGCCTAGAGATTGCAGCCTGAGTATGGCGCGCCTCAAATCTTTGGCAATAAAGAGTGAAATCGACTTCGAACAGGGCGTAAAATACAGCCTGTCCCGCTCGGGTGACGCCTTGGCGAAGATAGGATTAGTCTTTGATCTCAAATAGGAAAGCAATGTGACGACTCTGAGTTATGGCCGCTACCGGGCCGCCGACCAACTGGCCTTGCTGCGCATCATGGCTTTGATGCTCAAACTCTGTCTTACCTTCCTGTTTGCCGACACCTTCGGCCTGTCGCTTCACAGCCCGGCGTTGAATCTGACCTTGATCCTCGAGGCCTTCTATTTAAGCTTTACCTTCTGGCTGAGAAAGCCCCTGCTCAGCAGCGAGTCTGGGCTGTTTATCGCCCTGGTCCTCGACACTTTGCTGTGGATCTCCTGGCTCTATTTCTCCGGCGGCGCCACCAACGCCTTCATCTCCCTGCTATTGCTGCCGATAGCGATCGCCGCCGTGCTGCTGCCCTTTTGGGCGCCCTGGTCATTGGCCCTGCTGTCGAATCTGGCCTACAGCCTGATGCTGTTTACCATGCCTGAGAGTGCCATGAGTCATCACGGCATGGATATGCAGTCCCACTATCTGGGGATGTGGGTTAACTTCATCATCTCCTCTTTGGTGTTGACCACGAGTGTGGCCTTGCTGGCCAAACGCATGCGGCGCCAGGATGCTCAGCTTGCCTTTATGCGTGAGGCGCAGTTGCGTCAGGAAAAGTTGATCGCCCTGGGTACCGCCTCGGCGCAGATGGCTCACCGGCTGGCGACCCCACTGGCTAGCATGAGGTTGCTGGTGGATGAGTTGCAAGAGGAGGGCGATAGTCCTGCGCTGCAGGAGATGCAATCGGCGCTGGCGGTGTGCGAGTCCACCCTGACGGCGCTGCGCAGCGCCACCGAATCGATCCGCGAGGGCGCGCAGCGGCTGGAATCCACCGAGCAACTGCTGAGCGGCTTGAGTGAGCAGGTCAACCTGCTGATGCCAGCGGTGAAATTGTCGTTGGAGCCAGATGATGGCCTCGACAGGCTGCAGCTGCGGGTCGATGCCAGCTTGCAGCCCGCCTTACTGGCGCTCATTGAGAATGGTGCCAGAGCCAGCCAGGAGGCGACGGGGGAGCAGAAGGTGAGCTTCTCCGCCCAGCGTCAGGGAAATGAACTGGTGCTTGGGGTGCGCGACTTCGGCCCGGGTATTCCGGCGTCCTTGATGCAGCAGCTCGGGCATCAGATAATCGAGGAGCCCAAGGGGATGGGGGTCGCCCTGTTGCTCAGCCATGCGAGCCTGGAGCGTCTGGGTGGGCGCTTGATCCTCGGCAGTCATGTGGATGGCGGCGCCGTGGCCCAGGTTTACCTGCCGATACAGGGGGCCGCATGAAGCGCTTATTGATCATCGAAGATGAGCTGAGTTTCGCCGGGATCCTGGCGCGGCGCATGGGCAAGCACGGCTTTGAGTGTGAAATGGCCCACGATGCCACTCAGGCGCTGCTCAAGGCGCGTCAGTTTAAGCCCAGCCATATTTTGTTGGACATGAAGCTGGCCGAAGACAATGGCTTGGCGCTGATCGCGCCGCTCAAGGGGGCCGTGCCCCAGGCTGTGTTGGTGCTGCTGACCGGTTATGCCAGTATAGCCACCGCCGTCGAGGCGATGCGTCTGGGGGCCGATAACTATCTGACTAAGCCGGCCGATACCGCGACCCTGCTGAGGGTGCTGGACGATAGGGCGCCCAAGGCGATCGCCCCTGAGGTGGATGAGGCGCCCCTGAGTCCCAAGCGGGTGGAGTGGGAACATCTGCAGCAGGTGCTGACCGCCAACAAGGGCAATGTGTCGGCGACGGCGCGGCAACTGGGAATGCATAGGCGAACCCTGCAGCGTAAGCTGCTCAAGAAGCCTCAAGATATCAGTCAATAAGCCCGTTAGATCATTGCTCTAGTGAGTAATTCATCTCATAATTTAATAAAAGATGTATTTATAATGTTTATTATTTGGGTTTGAATTGCTCTCCGTTGACCTCTATGCTCTAAGGCATGATTAGTTCACAGGCAGGTGTGTTTGACCTGAGGTCAAGACGCCAGGAAGGCGATTTCGTTATCCTCAAGAAAGGAAAGGCGATGTCGACAGAATCTTTGTACAGCAGTGAACGCTTTCTTCTCGATAATCCTATCGATCTCATCTCGCTCGATAAATGGCAGAAGACCGTTAATCTGCTGGCCCATGTGTTTAATGCGCCGGCCAGCTTCTTGGTGCAATACACCCCGAAGGGATTTCAGGTGACCATCGCCAGCAAGCAGGTCAGCAATCCCTATCCGTCTGGGGTGGTGATCCCGCCCGATACCAATATTTTTTGCCGGCGTATCGTCGAAACCCAGGCCGCGCTCTACGTCTCAGATGCCAAGATAGATCCCTGTTGGGACACCAATCCCGAGGTACAAAACGATGGATTCTCCTCCTACCTTGGGGTGCCCGTGTTTTGGCCCGATGGCAGCTGTTTCGGTACCTTCTGCGTGATGGACTATACCAAGACAGATTATCAGGCCAGCTATATCGAGCTGATCCACGAACTCAAGGAGATCCTTGAGGCGGATCTCGCCTTGCTGGATATCTACGACGAGCTTAAGCAGCTGGCACATCTGGATGACCTGTGTCATATCAATAATCGCCGCGGATTTAATGGGTTAGCCAGGCAGCGAATGAAGCTGGCCCAGCGCAACGACAGTCGTCTGGCGATGCTCTATATCGATGTCGACAACTTTAAGGGGATCAACGATGGCCACGGACACTCGGTGGGCGACGAGGTACTCAAGCTGCTGGCGGGGATCATCAAGCAGAGCGTACGGGGAGCTGATGTGGTGGGCCGTATCGGTGGCGATGAATTTGTGGTGTTGCTTATGTGTCAGAGCGATGAGGATGTGATTGCCACTGAGACGCGCATCATGCAGGGGTTGGATAATGCTATGCTCGACAGCCATCTGCCCGAGGTGACTGTGACCATAGGCCATAAGATAGTGGATCAGGATGCGCGACTGGATACCTTGCTGGCTCAGGCCGACGAAGATATGCTGCGCCGTAAACGTGACAAACAGGCGTTGTAGATAAAAAAAGCCCCGAGCGTGCAGGGTGCTCGGGGCCGGGAGCGCAGTGGAGGGTTCCCAAAACGAGTTAACTTTTAGAAGCGATACTCCCCGGTGAGCCAGGCATTCATGCCAGTGCCCGGCATGCGTTGGCCCGGCGCCAGGTCGGCATTGAACACCCGGTTGTAGCCGCCGAGATGATCTTCATAGTCGGTATCGAACAGGTTGTTGATCCCAGCTTTAACCAGCCAGTTTTGTCTGTCATAGGCCAGTACCAGGTTGACCAGGCCGTAGCCCGCGCTTGCCTGCTCGGATTGACTCTCTGATACCTTGTCCTGAGCCGCCACCATCACCCCTTCGATGCGGGCAGACCAGTTGCCTTCTGTGAAGTTGAGCCCCAGATTCACCTTAGGCGGCGCTATGCGGTAGAGGTTGTCATCGATGTCGCGGCGTTCGCCGCTGACATAGCTGGCCAAGAGATCCAGCTGCCACTGGTCTGTTATCTCATAGCTGGCGTTAAGGTCCATCCCCAGTAGCTGAGCATCGACGTTAGCAAATTCCATAGGATCTTGGCTGCCCATCATGTTGGCGGCCATGATCACCGCGGGATCGGTCGATTTCACCCCCTGGATATAGTCGTCGATGCGATGCAGGAAGATTCGTGGGCTGATGTTTAATCCCTGGCGGTTGAAGTCGGCGCCCAGCTCTAGCTGATAGGCGGTTTCCAGATCCAGATCCATCTTGCCCACATAGGTGCGACCGTCGGCGAGTCCACCGGTCGATTGCATAGGGATCCATAGGTATCTCTGCTGATAGCTGGCGTTGTCCTGTTTGCGGGCCAGCCCGAGTATCCAGGTTAACGCCTCATCGACGCGATAACGGCCGTTGATCACCAAATCCAGCCCCGTTTGAGCCTGGGTGCGATCTGCCTGGTTATATCTGTCCATCAACACCTTGATGGCCGGCATGGCGCCAGCCATCGAGTGGCTGACCTCATCGGCATCAGTGCGGTAGTGTTTCACCCTTGCGCCGAGCTGCCAATGCCACTGGTCGATCTCCTGTTGCCATTGGGCGAAGGCACTATAGGTGTCGTCCTGCACCTTGTTGAAGTTGTCGACCCTGAACATGGGTTTGCTGGGATCTGTGATCAGCGAGTTGTGCTCACTCAGCTGGCTGTCGAGGCCAAACAGCCAGGCATCTCTGCCCAGTGTCAGCGCCATATCATAGCTCTGGCTCTCGGCGTTATTGTAACGGGCGTTGGCGCTCTCGGGCTTCTGACGTTCGCTGAAGTTGTCCATGCCGTGTCTGGCATCGCTATGGGCCAGATGCCAGTTGAGATCCCAGGTATCGAGCCTGTGCTCACCTTCGAGTTTCACCCTGTCGGTACGGATGAAGTCGATATCCATAGGCAACGCCGGGGTGCCCGCCTCTGTGGTTTCCAGGTGTTGGTAGCCGATGGCGATGGACTCATCGTCCAGCCCCTTGTCGCTGAGGTTTAAGCGGTATTGGCCGCCGATGATCTGCTTGTCGTAGCCTGTGGGAGAGAGGCGAAGATCGTCGCCGGATTTCATATCCTCATCCCCATGCATTAGGTCGCCATAGACCAGCAGGGCGTGGTTCTTTCCACCCACATTGACCTTGGCCCCCAGATGGCTCTGGCCGCCACTGCCTTGATACTGGGCGGCGATGCGACCCTGAGTATCGTTAAAGCTGGCCTGGGATTCGATAACCTTGATGCTGCCGCCTACCGTGTTAGTGCCGGCCGAGACAGGGGCTATGCCGCGGTGCATCTCGATGCGCTCGCTGTTGATCAGGCTGGCATAGCTCAGCGGCGTGTCCATGGCATTGGGGCCTGCGCCGGCGAGGGAGACACCATTGACCTGAGTGTTGACTCTGTCGCCGAACAGGCCGCGATACTGGGCGATGCCGGTCAGCGGGCCGTTACCGTTGACGGCCGTGCCCGGTAGCTGGGTTAGCAGGCCGCTGATGTCGCTGACGGGCGCCTGGGCTTCTGGGGTCACAGAGGTATAGCTACCCTGATGGGCACCATGGACTTCGATGATCTCGAAGGCGGCTTCTTGAGCCTGGGCAAAGGGTAGAGTCAGCAAGGCTGTGCCGATTGAGAGCGTAAGGAAAGAGAGACGCAGCGCCATAATCTTGTAGTTCTTAGGTAGTTAGGTGGCGGCATTGTGGCAGCCCTGTTTAGGCCTGACAAAGGCAAACTCAGATAGTGCGACAAGGTGTCGCACCCGGTGCGTGCCCGAGTGGTTTGGCAGCCGATTCTTGGCTTTTAGGCTCAACAGAGGAGGATATTCAAACAAGTGTTTGCTTTATCAATCGGGCGAGAGGCGTTGATTTTGATGGTCTGAAGATTAATTTTTTTAAGGATACGAGTAGCTTGGTTTATGGTTTTTAAAAGATCGAATACAGAATTCAGTTTGTAAAGCTCTTTATAATCAATGACTTGTGATTTATTGGTTTCTGTATGCAGCTTTTCTTGGTTTATTTGTATGACCAATAAAATTCATTGACATCAATGGTTTTCAGTCATTTAATCAAATTTAAGTGTTTGATAAATTAAACGCGACGGGCGTTTTGTTGTGCTCTCAAATGCTTAATTAGGGCTGGATGAATTACCTGCGGGTGAAGATGAATTGGGTATTGATTATGGAACACGAAACAAACACAGCACACAGGGTTACCGAGACTGAATCTGATCATGGCGCCATGACACGTCGTCAATGGCTGCAGGATATGTTGGCGGGCAACGAGACAGATCTTAAAGATGAAGAGCCAGATTGCTATATCCTGGGGTATAACTGATCGCCATGATCGCCAGCGGTAACCGCGGCCAAATAGGCCTTGTCTTCTTGTCTTGATATAAGAGAGTTAACCTTTTAGGTTAGGCATGACTTAACAAATAAGGATATTTTGACATGCAACTCTCTTGTCATTGTGGACAGGTACAAGTGACCCTGGCGACGCCTCCAGAAACGCTCACCTCTTGCAACTGCTCCATCTGCAGCCGTTATGCCGCCCTGTGGGGCTATTTTGATCCCAAGGAGGTCAGCCTTAACGAGCAGGCTACGTCCGGCCAGCAGGAGAGTGCGTCTGTGGGGTATAGCCATGGGGATAAGTATCTGGTCTTCTACCACTGCAAGCACTGTGGCTGCGTGACCCATACGCTGACGACGGACAAGGTGAGCGAGCCCAGGATAGCGCTGAATTTCAGGATGGCGCCACAGGCGCTGCGCGAGAAGATTCAGATCCGCCACTTCGATGGTGCCGACACCTGGCAGTATTTGGATTAATGGCGCCTAAGACTAAAAGCACCTAGATTAAAAGCACCTAGATTAAAGGCGCCTAGATTAAAGCGTATGATTTTATTGGTTAAACTAAGCTGTGTCGGCATAGGGCATCTGTTCTAACTTTTCAGCCCTATGCCTAAATCAATCTCGAAAGAGTGATTAGTCGACGGCGATCATCACATTGCTTGCCTTGATGATGGCATAGGCTTCGCCGCCCACCACCAGACCCAGCTGCTCACATGATTTCTTGGTGACCACAGAGGTGATCTCAACGCCTGGGGCCAGCTCGATCACCACTTCGTTGTTTACCGAACCTTCTTCGATTGCCTTGATCTTACCTGTGAGGTTGTTGCGTGCGCTAATTTTCATACTAATTTATCTTCCTGTTAAATAATGAAAAAGCCATGGTAACCCTTAGTGTAAATTGGGGATACTCAGACATAGATATTTGTGAAGCCTATTGGGGTTTAGCTTGAGCGACACGCCGACGCTCGCCGATCAAGCCTATGATTTGTGGCATCAGTGAGGCGGCGATCATGGCCAACATCAGCAGGTACTGATGCGGCGTAAAGGATTCGCCCAGTAGTACCATGCCCGAGACGATACCCGCCACTGGGTTTGCGATGCCGCCAAAGGTAAAGTCCACCACGCTCATGCGCTGCAACAGCCAGACATACATGATATAGCCCAGTACGGTATTGAGCAGGATGATCCAGCCGATGCCGACAAGGTTGTTTGGGCTGAGCTGGCTAAGCACATTGCCATAGCCTTGGGGTGCCAGCCAGGCATGCACGCTTGCCGCTACACTCAGCAGCACGCCGCCGATGATCAGCTGCCAGGTCAATACCGTCCACCAATGCATGCGATCCCCAAGGGCCTTAGTGATGCCGCTACCGACTATGATGCAGCTGATGGCAGCCAACATGGCGAGTAGGCCTATGGGGTTGAGGCTGATGGAGTTGGGGTTAAACAGTAGCCAGGCCAGGCCGATCAGCACCAGGCCGAAGAAGCCCTGGGTCAGGCCGGGGCGACGACCATGAAACAGCCACTGGTAGAGCATGGCAAATACAGGCACAGAGATCATGCCGACGCCCGAGATGGCCGAGGGCAGCGTGAGGGCCATGACGAAGATCAGGCTGAAGAAGGCGGCGATATTGATAAAGCCTAGGCGAAACAGCAGGCTCCACTCCTGACGCTTTGGCAGGCTGGGCCTGATCGCCAGCAAGATAAGGCCGGCCGGCAGCGCTCGCAAGGCACCAAGCAACAGAGGAGGCCAGTCCGGCAGCGTATATTGGGTCACCGCGTAGGTGGTGCCCCAGAAGAAGGCGGGGATCATGGCTAGCAGTACATTCATATTTATCTCAATAAAAAGTATCTTTACATGAAGATATAAGTCTGCACCTTTTGATTCTGCTTGTAAAGTATCTAAGGATTAATTATCTTTACCTGAAGATAAATGCCTGTGGTTACCGTTTCCTCTATGCCCGTGACCATTGAGCCTGACACCACTTTATGTGTTCTCGGAGAGCAGATGAACTCAAATCACCTCGATGGCGTCGATCGCCTAAGGGCCCAATGGGCCAAGGAGAAGCCGCAACTGGATACCCTGCCTATGGCGATCCTCGGCCGCATGATGCGTATCTATAAACATCTGGAGACAGAGGTCAGTGCCTGTCACAAGCAGTTTGGCATCAGCATGGGGGAGTTCGATGTGCTGGCGACCCTGCGCCGCTCGGGGGAGCCCTACCGCCTGACGCCCTCGGATCTGCTGGCGGCCATGATGCTCACCTCGGGAGCCATGACCAATCGTGTCGATGGCCTGGAGAAGAAGGGGCTGGTGTCCCGCAGCCATTGTCAGGAAGACAGGCGTAGCGTCAGCGTCGGCCTGACCGAGGCGGGGCTCGCGTTAATCGATGAGGCGATCGAGGCCCATGTGGCTGCCCAGCAGGCTTTGACCAGTCGTCTGTCGCCCGATGAGAAACAGCAGCTGGATGCGCTGTTTAAACATTGGCTGCAGGCATTCGAGTCTTAACTTTATCCTTCTTCTGTCGGTAGAGGCCAACCTGAATCTGCCGACTTTTTCACCGTCTGGCTTTCTCATTTCTGTAAACTTATCATTACAAATGGCAAAGCTTGCTGGAGCTTTCCCGGTCACTTTGACAGCCTGAACCTCGCCGCCTATTGTCCTTTTAACCCCGCCGTCCCGTCTGGGATAGCGAGGTTTTTTGTCTGTTTTTTCACCCCGTTTCTCGCCTGAAACCATCGGATTTTCTCGGCTAATTTAGTCAATTTGAAATTTCTTGAGCGACTTGACCAAAGTCAATTTCAATCTGCGTCAAAGGCATAGTCTTAACCGCAACAAGGTAATAACACCTTCATCACAGTGGCTCTGGCAGTTTGAACCCCTTTGGTGAAATGCGCTAACAACGGAGTATTTTATGGAAAAGCAATCTTCTACCCCAGCAGTGAATGTCGATCAGCAACGTCGTAGCTTCTTGAGTGGTTCAGTCGGTTTGGGCCTGGTGGGTGCGGGTATGGCGGCCGGCTTGGTATCAAGCAGTGCCTCGGCCACCACACAGACCAAGTCAGACCGTATGGCCAACTACAAGGCGGATCAGCTGGAGCGCGTTACTCAAGAGTTGGTGCCACCACCTATGGTGCCTAAGCATGATCAGGTCGCCAAGGGTAAGCCTAAGGTGGTGCAGGTGAAGCTGGTGATAGAAGAGAAGCAGGTAGAGCTGGAAAACGGCACCAAGGCCTGGGTCTGCGCCTTCAACGGTAGCGTGCCTGGCCCGCTCATCGTCTGTCATCAACATGACTTCGTCGAGCTGACTCTGGTGAACCCCGCCAGCAATGCCCTGGCCCACAACATCGACCTGCATGCGGCCACGGGCGCCTTGGGCGGCGGCGAGCTGACTTTAGTATCTCCCGGCCAGGAGGTGACCTTCCGCTTCAAGGCGACCAAGGCCGGCACCTTCGTCTATCACTGTGCTCCGGGCGGGGTGATGATCCCTTGGCACGTAGCCATGGGCATGCACGGCGCCATCATGGTGCTACCTCGTGACGGCCTGAAAGATGCCGAAGGCAAGCCAGTTAAATATGACAAGGCCTACTACATTGGCGAGGCCGACTTCTATGTGCCAAAGGATGCCAAGGGTAAATACAAGGCCTATGACACTGTAATGGGCAGCATGAATGAGGTGCTGGAGGTGATGAAGACGCTTACCCCATCTCACGTGGTGTTCAACGGCGCCGTGGGTGCCCTGACAGGTAAGAACGCCATGACCGCCAAGGTGGGTGAGTCAGTGCTCTTCATCCACTCTCAGGCCAACCGGGATTCCCGTCCTCATATCATCGGCGGACACGGTGACTATGTCTGGCCAGCGGGTTCTTTTACCGACGCGCCACAGACCAACCTGGAAACCTGGATGCTAGCCGGGGGCAGTGCCTGCGCCGCTATGTACAACTTCCGTCAGCCAGGTCTATATGCCTATGTGAACCACAATCTGATCGAGGCGATCATCAAGGGCGCCGCGGCGCACATTAAGGTCGACGGCGAGTGGGATGACAACCTGATGGTGCAGATCAAGAAGCCATCTAACATCACCACTGCCTAAGGTCTAAGGCTTAGGCAAAAAGGGCTCGGGTCTAGGTTAGGCTCGAGCCAATTATCGTCGCAACGATGGGAGATGCAGATGCAAAGGTTACTCCTGATGGGATTGCTGATGATGCTGGCAGTCGTCGTTATGACCCCCAGCGCAGCGGCTGCCGAGGTGGACTATGGCCTGGAGGCAAATGTCTATCTCTGGTATGCCAACCTGGATATGGGCCAGGCCGACAAGCGCTTGGCGCCAGAGAGGGATCTAGTGGACTACGCCGAGTATGCCGGCAGCCTGCCGAGCCAAGGCGCCCATCACCTCATGTCCATCACTCCTATCGCCCGCAGTCAGGAAAGTGTCGAGGTCGAGGTGGAGACAGAGTTTCAGCTGGCCTCGCCAACCGAAGGCGAGAGTGAGGTGAGGGGGCAATATGTGGTGCAACGCCTGAGCTTGGATAATCGAGGATTGGTGCGCAGCAGTGTCACTCTGGTCAACGAGTATGATGACTTCACTTCCCGCTATCGCCCCGCCGCCGAGATCAATCTGGTTCGCGCGGCGCTCTATCGCTGGACCGAGTCGCTAGACAGGCTGGATGACGTGACTCTGCTCGGTCTGTTAGCTAAGGATGCAAGCTTTACCGGCCCCGAAGATGCTAGCCAGACCCCGAGTCAGTATCTCGCCTACCTGCACAGCCTGGATCACAGCGACAGTCGGCGGGTGATCAAGAACTACAGCCTGACGCCCGAGGCAGGGCAATACCGTTTGAGTTTCGAGTATCAGTGGACGGCCACCAACAGCGAGGGAGAGGTCGAGCTGGCTCGGGTCGGCGTAACTATGCTGCTCACCGTGACGCCAGATGGGGCTAAGGTAGTGCTGTACCGTGCCGAGTACCTGCCGCCGGTGACAGATCTTGGCGCCGAGGTGCGTTGTTAGGAGAAGGAATTGACTATGACACGAGTTAACCAAGGTAAGTTTCATCTGGCCCTGAGCCTCTGTGTGCTGCTTATCGGCAGCCTGATGAGCGGCGCTAGCATGGCGAACATGCCAATCCTCAAGGGGATTGGTGGCGATTTTAGCCTGCGCAGCAGCAAGGGGGGCGAGGTTCGTCTATCGGACTTTAACGACAAGGTGGTGATGATGTTTTTCGGTTACACCAACTGCGCCGACATCTGCCCAACCACCATGGCCCACATCAGCCAGCTGATGAATCAGTTGCCGAGTGAGACCCGAGATCGCATTCAGGTGCTCTTTATCAGCATCGACAGCGACTACGATACGCCCAAGCACCTGAACAAATACCTCAGTTATTTTGACCCCAGCTTTATCGGCTTGGTGGATGAGCGGGAGAAGATAGATGAGGTCGCCGCACTGTTTAAGGCCGATTACACCAAGCTGGCCGAAGAGAAGGTGACTACTGAGTATAAGAAGCTGAGCCTGGAAGATAGCAAGGCGCCTAAGCGTCAGGGTTATCTCTATTCTCACACCGCCAAGATCTTCGTGCTCGATGGCAAACAGCGGGTGCGCGGCTTCTTCTACACAGGCACCCCTATAGACGAGATGCGTCAACAGATCGAGAGCCTGCTCTAATCATGAAAAAAGGAAATTATATGAAAGGTCGTTTCTGCTTATTTGTGTTGCTTTGTAGCTGTTTCGGTGCCGCCCAGGCCAGCGAGCTGATGGTGCACGACGCCTGGATCCGCGGCATGCCGCCCACCTCAAGAGTGGTACCCGTCTACCTGTCGCTGCATAATCCCAGCGACAAACCACTGGTCCTGAAGGCCATCAGCAGTCCTCGCGGCGTGGTCGAGCTGCACCAGACCCTGATGGAGAATGAGGTGATGCGCATGCAAGGAGTGGAGGCGATACAGATCCCGCCCCATGGCATGGTGAAATTGGCGCCCGGTGGCTATCACGGCATGATGTCGGACTTTAAGACCGGCGTGCCGGCTTTGGGTGAAGAGGTGGCGTTGACGCTTACCCTGGCGGATGGCGAGACCCTGTCGGTGACGGCAAAAGTCACGGCCCAGGGAGAGGCTCACGACCACAGCATGCACCACTAATTTAGCTTCACGCGCTTTTTGAATTTGATTCATCTTTAATACCTGTTCATTATGATCTAGATCACGACTTGTTATCAGGTTGTGATTTAGATTAACGGAGCGACAGGACTAAGGAAGGCGCGATGATAACAGATCCACAGATTAAGGCCTGCATTCACAAACACCACCTGTTTTCGGCACTGGGCGAAGAGGAGCTGTGTCGCCTGCTGGGGCAGGCCGCCAAGATCACCCTGGCCGCCCACGAAAATTTGTTCTATCAGGGCGATTTGGCCAAGCGATTCTACCTGGTGATTCAGGGGCATCTGCAACTCTATCGCACCAGCCTGCAGGGGCAGGATAAGGTGATAGAGGTAGTACGCGAGGGGCGCACCTTCGCCGAGGCGCTGATGTTTAGTCGCCAGGCCTCCTATCCTGTGTCGGCCCAGGCCGTATCCCACTGCACTCTGGTCAGTTTCGACAGCGAAGGTTACCTCGCCATGCTCAGGGGCAATCCCGATGCCTGCATCGCCATCATGGCTGAGATGAGTGTCAGGTTACGCAAGGATATCAATGAGGTAGAGCTGCTATCTGTGCAGAATGCCCAGTCGCGCCTGCTGCTTTTTCTGCTGCGCAACATGCAGAAGATAGGCGACAACCAGGGGCGGGTCGAGTTGGATATTCCTAAACGTGTGTTGGCGTCGCGCCTGTCGATTCAGCCGGAAACCTTTTCCCGCCTGATGAAGAAGATGGTCACTGAAGGGATCATCGGCGAGTCTCGTGGCGCCATAGACATTAAAGATCTCGGTAAGCTCTATACCAGCGCCAACATGCCCCTTGCCAATCAGACAATGCAGACCAGCGAGCCGCTCATTCGCTCGGGTAAGGCGCCCTGTCAACAGATTGCTATTGAGATGGTGTAGCCTGAGCCTGTTCTAGCCGTCGCTCTGCCGTGCAGCAGCGATCCCTGCCGGTTTCCTTGGCGCGGTACATCGCCTTGTCGGCCAGCGCCAATAGGCTGTCCGGCGTATCGCCTGTTGCCGTAGTGACTATGCCGAAGCTGGCGCTGATGGGGATTAGGCTGCCCTGCCAGTTTAGGCTGGATTGTCTCAGGGCCTGCTGCAATTTCTGGGCGATGATCTCCGCCACCTCACCATCTGTGCCGGGTAACACCAGCAGAAACTCCTCGCCGCCGAGTCGGCAGAAGATGTCCATGGCGCGGGTGACCTTACCTATCTGCTGCGCCGTCTTAACGAGCACGGCGTCCCCGGCAGAATGACCAAACTTGTCATTGATCTGTTTGAAGAAATCCAGATCGAACAGGATCAGGCTATAGGCCTGTCCATCCCTGAGCCAACGCTGATGCAGCTGCTCCAGTTGCTGCTGCATGGCGCGCCGGTTCCACAGCCCTGTGAGGTAGTCCCTGTCTGCCTGTTGACGCATCTTCTGCACCAGGCGGGTGAGGGCGTTGCCCATCATGATCACGTTAATCCACAAGGTCATGACCACATACAGCCACAACATGGGGATGGCGTCGGCGCTCTGAATGCTGGCCAGATGGGATTTTAGAGTAGGCTCGATGAGCAGTAATAGCGCCCTGAGGCCAAAAATGACGCCCATCAGGGCGATGGGGCTCAAGAGGATCACGGCGATGGGGCGTTTGACCGTGTGTTCCAGGGCGACCAGATTGTCTTTGGCCATCAGCAAGAAGGTGCTGGCGGCCATGAAGGAGAAGAAGATGCCCAGGGTATCGCTGGCTGCTATGCTGGGTGGCTGAGTTAGCATCAAGAGCCCGGTCAGGAGCAGTAAGGCGAGATCTATTTTGATGCTGCTTGGCAGGCGAAACAGGCGTTGGGTGCCGCTACGAAGCAGCACGAAACCGAGTAACAGCAGCATGTCTGCCCCCAACCAGTAGAGATAACTCGGCGTCTGATCCCTGAGTGTGGTGAGGAGCACTCCCATTAAGATAAATAGGTTGGCAAGGGAGAAATAGGTGCTGGCGCGGGGAGCGATGCGCAGCGGGTAGGCCATCAGGCCCCAGGCAAGGGTAGAGGTACTGGCGAGCAGGCAGATAAATAGCACCAAGAGCTCGGCAATGGGGTCAATATTCATAAGCGATCTTTTTATTTTTTTACACTATAAAGCAGCCGTGGCGTCGAGTGAAACTGTTTGTTACTAAATTGTTATGTTCGTCTTGTCCGTCAGCGGGCTAGCGCTTATCAGGTTTCGCGGCGCTGGGTGACTCGGTCTGGCCTTAATTGTTGGGTCTCAGCCGTGCTTAACTTAAGTTTAGTCAGCGCTCAGATAGTCGCGTTCGAAGGTCTGCGCATCCACAGGCCTGCCATAGAGATAACCCTGACCGAAGTCGCACTCCTCCTGGCGGATAAAGGCATCCTGCGCCTGGGTCTCTACTCCTTCTGCGATCACGTTGAGTGTCAGCTTCTTGCCCATGGCGATGATCGCCCGGGTAAGCTCTCTGTCCTGCTCGTTCTTCTCCAGATTCGTGATGAAGCAGCGATCTATCTTAAGGGTGTCGAAGGAGTATTTTTGCAAGTAGCTCAAGGAGGAGTAGCCGGTGCCGAAGTCGTCTAGGGAGATCCTCACCCCCAGGGCCTGCAACTGGCCTATGATATGCTGCGCCAGCTGCTCATCTTGCAGCAGCACGCCTTCGGTGATCTCCATTTCCAGGGAGGAGGCCGGCAGGCGGTAGAGACTCAAGAGGTTGGCAATATAGTCGGCAAAATCGTTATCGCGAAACTGTAGCGGCGAGATGTTGATTGCCACCCTAAACGGCCTGTTGGGATCTTGGCTGCGCCACTTGGCGGCCTGTTCGATGGCGGTATGCAGCACGAAGTTACCGATGGCGATGATTTGACCATTGTGCTCGGCCAGGCTGATAAATTGATCCGGCGGCACATTACCCAGCTGTGGACTGTGCCAGCGGAGCAGGGCCTCGGCACCGATAACCCGCTTGTGTTGCAGGCTAAACAGCGGCTGGTAATGCAGGCTCAGCTCCTGATGTTTGAGGGCATCCACCAGGTGTGACTCCAGCAGACAGCGGCGCTCGATATTGGTCTGAGTGTGCTTGTTGAAGAAGCTGTAGGGCGTGGCCTCGGCCTTGCTGATGCTCATGGCGGCGCCGGCTTTCTGCATCAGCTCAGAGGCCTCCTGGGCGTCCGTCGGTGCGACCGCGACCCCTATGCAGCAGGGAATATTGATGCTGAACTCTGCCAGGGCGAAGGGAATATTGGCGGTCTGTATTATGCTGTCGATCAGGGGAAGCTCCAGGGGATTCTTGCCCCTGTGGGCGATGACGAACTCGGCGCCGGCGATGCGGGCAAACAGGGTATCCTTATCCAGGATGCGCTTGATGCGCTGGCTGAAGAGTTGCAGCACCTTGTCGCCGACCACGTAACCATAGCTCTCGTTGATCGACTTGAAGTTGCGTAGGCCAAAGTAGATCACATAGGTAGACAGCTCATCGGGTTGGCTGAGTTGCTGGGAGAGCTGATTCACGAACCCCAGTCGATTGGCAAGGCCGGTCAATGGGTCGTGATCCTTATGAAATTGCAGCGAACTCTCGATAACGGTACGTTGCTCGATCTCGCTCAATAGCTTCTTGTTGAGCCTGGTGAGTTCCTGGGTACGTTGCTGCACCTTGGTCTCTAAGACTTGGTTGAGATGGAAGAGTTTGGCGCTCTGATACAGGCTGGCGAGATTGGCATTGATGGCGTTTTGAAACCGCGCCAGCAGATGGCGAAAGGTGCGGCCGTAGTCCCTCTCCTTGTTGTCCAGCATACACAGGGTGCCGAAGGGCTGGCCGTTGGGCCAGGTGAGCGGCAGGCCGCAGTAGGCAATCATCCCTAGCTTGATATCTGGATTGCGATCCCACTCTTTATCTTTTAGGGCGTTGGGCACGACCAGCTCAGCTTGGCGCTTGATAACCGTCTCGCAGTAGAGACCATGGCCCAGGCTCTCTGTGTCATGGCGTTTATAGGGATTCTCTGGATGATGGCTGGTGGTGAAGACAGAGATATCCTTTTCCGTCACCCGCATGATCAAGATGGCCGGGGTGTCGACAATTTCCGATAGGAGATCTAAGGTTTGCTGCCAGCCGTTAAACATCTCATCCGGCACCGCAAGCTGGGCCGTGTTGACCTGAGTCTGGCTGAAGAGCGGGTCTTGCTCCAGCAATGAGAGAGCGTCTTGATAGGGCTTCATAGGGGATCCTGAAAAGCGCGTGTGCCATCCGTTTAACTAACTATAACCTAAAGATTTCATCCCTGTCTTTCGCTGGTTTGTTGTTTTTTTAATCAGCGGCAGGTTTAGGGCTATTTTTCGCCACTGTTTTACCTTTGATGAATGGCTGAGCTGCATCCCCACTCACTATGCGAGCGGGAAATTTAAGCTTAATTCAGTAATTTTCCTGAGGATGAGAGGAGGGGGTTAAAGGTGTCGATAAACATAGAATAAGCCAGATTTTTAACCGTAAGTCAGAACGAATCTCGTAAGAGAGGCCTTTATTGGCCCACTGATATTGGCCAACTTAACCCACCTACTATTGCGGCGGGTTAAGTTTAAGGGCGATCGAGAGTCGTAAGCTCGACGATGAATTCGTGTCGTTGATCAAAGGAAGCGTCCCAAAGGAATAGGTGGTTACGCCAAGGGCCATCGGACCAATTGCGCACGTAGTACCAAAAGCTTCCCCCAAAATCACCAAACACTATCCTATCACCGTTATTCAGACAGCCATCACTAGTCGGCCCGACTTTACGAAGGAAAAGCTTGCTCGATGGTTCATCGGCGGTGTAGTAACCATAGTCTCCTTCACCACCGCGCCAGAAATTCATATAGCGTCCATTTAAGTTGCTGCGTAACTTAACATATGCACCAGGCCAGCCACCGCTTAGTTTGTAGTTGTTGCTGGTTAGGCAATAGCTATCGCTGTACTGCTCTCCCCAACTTTCGATGGTAAATCCGTTGGCCGCTTCGTTAGCATCATGATTAGTGGTAAGCCAACTATCTGAGTTTGCTCCCACCCCTAAATAACCACCGCTATAAACACTACGCAGGCGGATTTTTTGATATCGGGCTTGCCTGGCATTCATCATAGGGCGTTTGGCTGTGCCGCCGAGGCCAACTACCGGAAAATGGTCAGAAAACTCATCAGATTCGTAGTGATAGTTATCTGGAATGATTACGCTAGCCTGCCATGTCTCTGCAGAGGAAACGGGTAGAGTTGCATTGCCCCAACCGGAAATGTTGCCGTGGCCATTGGATAACAGCAGATAATCAAGATGTTCGGCCTTATAATTCGGGTATTGCTTGGCAGCTAAATCATTGGTGCTCGGATCCCAGCTGGCTTGTTGATTCAGGTATGCTGGCTCTCTGGCATCTAATGTTTGCAACATAGCCGAATACTCACTACCACCACGTTTGACATTAAGGTCTCCTGCGATGATCACTGGCTCGTCGGCCGGGATCTGCCGCGCTTCGATAAAGTCATGGATTGCGCTAAATTGGGTTAAGCGCTCGTTAGAACCCGCTGGAACCCCGCCGCAGCGGGAGGATTCCGATTGGGTGTGAGTGGCTATTAGATGTAGGCGTTGTCCGTTTCTCAGGATACGAGCATAGACAAAACCTTTATTATCTAAGGCGTCGTCGCCACAGCTGACGTTGTACATCACCTGAACTTGATACTCTATCGGCCAACGGCTTAGCACTGCTACACCACCATTTTTTTTGATGGGGTCGATGTAACCCAGGCTTTCTTGCCAACGCTCGACACCAAGATTGGAAGCTAAGATTGGTGTTTGAAATGGATATTCCTTAGCTAGGCTGTTAAGTACCTGATTAGCAGGGCCAGAGCCTTGATAGTTGAGATCAAACAGCTCGTTTAGAACCAGTACATCGTACCCTTTGAGGTACTCAGCCTGGCCAATGAGATTCGCTCGCTCACCGTTGCCTGGACCTGTACCAAGCCCCCAAGCAAATACTGGTAGATAAAGGTTATGGCTGAGGATCCTAAGATCATCATATTCTCCAGCATTTGCGGTTAAAGGTATTAGTTGCGCTGGTAGCAGGAGTAAGGTCAGTAGCAGGGCTTTCAAGGTCATATCCTTATGTGGGGCGGATATTCCAAGCTAGCAAGTGTTTATGACAGCCCAATGAGCCTTGTGTTACAGAGCTTGTGAGCTATTTGCGGTTAACAACAGTAGCTGTTAAGGGGTGAGCAATGTTTTACGGCTATCACGCAGCTAAATATTTCTATTTGCCATAGGCGTTTATCTAAAAAAATCACAGATCCATTTGCCCTTATTTTTGCTTGCCTTCGCAACACAAGTGTTAACTATCCAAGTTTGACTATCGAGAAATGCTGATGAAATTCGCTCGCTTTGTATCTATTTACTGTGTGGGAAGTGCTCCCCCTAGGGAATAGGTTAATTTACTGAATGGTTACACATTTACCACTGTTTTGCCCTGAAATAACCTACGCTAAAAGTGGAGGCTTCTTTTCGTCTATATCTTATTGGTAATGATCTAATCGGAGGCTCTTCCGATATTGATGCCTAGCTAAGGACAATGTTATGCAGATGACGCTCTCTTTTCTCGGTGCGGCCCAGGAGGTGACGGGCTCCTGTCATCTTCTCGATATCTCGGGTCGTCAGGTGCTGCTCGACTGCGGCCTTATCCAGGGCGGGAAGCTCGATGCACTGCGCAATCACGAGCCCTTCCTCTTCGAACCTACAGAGATTCATGCCGTGGTGCTCAGCCATGCCCATATCGATCATTCGGGGCGTCTCCCTCTGTTGGTTAAGTCTGGCTTTACCGGCCCTATCTATACCCATAAGGCGACGGTTGAGCTGTGTGAGGTGATGCTCAGGGATGCCGCCATGCTGCAGGTACGCGATGTGGAGCGCCTCAACAAGAAGCGGGTGAAGATGGATCTGCCGCCGCTGGAGCCCCTGTTCGACGAAGAAGATGTGGCGCTGGTGATCAAGCAGTTTGTCGCCCTGGATTATGGTCAGTCGGTACAGGTGGTGCCTCAGTTGACAGCTTGTCTAAGCGATGCCGGGCATATTCTAGGCTCGGCCGTGGTCGAGTTGTGGCTGGGGGAGGGAAGTGAGCGCAAGAAGCTGGTGTTTAGCGGCGATCTTGGGCGGGCGGGCATGCCGATTCTGGATGATCCTACGCTGATCGATGATGCCGATCTGGTGTTGATGGAGAGCACCTATGGCGATAGGTTGCACCGCAGTTGGGACGATACCCTGGCGGAGCTTAAGGCGATCTTCGCCAAGACCATCAAGGAGAGCCGCGGCAACATTCTGCTGCCGGCATTCTCCGTCGGCCGGGCCCAGGAGCTGCTCTATCTGTTTCATCTCTATGCCAAGGAGTGGGCGCTGTCCAACTGGCGTATCTGTCTCGACAGCCCCATGGCGATCAAGGCGACCCAGATCTATGTGGCCAACTATCAGCTGATGGATGAGGACTTTAAGCGCTTCACCCGTCTGTCGCCGGGCAAACATCCGCTGCTCTCGAATGTGGACTTTATCGACAGCACCCAAGAGTCGATGGAGCTCAACGAGATCCATCAGGGGTTGATCATCATCGCCGGTAGCGGCATGTGCAATGGCGGCCGGATCCGCAGCCATCTGGAGCATAACCTGGCCAATCCTCAGTCGGATGTGATCATCTGTGGTTTCCAGGCCTTGGGTACGCCGGGGCGCCTGCTGGTGGATGGCGCCGAGTCGCTCACCATACATGGCCGCGATATTCCGGTGAAGGCCAAGATACATACGGTCGGCGGGCTGTCAGCTCACGCGGATCAGGCCGAGCTTATCCATTGGTATCGACACTTTAAACACACGCCGCCGCTGATTCTGATCCATGGTGAGCGGGAGGCGCAGCAGCGGCTCAAGGCCGAGTTGGTGCCCGAGGGAAGCCTGTCGCCCCATGTGGTGATCGCCGAGCGGGGCGATACCTTAGACCTGACCGCCTTGCCGGAGCTGGTTTGGCTGCTAGACCGAGATTAGTCCGTTTCAGCTAGAGCCATGGGGAATAATTTCTGCTAGCTTAAGCTACAAGCCATCAGCTAGCCAAGGAAAGCCCCAATGGATGAACATATCGTCATACTTATCATTGCTTTAGTCGTATTGCTCTACGGCTATATCTCTAAGTGGTTGGCGCGTTTCGACATCTCAGGCCCCATGGTATTTACCGCCTTCGGCCTGCTCCTGTCCCCCTTCGGCCTGGATGTGACTCAGGTGAAGGTGGATGCCGAATTTGTCACTATCATGGTGGAAATCGCCTTGGTGTTGGTGCTGTTTAGCGACGCCGCCCTGCTTGATCTCAGGCTGCTTAAGCAGTCATGGCAGCTACCGGCGCGCCTGCTGTTTATTGGCCTGCCGATCACGGTTGCGGCTGGCACCCTGGTGGCCGGGCTCATATTTCCCGACCAACCCTTTCTCTATCTGCTGATGTTAGCCCTGCTGCTGACCCCCACTGATGCTGCCCTGGGTAAGGCGGTGGTCTCGGACCCTAAGGTGCCCAAGACGATACGCTCCACCATCAATGTGGAGAGCGGGCTGAACGACGGCATTATCTTCCCCGTGTTAATTACCGTGGTGGCCTTGATCATGAGCGGTCTGGACCACGCCCAGGACCAACACTGGCTGATCTATGTGCTGCAGCAGATCCTGTTTGGGGCCTTGGTGGGCGGCGCCGTCGGCTATCTGGGTACCAAGTTGCAGATCTTCTGTTTCAAGCGTGATGGCATGGTGGAGACCTACCTCAACCTGATCCCCATCGCCTTGGCGATATTGGCCTTTTATCTGGCGGAGGAGTTTTCGGGCAATGGATTCATCGCCGCCTTCTTCGCCGGTCTCTATGCCGGTAATACCAGCGAGATGGCCAGGGGGCATATCGAAGACTTTGCCGAGAGCGAGGGAGAACTCTTGGTGTTGATAAGCTTCTTCATCTTCGGCCTGGCGTTTGTGCCAACCACGCTGCCCTATGTCACTATGGAGGTGATTATCTACGCTCTGCTCAGCCTGACCTTGCTGCGTATGTTGCCCGTGATGATCTCTATGATAGGCACCAAGTTAGATCTGGCGACCCGTGCCTTTATCGCCTGGTTCGGGCCCAGGGGGATCGCTTCTATCCTCTATGTGCTGATCGTCGCCCACGAGATGGGCAGCATCAAGGGGTTCGAGACCCTCTATGCCGTGGTAACTGTGACCGTCTTGATGAGCATATTGGCCCATGGTCTATCGGCTCAGCCGTTGGCCAACTGGTATGCCAAACGCCATCAGTCGGCCGAGCCTGATACCGATGGCGAGGACAGTACTGTTTAGCTCTGCAGACGATCTGTCTGACCGTCGAGTTTCTGCAGGCTCTTGAGTAGCATGTAGAGGCAGGTGCTCAGCAGACAGATGGCCAGGTAGATCATCATGCCGTGGCCTTTGTTGCTCAGGGTCAAGGCCAGCAGGGGCCCGGCCACAGAGCCCAGGCTATAGCAGAGCAACATCACCTCGGTCGCCGACACTATCTTGATGCTAGGCAGCCTGTCGCAGGCCAGCGAGATGGCGATAGGGTAGAGGGCGAAACTGGCCGCCCCCAGGATGAAGTAGCTCAACCCCTTAAACGCCAAGGCGCTGCTTTCTATGGCGCCGACCACACCGACCAAGCCCACCAGAGTACACATGGCCATCAGCAGACGCTTGTCCATCCGCGGCGAGAGATAGCTGATCAGCGGCTGCACGGCCATGCCGCCCAGGATAATTGCCGCCATCAAGAGTCCCGTCTGGGCTGGCTCCTCTACCTGATTGTCGATATAGACGGGCATCAGGCCATAGATGGGGCCGAGCAGCAGGCCTGAGACCAGGCAGCCTATGAGCGCCGGGCGACTCAGGTTGGTGCTCTCCTTGAGTGAGAGTCTCTGCTGCGCCTGGTGGGCCGGCTCACCCGAGCGGATCAGCACTGGGGCCATTATGGCCAACAGGAGCAGGACGATGACAAACAGATAGGGTAGGACCCCCTGAGTGCCTAGTTCACCTATGGCCAGCTGGCCGAGGGCGCTGCCGCCATAAAGCGCGGCCATGTAGATCCCCAGTCGTCTGGCGCGCGCCTTGGCGCTATCGGCCATCAGTAACCAGGATTCGACCACCACGAAGACGCCTGCTACGGCGAAACCCGCGAGCAGGCGCGCCGCGAGCCAGACGCCGGCACCAGGCAAGAGCAACATGGCCACTATGCTGGCGATCAGCAGGGAGAGAAATAGCACAAAGCCGCGTCTGTGGCCCATTTGGGCGATCAAGCGCTCGACCCGCAATGCGCCGAGGAGCAGGCCCAGGTAGAAGATGCTGGCGAGCCAAGGGGCGAGATCCGGTGACAGGCCGAAGTTGCCTAACGACAGGGGGATCAGGCTCATCAGAAAACCAGAGGCGACGGCAAAGAAAGAGAGACCTATTACGGGTGCCGTAGGATTGTTCGATTTACAGTTATCGGCGACGTCTAACACCAATAATCTCCAAATTAAGTAGGGTAAATGGCGTCTTGAAAGGAAGTGTTTGGTGGACTGCCATTTATTCACTGTTTAGCGGGAAGCGAAATGTAGTGCCAGCGAGTCGCTAAGTAAAGTGAATTTTAATGCTTGATGTTTTTTTGATATAAAAGTCGCAGTAATAGCGCTATTTTTGTCCTAAGAAGCCACTTTTTACCTAAGGCTTGTACGTTGGGTCTTGTTGGGGGAGTCTTTATTTGGACTCCTATAGGACGCTTGTTGAAAACTTTTTACCCCGGGTTTATGGTGCCAAACCTCTATTTTTATGTTGCCAATTTGTTGTTTGTTACCGGTTTGTAGGCAAAGGCCGTAAATTTTTAAGTTAACGGCCAAATTTTTACCACTTTTATTCTGTCTTTTCTAAACTGGCTAGGCTAACCATGACCAGTTTGCAGCGATTCAGTTACTGCTCTGCCAAGGTGAGCGCCACTATCTTAAGCGGATGATTGCCGTCGAAGGAGGGGAAGTCCTGGTGGCAGTGGATCCACTCGAAGCTAGCGACCTGCCGCCCCTGCTTCTCGACGCAGCGAATCAAGGCATCGAGCCAAACCTGGCGCTCTACCTTGGCGACGTTGTTGCAGCAGACTATGGTGCCGCCCGCCTTGGTAGCTAGCATGGCGGGTTTGAACAGGCTCTGATAGTCGTTGATCAGATCCACAGTGCCGAAGGGGCTCTTGGCGAAACGCGGCGGGTCGAGGAATACCAGATCGAACTGACGTTTCGCCAGTTTAGGGTAGCAGGGAAGTCGCTGATTGCGGCGTCCGCCCACCTTCATGCCCGCCAGTTGGCGCATGGCGGGAAAGGCATCGCTCTGAATAAACTCGCACCTGTCGCTTACCCCATTGAGTTCGGCGTTGCGACGGCCGGCGGCCAGGGCAAAGGAGGAGAAGTCGACGTTGGTAACCGATTCTGCACCGCCGACGGCGGCGGCTGTGCCTATGCCGCAGGTGTAGGAAAACAGGTTCAGCACAGACTTGCCTTGGCTGTTGGCCTTCACATATTCCCGGCCGACCCGCATGTCGAGAAACAGCAGGGGATCTTGCCCTTCGTGGCGTAACTTGCTGATGAAGCGGATGCCATTTTCCGTCATCTCCTGCTCGGCGCTGGCGAAGGCGTCGAGTTCAGGTGTCAGCGGGTTGAGAATTCGCGAGTTTTTATTGGATCTATCATTGTAGATGACGGGGAGATCTTGAGTCTGCTTGAGCTCTTGGGCGAGGCTTTCCTGCTCTTCTTGGGTCAGACTCTGGTGAAACGATTGGATCAACCAGGCGTCGCCATAGCGATCTATGGTGAGGCCGTCTATCCCCTCGACCGTGCCGTGAAACACGCGATAACAGTTGGTGTTGGCGGCTTGTGCCGCGGCGAGTAGCTCGGCTCTTTGGCTGATCGCCTGGCGCAGCAGGTCGGCGTTCGACATGATCTTATGATCCCTAATCGGTGGTATGCTGGAGTGAGCGCGGATCATAGCAAATATTTGCCCCTTGGGGGCGATTAACTCAGGCGTTAGCAAGAGGGTGAAGGGATGAAGCTCGTGTTAGTCCATGGGATCTTTAATACAGGTCATGTGATGGGATGGATGCGGCGCCAGTTTGAGCGTCAGGGTTTTGAGTGCCTGACACCAACCCTGGCCCCCATCGATGGCCGCCGTGGGATCGCCTTTGCGGCCAAACAGCTGCAAAGCTATATCGAGGCGGCTCTGGCCGAGGATGAGACCATCTGCCTTATCGGCTTTAGTATGGGCGGCATAGTTGCCCGTTACTACCTACAGCATCTGGGGGGCGAGAAACGTACCAAGGCGCTGTTTTCCATCTCCTCTCCTCATCATGGCAGCTATCTCGCCTGGCTGCCCTATCCGTCGCGGGCGATGCGTGAGCTGAGGCCAAAGAGTCAGTTGTTGTCTCGGCTGGCCGATAGCCAGGAGCGCCTGGAGGGGATCGCCCTCTACTCGTTTCGCACGCCCATCGACTTTACCATAGTGCCGAGTCGCAGCTCCCATTGGCCGGGGGCCGAGAATAAGGTGATCTGGCGACCGCTACATCTGTCGATGATCTTCAGTCGCCGCGTGGTGGCAGAGATCCTAGCTGGGGTGGTGCAGCTGTCGCCGGGTGGCGAGACTTCGCCACAAACCGGGCAGGGCCTCCAGCGAGCAGAGGAGTAGCCCCACCCAGATCAGGGAGAAGCTCACCGCTTTGACGCTATCGAACGCCTCGTTAAACAGGAAGATCGCCAGCAGGAAGTGCATGGTGGGTTCTATGTATTGCAGCAGGCCAACCATGGAGAGGCTGGTGTGACGAATCGCCAGGGCGAAGAAGATCAGCGGTAGCAGGGTTACGGGCGCCGAGCCCATGTATAGCAGCATTGTGCCCGTGCCGCTCGAGAGTGCCTCACTCTGACCTGTGGCGCTTAGCCAGAGCAGATAGCCGGCGGCGATGGGGGTGAGCAGCGCCGCCTCTATGGTGACTGAGGTGAGCGAGTCGAAGCGGATAAACTTCTTACACAGACCATAGAGGGCGAAGAAGCTACCCATCAATAGTGCCAGCCAGGGGAGCTGACCATAGGCCATCACCATGTAGCCTATGCCCAGAGTGCCGAGCAGCACAGCCCATTTCTGGGCGACAGTCAGCCTGTCTTTTAGAAACAGCACCCCTAATCCGATGGCAAACAGCGGGTTGATGAAGAAGCCCAGGCTCGCCGCCAACACCTGACCGTGGGTCAGTGCCCAGGTAAAACTGTACCAGGAGACGCACATGATGAGTGAGGCCAGGGCGCACAGGGCGACCGAGGGAAGATTGGCCTTAAGCAGTGCCAGGCTGGGCAGAGGTTTGCCAAGCAGCAGAAAGACCAGCAGCATGAAAGGCACAGAGCAGAGCAGGCGAATCGCCAGCATCTCAGTGATATCCGCACCCGGCAAAAACTGATAGTAGAGGGGCAGGAGTCCCCACAGCAGAAAGGAGACGATCGCCAGGGCATTGCCTTTGGCACTAACTTGGGGGTGGCTGGGCATAGGGGCTCGTAAGTATTATTTGCTTATGTTGATTTAGGGTCGTGTGCTGGGCACTGCCTTGTCATCGCTCTCTCGTCCGATACTCAGACTCTTGGGTTTGGCCCTTGGCCTGCTCTCGAAAAGTGCTAGCTGGTGAGCCACTATTCGGTGAGGCGTAAGCTGTTAAGGTGCAAGCTGTTGAGGCACTGGCTGTTGACGCATCAGCAAGTGAGCTGCCAAGTCACATGGATAAAATACCCGGCTTTCATCTAGATGACTGAAAGTGCGCCGGATTTTCCCATTCCTATGGCTTCTTGGCTGTGAGCATGATCACTCTGGGTGTTTTTTGTTTTTAGCGGGAGTCTGGTCAGTGGGCTTATGGGAAAGACTTGCATGTCGGGGCCCGGTCTAAGGTACAATCTGGCTCCGGTAAATACCTTTGATGAGCCGAGAATGAACAAGATCCACGTACAGATGACCAAGGATGGTTCCCACACCCTGATGAGCAGCCTGTTTGACGACAGTTATCATGCCCATAACGGCGCCATCAGTGAGTCTGAACATGTCTATATTCAGTCGGGCCTTGCCGATCTGGACCCCAGCTTCGATCGGGTGAACATTCTCGAGTTGGGGTTTGGTTCGGGCATGAACGCCATGCTGACACTAAAGCAGGTGCTGGATAGCGATGGTAAGCCGGATAGACTCATAAGGCCGATACGTTTCGTGACGGTAGAGGCCTACCCCGTTCCTAGCGATGTGATCGCTCAGCTGAACTACAAGGAGCATCTGCCGCCTGCGCTGCAGGATCTGTTCGATCGCCTACACAGCGCGCCCTGGGGCGAGGATGTCACCCTGTTTCCCGGCTTCGTGCTGCATAAGATCCACGGCACCTGGGATAGCCTGGAATTGCCGGATAATTCCATCAACCTGGTGTTCTACGACGGCTTTGCGCCCAGCAAGCAGCCCGAGCTTTGGACCCAGGATAACTTCGATCGCCTCTTTCCTATGATGATGCCGGGCGGCATGCTGGTCAGCTACTGTGCCAACGGCCAGTTCAAGCGTAATCTGAAGTCAGCAGGTTTTAAGGTGAAGCCCCATCCGGGGGCTCTGGGTCGCCGTGAGATGACCCGGGCCTGGAAGCCTGAGCCGGGACAGGAAGAATAGTCCTTACTGGAAACCTGAGTCAGAATAGAAGACTAAGCCGGAATAGAAGACTAAGCCGGAATAGTCGTCAGCTTCGCTTAAGCTTGCCGGCAACCTAGAGCACTTTTTTGTTTGTAACAAGTCATTAACTGAACTTTCTTTTTCGCCGGGAATCGATAGATTAGAACCCAGCTCGCTTCACATAGGGAAATGATCTGTGAAAATACCGGCAATTCGAGCCCTCGCGCCTTGGCTCACCGCCAGCCTGACTCTGCTCTGTTCCATGCAGGTGTTGGCCGATAAGGCGCCGTTGGCCTTCGTCTCTCAAACCATAGATACCGGTTTTAAGCTCACCCATCCGCTGGAGAGCCTCAACTTGGTCGGCGATGCCAACAAGGAGCTGCTGGCGATCGGTGTCGATGACCGCCAGACCAAATGGCTCGCCGTCTATGGCTTAGATGGCGAAAGCAGCCAGTATCGGCTGCTGCATAAGATGCCTCTGCCTGGCGATCTCTATCGATACGATGTGAGCGCTAAGCCAAAGCAGGCCAATTCACTTCAGTCCGTCTATTTTATGTCGCGCGCTCACCTCTCTGTGTTAACGGTCAGCGACCAAGGGCTGGCGCTTCGCGAGCTGCTCGATGTGGCGCCGCTGGTGGTGAAGCCGCGCATCGAGTTTATCGCCCGCGGCGAGTTTGTGCGGGATCTCAACGGCGATGGCCGTGATGATTTTATCGTGGGCCAGTTTGAGCAGACCCAGCTCTTCCTCAGTCAAGGCGAAGGCTGGCAGCCCCAGACCCTGGCGATTCAGCCCAAGGTGCTGCTCTATCGCGATGGCGCCCGCTACAGCGAGACCAAGCTTTATTTTGCCGACATGAATTTCGATGGTCGCGACGACATCATTAAGGTGGGCGAGGGGGAGCTTGAGATCTATGCCCAGCATCAGGATGGCAAGTTCGAGACCTACCCCAGATTTCAGCCCGTGAGTCAGGCGATCAGTGGCCTGGACTGGTGGGACAGACGCGATGCCTATGGTGAGGCGCTGGATCAGAGCGATCTCGTCTATCGTAAGGTCGAGGCGCTGCAAGATATCGACGGTGATGGCCTTGTGGATATGGTGGTGCGCTACACCAAGAGCTCAGGGGTGCTGGATAGGGTCAACGACTATGAGATCTATTTGGGGCTCAAGGGTGGCAAGGGAGTGAGCTTTGGCAAGCAGCCCCAGAGCGTGATCCGCGGCGATGGCACCCTGACGGGCTTCGAGCTGGTGGATATCGACCTAGATGGTCGCAGCGAGGTACTGGTGTCTGGGTTCGATATCGGCCTGTCGCAGATCATCGGCGCCCTGGTGTCGGGCAGTATAGATCAGGATGTGCACCTGTTTACCATGGACGATAAGCGGCGTTTCGCCGCCAAACCGAACATGAGCAAGTCGGTGGAGCTGAGTTTCAGCCTGACCTCGGGCCAGAGCGGTGCGCCCGTGGTAAAGCTGGCGGATATCGATGGCGACAAGCGTCAGGATCTACTGCTGTCCGACGGCGACACAGAGCTGGATCTGTTTCTGGGTAGTGCCAAGGGCAAGCCCTTCGATCGCAAAGAAAGCCTCAAGCTCACCCTGCCTATCGATGGTGACATGCTCAGCAGCGAAGATCTTAATTTAGACGGTAAGGCGGACCTGCTGATCAAGTATGGCAGGCAGGATAAGGTCGAGTTGCAGAGCCAGTTTTTGGTGATCATGACCCAATAGCCCTTGGCTGCTTTGTCAGTTGTGTCAGTTTTGCCCGTTGTGTCGGTCGCGGCAAGGTGGCTCGGACCTGGTGATACACTTTGTCGCAATTAAGCTGGGCTCGATTGGCCGGTAATAACCCGCTCTGCTTCAGTGAGTTAGCTCTCACTAACACAAATACCTCTCGAGGGGGCTAATTGGCTTAAGTTTTGTTTAATTTTTCATCGCTACCCTGAGGTCGAAGGTGACTCCTGGTCACCCAGAGACTAAGTGTAAGGGTTGTGTATGATAGGTTTTGGCAGCGCCAGCAGTTCTGCAGGAGCAGATGTCGCAGTAAATATCATCACCTACCTGGGAGCCGGATGCTTGTTGGTGGTGGTCATAGGGTTTGCAATTGCCCTGTTTCAGGAGTGGCAGATGGTGCGCCGCTTCGATGCCGAGAAGCAGAGGCAGAGATTCTTCGATAGTCTCTCCAATATTACCCCGCGTTCCCGTTAGCGGCATACTATCCTAGCGTCGTTTCGCCGCGCTATTGATTCGCCGGTGGCCGAGCTTAGCACTCTACTTTAGAGATAACCTGGCTAGTTGAGCTTAAAAACTTAGCTGAGGTTAAAGCTAGTTAAGCGATAACCTGGCCTGCTCGGCGATCAGTGTCATGATTTCCCGATTCAGGCTGAGCTGCTGGCTCTGGCCTATCTCTTCCCAACCTAGCGCATTTAGCCGCGCATCTATCGCGCCCCGCTGTGGATGACCGCCTAGAAGGTGGGGGAAAGGTGCTTCTTCATGGCTTGGTTCCCCGTCGAATTGAGGTTGCCAAAAGGCGTCAGTGTCATTGGTGTGCCATTGTGTCTTGAGTGAAAACAAGGGAAAGCCTCCTAGTGCGTGACCGCGCTAGGATAAGCGAAACTTATGCCAATTAGATGACAGACTGAAAACAGGGTCTTGAGTGAGTGATTACTCGGCTCAGCACCTATCTTGCACCATCAGGAGGCATGGCTTGATGCAGAAAAGTGCAATCTGGCGATGCACCCCTTGTTGTAATTGCTGAGGCTAAAACGCCACTGATAACGCTGACACAGGGCCTCGACTATCTCCAGCCCTAGGCCATGGCCCTGGGGGCGGGTGTCGCTGCTGATCATGCCGCGGCCCTGATCTTTCACCGAGATCCCCTCGTCATCGACACTGATGTCGATGTGGCCGCTGTCGCTGGCATTGATGGCGTTATTGAGCAAGTTGATCAGTAACATGCGCAGCACCGCCTCACTGGGGGCTATCTGAGGCGTGGCATCTAGGGTGAGGCTTAATTGGATCTGTTTCTGGCTCGCCAGCGGCTCGACCTCGGCAAGGATCTGTCTCAGCTCTTTCTCCTGTAGCGGCCTGAGGTCGGGGGAGCTCAACCCCTTTTCCTGTTTCACCAGGCTTAGCAGCGCGTCTATGATGTGCTGCATATTGCTGGCGGCCTTGGTGATACGGCTTCGCTGTCGTTGCATAAACTCAGGTTTGCCCTCCTGTTCCATTAGACGGCTGGCGCCCTGAATAATGGTCAGCGGGGTTCTCAGTTCATGGCTGGCGTAGCGGGAGAAGGCTTGTTCCCGGCGGATCAGCTGGGCGATCTGCTGCTGATAATGGTTGAGGCTGGCGGTGAGGGCATGAAATTCCTGGGTGGCATCCTTGGAGACGCGAAAGCTCTGGTCGCCCTCCGAATCCTCGAGCTGCTCGCTGATGGCGCGAATGGGCGCGATTAGCCTGCGGGTGAGCAGTGTGATGGCAAAGCCGAACAGGGCAAACAGCATCAGGGTGACGGCCAGGATCACCAGGCTGATATTGTTCCACTCGTTGCGGCTCAATTCTACCTGCTCGGCGTCCATCACCAGAATCAGGGGATGTGTCGCCTCGCCCTCGCCATATTGGCCGCGAAAGATGAAGATATCTTCCTTGAAGGTGTCGTGCAGTTCATCGAGAAAACCGACGGGCAGGTCGGCAATGCCCTGATATTCATCGGGTAAGCTGGCTGCATCGTTATAGGCCACGATAGTGGTGCTCAACACCAGCGGCGATTCGGCGCCCTGCTGGAACGCCGTTTGGGCGCTAGGCGCTATCTGCTCCAGGGTGCGACGGTTGAGTTCATCTTCGACCCAGTAGAGGATAACGATACTGAGCAGGTAGAGAATGGCGGCCACCAAGAGGGCGATCCCCCCGAAGTAGAAACTTAGCTTGCGAGTCAGACTCTTGGCGGTTTTTTGCACCTGTAGGGCCTCTATTGATTCACGTCTAACCGGAAGCCTATCTTAGGCACGGTGAGTATGATGGGGGTGTCGAAGGGTTTATCCACCTGATTTCTCAGCTGGTACATATGGCTGCGCAAGATGTCGCTGTTGGGCGGTTCTTCCCCCCACAGGTGCTGCACTATCTCCTCTCGCTTCACCACGTTGGGCGCGCGGGAGATCAGCAGGTGGAGGATCTGATAGCAGCTTGGAGTCAGCTGTAGCTTCTTGCCATCGCGATAGGCGGTATGCTCGGCGATGTTGAGGGTGAGCGGCCCGCACTGCTGACAGCCCTGGGCGACACGCCCGAGCTGACGCTTGATCAACGCCAGCAGGCGCACATGCAGCTCATCGAGATCGAAGGGCTTGGTCAGGTAGTCGTCGGCGCCACTATGAAAGCCTTGCAACAGATCTTGTTTGTCGTCCAGCGCCGTCAGCATCAATATGGGCACGCTGGAGCCCTGCTGACGTAGGGCTTTGGCCACGGTGTAGCCGTCCATCTTGGGCAGCATGAGATCCAGTACTATGGCGTCGAAGTGCCCTTCGGTGGCGAGGCGCAGGCCGAGCTCGCCATTGCTGGCATAATCTACCTGAGCTCCTTGGGATTCGAGATAGTCTCCCAGGACACCGGCGACATCGGCATTATCTTCTATGATGAGTATTTGAGTATTTTGCATGGCAGTTCTCTGGCCGAGTGACTCTACCTATCCTAGCGTGAAAAAGATGTCGATAACATTGAAATTCAAGCGCATCCGATTGGGCGTTGGGATGCGCTTACTGATCAATTTAGCAGGAACAGGGTCGCCAGGCCGAGGAAGGCGAATAGGCCGATCACATCAGTGACTGTAGTCAGCACCATGCCACCGGCCAGCGCGGGATCGACGTTAAACTTCTTCAGCAGCAGTGGGATACAGGCGCCGGCCAGACCGGCCACCGTCATGTTGATCAGCATGGCGCCGCCGATTAGTCCGCCCAGGGCGATGTCGCCCTTCCACAGCCAGACGGCGGCAAACACCAGCAAGGACCAGAGCAGGCCGTTGAGAAAGCCGATCGCCAGCTCCTTGCCGATCAGCCAGCGGGAGTTACTCTGGCCTATCTGTCCCAGGGCGATACCGCGGATCACCAGCGCCAGGGTCTGGTTGCCGGCGACGCCGCCCATACTGGGCACTATGGTCATCAAGATGGCGATGGTGGCAAACTGCTCCAGGGTGTTCTCGAACATGTTGCTGACCGAGGCGGCCAGCAGGGCCGCAAACAGATTGATGGTCAGCCAGAGGGAGCGCCTCAGGGTACTCTTGACCACAGGGCCGAAGGTATCTGTGTCATCGTCCATCCCCGCCATCCCCATCATGGAGTGTTCGGCGTCTTCACGGATCACGTCGACAATATCATCGATGGTGATACGCCCCAGCAGACGGTTGCTCTCCTCTTCGACCACGGGGGCCGAGACCCAGTCGTGACGCTCGAACAGCTGGGCGACTTCGCCGTCATCCATGCCCACGGGGATCCCTTCGAGATCGTCGTTCATGATCTCCCGCACCGAGGCGTTGGGGTCGCAGGTCAGCAGATCGGTAATGCGCACGCCGCCAAGCAGGCTGTCGCGCTTATCCACCACATAGAGGGTATCGGTGGCATCGGGCAGCTCGCCGCGGATCCTCAGGTAACGCAAGATCACATCTATGGTGACATCGGGGCGCACGGTGACCGTGTCCGTATTCATGATACTGCCGGCGGTGTCTTCCGGGTAGGAGAGGGCTTGCTCTACCCTGGCCCTGTCTTGCGCCGTCATCGACTGCAACACCTGATTGAAGACGCTGTCGGGCAGGCTACGCAGTATGTAGGCCAGATCGTCAGTGTCCATGCCTTCGGCCGCCTTGGCGACGCGCTCGGGACTCATCTGGGTGATCAGGGTATCTTTGAGCTCTTCGCCCAGTTCGTCGAGGATCTCTCCCGTGTGCTGCTGATCGATCAGTTGCCAGAGCACCTGACGGGTGCGCGGCGGCGAAGATTCCAGGATGAAGGCGATATCAGAGGCGGCCATGTCGTGCAGCATGCTGCGCACATGGACAAACATGCCGCTGCCTAAGGCTTGAGTGAGCTGATTAAGGCGTTGATCTGTGGTTTCACTATCTAACACTTCGATCGGCATAGCTCCTCCTTTGGCAGTTGATTGAACGGCTTGGGTGGTAGGCTTGTAAGTCTATGATAAGTATAGGACGAAATTAAGCGGGCACCGCAAAGCGAGCCGATTATACGGCCTCATCGAATTTGGCGTCAATAAGGGCGCTGATGGCATCCAGGGCTGCCTGGGCATCTTTGCCTTCGCTGGTGATGGTGATGGTTTTACCCATGCCGGTTTCGAGCATCAGGAGGCCGAGTACGCTGGCGGCGGAGGCCTGTTTATCGCCCTGGATCAGGGTGACCTCGGCGTCGAACTTGGCGGCGAGCACCGCCAGCTTGGTCGCCGCTCTGGCGTGCAGGCCCAACTTGTTGCAGATGGTCAGCTCGCGAGCCAACTTAGTCATGCTTTAGCTCTCGGTGGCGCGCCTGAACCTTATGCTTGCCCTTGTTGAACAGCTTGGCGAGCTGGTCGGTCACATAGACTGATCTGTGCTGGCCGCCGGTGCAGCCGATGGCGATGGTGAGGTAGCTGCGGTTGTTGCGCTCCAGGTGTGGTAACCAGGTTTCCAGCAGGTTTTCGATCTGCCAGATGAACTTGTTGACCAGGGGCTGCTGACTCAGAAACTGCTGCACAGGCTCATCCAGGCCGGTCAGAGGCCTTAGCTCAGGTTCCCAATGGGGATTGGGCAGGAAGCGCACGTCAAACATGAAGTCGGCTTCGGTCGGCATGCCATATTTAAAGCCGAAGGACTCGAAGTTGATCACCAGCTCCTTGTCGACCGTGCCCAGCAGGATCTCACGTACCTTGTCGCTCAACTCATAGATGTTGAGGTTAGAGGTGTCGATATAGTGATCCACGAGTTTGGCGATGGGGTCGAGCAGCTTGCCCTCGAGCTGAATTGCCTCCTTGAGGGAGACCTTAGAGCGTGACAGCGGGTGTAGTCTGCGGGTCTCGCTATAGCGCTTGAGCAGTACATTGTCGCTGGAGTTCAGGAAGAAGCTTAAGATTTCGGTATCTTTGGGGAGCTTGGCCAGCTGCTTTTCCAGCTGGATCTCTTCGCTGGGCATGTTGCGTACATCGACGCTGATGGCCACGAGATCGCTGCGTCCCTTGAGCTGCTCCAGCAGGGACTCCATCATCTGCAAGGGCAGATTGTCGACACAGTAGTAGCCTAGATCTTCTAGGACCCTGAGTGCGACGGATTTTCCCGATCCTGAGCGTCCGGATACCAAAACCAATTTCATTGGGTGATCACCTGATAGAGTTCGGATTCGTCTTGGGTCTTTCTTAGCTGCTTCATGATCGCCTTATCATTGAGCTTCTCGGCCATAGCGGCCAGGGTGCTAAGATGTTGCTCGCATTGATCTGCGGGCACCAATAACGCAAAAAGGATATCGACGGGCTGATTGTCAATGGCATCGAATGCGATTGGTTCAGCACATTTCACCAGTACGGCCACGGGTTGATCTATGTTAGTCAGCCGTCCGTGAGGAATCGCGATACCATTGCCTATACCTGTGCTGCCCATTTTCTCTCGAGCCAGAAGGCTTTCAAATATTTCTTGAGAGGAGAGGGTGGGGTACTGGACAGCGGCTAAGTCGCTGATAAGCTCCAGTACCTTTTTCTTACTGCCCGGAGTGGCGCAGGTGGTGCACTCCGGCCGCAGGATGGTACTCAGTTCCATCGTTAATGTTTAGTAAGCTTCTCTTTGTGTTTAATGACCTGACGATCGAGTTTGTCAATCAGGGAGTCTATCGCGGCATACATGTCCGCATGTTCGGATGTTGCGAACACTTCTCCGCCACGGAGATGTAACTTTGCCTCAACCTTCTGTTGCAACTTTTCGACATTTAATACAACGTGCACATTATTGATCTGATCGAAATGACGTTCAAGCTTTGTGAATTTCTCTTCGATGTAGCTTCGTAGAGATTGGGTGATCTCGATATGGTGCCCAGTCAGGTTTATTTGCATAAAGATAGTCCTCCAGTTTCCAGGTTTGTTTTATAAGCTCTTGCGCTGATTCGAGGGCGGTATAAGCATTGCCTCGCGATACTTGGCAATGGTGCGTCTAGCCACCTTAATACCCTGTTCGGCCAAGAGTTGAGCCATCTTGCTGTCGCTCAATGGCTTTTTCTGGTTTTCCGCAGCAACCAGCTTCTTGATGAAGGCACGTATTGCTGTTGAAGAGCACTCTCCGCCATCGTCGGTACCGACGTGACTGGAGAAGAAATATTTAAGCTCGAAGATCCCTCTCGGGGTATGCATATATTTTTGCGTGGTCACACGTGAGATGGTGGATTCATGCATCTCCACCGCCTCGGCGATGTCGTTCAGTACCATGGGCTTCATCGCCTCTTCGCCAAATTCGAAGAAACCTTGCTGGAAGTCGACGATACAGTTGGTCACCTTGAGCAGGGTCTCGTTGCGACTCTCCAGGCTCTTGAGGAACCATTTGGCTTCCTGCAGGTGACCGCGAATAAACTGGCCGTCCGCCTGACTCTTAGTGCTGCGGGCCATGGCGGCATACTGTTGGTTGACGTTGATCTTGGGCATGCTGTCTGGGTTGAGCTCGACTACCCAGCGTCCCTTCTTCTTGGTGACGGTCACATCTGGGATCACGTACTCGTCGCGGCTGGCGGTGATGGCGAGCCCTGGACGGGGATTCAGGGTCTGGATCAGGGCGATGGCATCCCTCAGCTCATCTTCCTTGAGCTTGGTCTTGCGCATCAGCAGGCGGAAGTCGCGTCCGGCGATGAGATCCAGGTGTTCCTTGATCAGCATGCGGGCGTTAGCGATGTGCGGCGTGTCGTCACTGTATTGGGCCAGCTGGATCGTCAGACATTCGCTGAGGTCGCGGGCCGCCACGCCAATAGGGTCGAAGTGTTGTACCCGTTTGAGCACCGCCTCGACCTCGTCGAGTTCGATCTCAGGGTCGCCCATGGCCTCGAGAATATCTTCACAGGTCTGGGTGAGGTAACCGCGCTCGTCGATAGCGTCGATGATGGCGGTAGCGATGGCCAGGTCGTTATCGGAAAAAGGGGTCAGGTTCTTCTGCCATTCCAGGTGTTCATACAGACCTTCGCTGGTCTCGCCCTGAAAAGGCATGTCGTCGTCGCGCATGGCGCCCGAGCTTGAGTTTGGCGAGGCGGTGTAGACCTCATCCCAGGTGGTATCCACCGGCAGCTCGTCAGGCATAGAGTCTTGAGTCAGGGCATCTGAGGTCTCGACCCCTGAGTTATCCTGGCTCGAATCCAGCTCTATCTTGTCGTCGTACTTGCTGTCGAAGCTGTCGCTGACGCTATCGTCTTGCAGCTCGATGCTGGCGCTCTCCTGCTCTTCATCCAACTCCAGTAGCGGGTTGGATTCTAATGCCTGCTGGATCTCCTGCTGCAACTCTAATGACGACAACTGCAACAGACGTATGGCCTGCTGTAGCTGGGGCGTCATGGTGAGATGCTGACCCATTTTGAGCTGAAGTGACGCTTTCATCGTACTGCTATTCCCTTGTTTCTAATTATAAAATGAGAAAGCTCTGGCTATATGTGCCGGACAAATATATCGGATAGTTCCTAAGGCCACAATTAACGCGTGGTTTTTCCTCTGTGGCCCCATTATAAGATTAACTATAGCTTGAATTGTTCACCTAAGTACACTGCTCGTACTTGCTGGTTGTCTAAGATTTCGGCGGGTGTGCCCTCGGCGATCAGATTACCATGGCTGACGATATAGGCTTTCTCACAGACATCTAATGTTTCGCGCACGTTATGGTCGGTGATCAACACCCCCAGGCCGCGATTCTTGAGCTGCTCAATGATCTTCTTGATGTCGATTACCGAGATGGGATCGACCCCGGCGAACGGCTCGTCGAGAAGAATAAACTTAGGGTTGGCGGCCAGCGCTCTGGCGATCTCCACCCGGCGACGTTCACCGCCCGAGAGCGCCATGCCGTGGCTGTCACGGATATGGGTAATATGAAACTCTTCCAGCAGGTGTTCCAGCTCCTCTTCGCGGCCATCGTTATTAAGATCGCTGCGGGTCTGGAGCACGGCCATGATGTTGTCCCGCACCGAGAGCTTACGGAAGATACTGGCTTCCTGAGGCAGGTAGCCTATGCCTTTGCGGGCGCGTAGGTGCATGGGGTCTAGCGTCAGGTCGTCATCGTCGATAAAGATGCGGCCCTTGTCGCTCTGTACCAGGCCGACGACCATGTAAAAGGTAGTGGTCTTGCCGGCGCCGTTTGGCCCCAACAGGCCGACGATCTGCCCGGTCTTTACCGTGAGGCTCACGTCTTGGACAACGGCACGACTCTTATAGCTCTTGGCGAGGTTCTCCGCCTTCAAGATCAGGTCTGTCATTGTTTTTCCTGTTCTGGTTTCTTCTCGGGCTTCTGCTCTGGCTGGATCTGTTCCTGATAGTTCTCAGGCTGAATGATGGTGATCACTCTGTCTTTGCCTGTGCTCTCGGCGATCAGCTGTTGCTGCTCTATGTTGTAGCGGATCTGCGAACCCGTGACTTGGCTGCCTTCCTGTTCCAGGGTGGCGTCGCCGATCAGTGTCAGGGTGCGGCTGGAAAGCTCGTAGCGGATCTCCTTGGCGCTGGCCGAGGCGGGGCGGCCATCTTCCATCACCTGAGAGTAGGTGGCCGGGTTGCCGGTAGCGATCAGTATCTTGCCGCTGTTCTTCTCTTTGCTGAAGGCACGCAGCTCACTGGCCAATATCTTGATAGAGCCTTGGGTGACCTCGACCGGACCGTGGAAGATGATCTGGTTGTTCTTAATGTCGGCTTCCTGGCTGGCGGCTGAGATCTTAACCTCTTGCAGCAGGTCGTTCACCTTGGCATGGGCGCCAATACTGACCAGGGGCAGCAGGCCCGCAAGAATAAGGCTATTTAGTTTCATATGTTCCTTCTACCTGACTCGTCAGTTTGATATTTTGGGCGTTGAGATCGGCATATAAGCCTTCCCCCGTGATGAGAAAATCACGCCCTGTGATCCGAATGCTTCTGTCGGATGTCATAATCATAGTATTGAGATCCAGCTCCAGATAGGTGGTCTCTATGGTCTGAATCGGTTCCTCTGGGCTAATGGCATCAATGATAACATTATTTTCCAGGGTGACCCGTCCGCTATTTTTGTCCAGTGTGCCCTTGGTGGATCTCAGGCGCCACTGGGCATCGCCGTTGTCGGGGTAGACCAGATAGATGGGCTGGGTAAAGTAGGTCTGGTTGCGTTCGGCGTAGTGTTCCATGTGACTGGCCGATACGCGACTGTTGATACCACCCTCATCATTGTATTGCACGCTCTTGAGATCCCGGACTATGTAGTCGGGACGATCGACATTATCCAGGGCCAGCTCTTCGCTGCCCTTTTTCGACTGAACCTGCCAATAGAGGATCAGTGCTGTGCCGAAGAAGGCGATGATCGCCAGCGTGACTCTGTTCATATGCTCATTCCGTGGGCTGAGGCAAACTTATCCTGGCTGAGCAGGATGAGATCCGTCAGTTCACGCAGCGCGCCGTGGCCGCCCTTGATATGGGTAACCATGTCGGCGTGTTGGCGCACATAGGGATGACCGTCGGCCACGCACACAGACAGGCCAACCTGCTCCATCACGGGCAGATCCACCATGTCATCGCCGATATAAGCAACTTCCTCTGGCGTCACCTTATAGAGGTTAAGCAGCTCCTGATAAGGCTCGAGTTTGTTGTCAACCCCCTGGTAGATGTGGGTGATACCCAGGGCCGTCATGCGATCTTCCACTATCTGCGACTTGCGCCCCGTGATGATGGCCACCGGAATATCGCTGGTCAGCAGCGAGCGGACGCCATAGCCGTCGCGGGTATGGAAGGTCTTGAGTTCGTCGCCCGAGTTACTCATATAGACCAGACCATCGGAAAACACGCCGTCGACGTCGCAGATCAAGAGCTTGATCTGTTTGGCTTTTTGCCAGACAGCGTCGGTTATCGGGCCGTAGAAACCTTGATGTGCCATGTTAGATCACCCCCGCCTTGACCATGTCCAGCATGTTGAGTGCACCAATCGGCTTCTGCTGCTCGTCGGTGACAATCAGGCCGTTGATCTCTTTCTCGTCCATCACCTTGAGGGCCTGGGCGGCTAAGATGCCTTCGCTGACGGTGACGCAGCCATGGGTCATCACCTCTGAGATGGAGGTCTTGCGCAGGTTGATTTCGGCATCTATCACCCGGCGCAGGTCGCCGTCGGTGAAGATACCGACCAGCAGGCCCTGGTTGTTGACCACGCCTGTCATGCCCAGCCCCTTCTTGGAGATCTCATACAGGGCCTCTGTGATACAGATATCTTCGGCCACCAGAGGCAAGTCATCACCCTTGTGCATCACGTCGCTCACCTTGAGCAGCAGCTTGCGTCCCAGGCTACCGCCGGGGTGGGAGAGGGCGAAATCATCTTTGGTGAAGCCTCTGGCTTGCAGCAGGGCTACCGCCAGGGCGTCGCCCATGACGAGCGTCGCCGTGGTGCTCGAGGTGGGCGCCAGTCCGAGCGGGCAGGCCTCTTCCGGTACCTCGATACACAGATGAACGACCGAATGCTTGGCCATATTGGACTCAGGTTTGCCCGTCACCGCGATGACAGGCAGCCCCATGCGCTTGATAACAGGCATCAGGGTTAAAATTTCGCTGGCCTCGCCCGAGTTGGAGATGGCGAGCACGATATCGTTCTCGCTCAGCACGCCCAGGTCGCCATGGCTGGCCTCGCCGGGGTGGACGAAGAAGGCAGGGGTGCCTGTGCTGGCCAGGGTGGCCGAGATCTTGTTACCTATGTGGCCGGATTTGCCCATGCCCATCACGATAACCTTGCCGGTGCAGGCGAGGATCAGTTGGCAGGCCTTGGCAAATTCACTCGAGTCGACATATTGATACAGGTTGTCCAGCGCGTTGCGCTCGGTATCGATAACCTTGCGTCCCCATTGACGTAATTGATCTGCATCTACCATCTTGTTCTCTCTATTTTGTCGGCCTAAACGTTATTAGGATAGGAAAAGCGTGACTTGGTACGCGATAAAAGTCGCTAATAACACACCGCCATGCCAGGGGCGTAGTTGGCGGGCCTTGCCGGTTAATAAAATCAGTATGGCCAGGGCAACGCTGGTTGCCATCACCATATAAAAGTCGCGACTGCTGGCGGCGGCATCTACCGCGCCAGGGGCGATAAGGGCGGGCAGCGCCAGTACCGCAAGAATGTTAAACAGGTTCGAGCCGACCACGTTGCCTATGGCAAGGTCGTCCTCTTTCTTTAATACGCCCGCCACACAGGCCGCCAGTTCAGGCAGGCTGGTACCGACGGCGATAATGGTCAGGCCTATGACTAAGTCTGACATATGGAAGGCCTTGGCGATACCCACGGCGCCCTGCACCATCCAGTCGGCAGACAGGGGCAGCAGCACAAGGCCAATCACCAGCCAGAGGATCGCCTTAGGCGTAGGCACATCTTTAGGCACCTCGCTCTCGGCCTCGTCGATTAGGGGATCCTTCTCCTTGTTGACGATGGCATGCCAGATCAGATAACCCATGAGGGCAAAGAAGAGTGCCAATAGCACCAGACCCTCGATGCGGGTCAGCTGACCATCGTGGAGGAAGTAACCCGCCAGCGCCGTAGCACCTAGCATCATAGGGATTTCTCGCTTGAGTGTCTGTGAGCTTACCGAGATTGCGCCTAATAGGGCGGTGATCCCCAGGATCAGCGTGATGTTGGCGACGTTGGAGCCCAGTACATTCCCTATGGCGGTGTCTGTCATGCCTTCGAGGGAGGCGGTGGCTGCCACAAACATTTCCGGGGCCGAGCTGCCCATGGCGACTATGGTGAGGCCAATCAACATGGGCGGCAGCCCAAGATTACGGGCGAATGCTGCGGCGCCGAAGACAAATTTGTCGGCACTCCAGACAAGGGCACCCAAACCAGCAATCAGTAAGAAAATATTAAATAGCATTGAAAATCTTTTTGTTTAAGAGTCTGCCGCGCATTTTCGCTGGAATTGAACAAAATTGAAAGTATTGCGCAAAGATAGTGTCGATTCAGTTGTGCACAATCCGTCAATTTCGTACAATTTGTCTCTTTTCCTGCCGCCTAACCATGGAACGCATTAGGTCCCGTTATGAGTCATCAATCGTTAAGTCATGACAGCCAAGCCAAGGGTGAGAGTGAGCCGATGGAACACGTGCAGCCATTGGTGGAGATCAGTCATCTGGGCTTCAGTCGTGGCACCCATGTTATCTATGACGACGTCAGTCTCACCATTCCCAAAGGGAAGGTGACCGCCATCATGGGGCCCAGCGGCATAGGCAAGACTACCCTACTTAAGCTGATCGGTGGTCAGCTGCGGCCGGACTCTGGGGTCATCAAGGTCGATGGCATTGACGTTCATAAATGCAATCGCGGCGAGCTGTTTGCCCTGCGCAAGCGCATGAGCATGCTGTTTCAGAGCGGCGCCCTGTTTACCGACATGAATGTGTTCGACAACGTGGCTTTTGCCCTGCGGGAACACTCGGACCTGCCCGAGGCGATCATTCGCCGCATCGTACTGATGAAGCTCGAAGCCGTGGGGCTAAGAGGCGCGGCGCAGATGATGCCGAGCGAGCTCTCCGGCGGCATGCAGAGGCGTGCGGCCTTGGCCCGAGCCATCGCCCTGGAGCCGGAACTGGTGCTTTACGATGAGCCCTTCGCCGGACAGGACCCCATCTCCATGGGGGTGCTGGTGAAGCTGATCCGCGAGCTGAGTGATGCGCTGAGCCTCACCTCTGTGGTGGTGTCCCACGACGTGCAAGAGGTGCTGGGGATCGCCGACTATGTCTATGTGCTGGCCGACAAGAAGGTGATCGCCCACGGCACGCCAGCCGAGTTGAAGGCGGCAGATAACCCTAAGTTGAAGCAGTTTATCGGCGGTGAGCCCGATGGGCCCGTGCCATTTCATTTTCCCGCCCAGGATTACCAGAAGGAGATGTTAGGTGAGCGTGATTGATCAAATCGCCCGCTTAGGTCGTGGTGCGATCGATAGCGTCACCGGCCTGGGACGCGCCGGACTCATGTTGTGGGGCGCCATCGCCAAGATGCCTAGGGTGCGCAAGGGCACGCCTCTGCTGATCAAGCAGCTGTACGTGATTGGCGTGCAGTCCATGGTGATCATCCTGGTCTCCGGCCTCTTCATCGGCATGGTGCTGGCGTTGCAGGGCTATAATATTTTGGTGGGTTTCGGCACAGAAGACAGCCTGGGGCCCATGGTGGCGCTCAGTCTACTGCGTGAACTGGGGCCCGTGGTGACCGCGCTGCTGTTTGCCGGACGCGCCGGCTCGGCGCTTACCGCCGAGATAGGTTTGATGAAGAGCACCGAGCAGCTCTCCAGCCTGGAGATGATGGCTATCGATCCCCTGCGTCAGGTGATCGCGCCGCGCTTCTGGGCCGGGGTGATCAGCCTGCCGCTACTGGCACTGATGTTTACCGCCGTGGGCATCTATGGCGGTCATCTGGTCGGGGTGGAATGGAAGGGGATCGACAGCGGCAGCTTCTGGTCTATCCTGCAGGCCTCGGTGGAGTGGCGTCAGGATATAGTGAACTGCCTGATCAAGAGCCTGGTATTTGCCGTAGTGGTGACCTGGATAGCCCTGTATCGCGGCTATCATGTGATCCCAAATCCCGAGGGGATCAGCCGGGCGACCACCCAAACCGTGGTGCAGTCCAGCCTGGCGGTATTGGCGCTGGACTTCCTGTTGACGGCCATGATGTTTGGCCGCTGATTAAATTTTGTTTATGGATAAACCTATATATTTGCCGTCGTGGTATGTATAGAACTGAGTGGTAATTGAGTATGTTGACTCGAAAAATTGAACTATTAGTTGGCTTGTTTATTCTGTCGGGCCTGATGGCCTTTCTGGTATTGGTGTTCAACGTGGCCAATGTCGAGGTGAAGCCTGGCCAGAGCCACTACACCCTGTATGCCAAGTTCACCAACATAGGTGGCCTCAAGGTGCGCTCACCGGTCAAGGTGGGTGGCGTAGTGGTCGGTAGGGTGACAAACATCAGCCTGGATCCTGAGGAACTGGTGGCCGTGGTCGAGCTGACCATGGACAATCAATACGATCAGTTCCCCGAGACCAGTAGCCTGTCGATCCTCACCTCGGGTCTGCTGGGTGAGCAGTTCTTGGGGCTGACGCCAGGATTTGTGATGGACGATATCGGCATGCTCAAAGATGGCGATCGTATCGACGACACTCACTCGGCCTTAGTGCTCGAAGATCTCATCGGCCAGTTCTTATACAGTATGAAGTCTAAAGAAAATTAATCGGGACGAATATGAAACAGTTGTTGCAAGTACTCTTCTCCGCCATGGTGTTGCTGATCGGCGGTGCCGTTAGCGCCGAGGAGATCTCGGTCAATACCAAGGACCCCTATGCCATGGTGGAATCTGTGGCTAACAAGACTTTTGCCCGTTTTCATCAGGATATTGCCACAATTCAGGCCAATCCAGACCATCTTAAGGTGATAGTCTCTGACGAGTTGATGCCTTATATCGATTATAAGTATGCGTCTTATAAGGTGATGGGGCCCTACTTGCGTCAGAGTACGCCGGATCAGCGCGAGCGTTTCGCCGAGGCCTTTAAGACTTATCTGATAGCCACTTATGCCCAGGCCTTCACCGAGTATACCGACCAGCAGGTGGAGTTTGCCCCGGCTAAGGGGTTCGATGGAGAGAAGATGGTGGATGTCAACGTGCAGATCATCGAGCAGGGCCGTCCGCCCATCAAGCTGATCTTCAGGGTGCGTCGCTTGAAGGACGATACCTGGAAGGCGTTCGACTTGGTGGCCGAAGGGGTGAGCCTGCTCTCCTCTAAGAGCGCGGAGATCACTAACCTGATCCGCCAAAATGGCATAGATGCGGTGATAAAAGAGCTGGAGACCCACACAGATAACCATATCAGCTTGGTTAACAAGGGGACTAAGCTATAATGCTGAGCTTCAACCAGGCGGCGGGTCACTGCCAGGTCAGTGGCGAGCTGTCTCAGGCGGCGGTGGTGGAGCTCTGGCCTAAGCTAGAGACGCTACTCGATGGTGCCTGTGACCGACTGGATCTTGCTGGCGTGTCTTATAGTGACAGCGCCGGTGTCGCCCTACTGCTGCACCTGGTGGCAGAGCAGCAGAAGAAGGGTCAGTCGCTGGTGCTCTGCAATCCGCCGGCGCAACTGCAAAAGTTAATAGATTTATATGATTTACAAGACTTCTTCACCGAAGAAGCCAAATAAAAGGGTTATCCGTTTATGGAATGTAATGAGATTGAACAGCTGCTTAGCCAAGCGCTGACACTGGATGAAGTACACGTGAGCCAGGATGGGACACACTATAAGATTGTTGCCGTCGGTGAGTGTTTCGACGGTGTGAGCCGCGTGAAGCAACAGCAGATGATCTACGGCCCTTTGATGGAACATGTGACCAGTGGGGCGCTGCATGCCATCACTATCAACGCCTTTACCCCTACGCAGTGGAAGCGTGAAAAAATCTTCAACATGTAAGGCTAGAGACTCATAGTGGATAAATTAACAATTCAGGCCAGTGGTGCACTGGCCGGTGACGTGGTGATTTCAGGCGCCAAGAACGCCGCCCTGCCGATCCTGATGGCCGGAGTGCTGGCCGAGACAGACTTTGTGGTCAGCAATGTGCCTAACCTGAGGGACGTCAACACCAGCTGTGAGCTGCTGCGCTGTCTTGGTGCCGAGGTGAGCCGTAGCGACGAGGGTAAGATCACCATCTCTACCACCCATCTCAACGAGTTCTGCGCGCCCTATGAGCTGGTGAAGACCATGCGCGCCTCTATCTTGATCTTGGGGCCCTTGCTGGCTCGTTACGGCACCGCCGACGTCTCTCTGCCCGGTGGTTGCGCCATCGGCGCCCGCCCGGTTAACCTGCACCTGCATGGTCTGGAGCAGATGGGCGCGAAGATCGAAGTGAAAGAGGGTTATATCAAGGCCCGTGTCGATGGTCGCCTCAAGGGTGCCCATATCTTCATGGACATGATCAGCGTAGGTGCCACAGAGAACCTGCTGATGGCGGCGGCCCTGGCCGATGGCGAGACGGTGATAGAGAACGCGGCCCGTGAGCCAGAAGTTATCGATCTCGCCAACTGCCTCAACGCCATGGGGGCTAAGATCAGCGGCGCCGGTAGCGATACCATTCGCATCCAGGGTGTCGAGTCGCTTAGTGGCTGCGAATATCGCGTGATGCCAGACCGTATCGAGACCGGCAGCTTCCTGGTGGCCGCGGCGGTAACCAAGGGCAAGATACGTTGTGTCGATGCCGATCCTAAGACCCTGGAGGCCGTGCTCGCCAAGCTGGAAGATGCTGGCGCCAGCATCACCACGGGCGAAGACTGGATCGAGCTGGACATGCAGGGCCAACGCCCCAGGGCGGTCAACATCAAGACCATGCCTTACCCAGGTTTTCCGACGGATATGCAGGCGCAGTTCTGTGTACTCAACGCCCTGGCGGAAGGTACGGCGACCATTACCGAGACCATCTTCGAGAACCGTTTCATGCATGTGCCCGAGCTTATCCGCATGGGTGCCAACATGGAGCTGGAAGGCAATACCTGTATCATCAAGGGTTGTGAGCTGCTCAATGGCGCTCAGGTGATGGCAACGGATCTGCGCGCCTCGGCGAGCCTGGTTATCGCCGGCCTGGTGGCCGACGGCGTAACCACGGTAGATCGTATCTATCACCTCGACAGAGGCTACGAGCATATCGAAGAGAAGTTTAAGGGCCTCGGCGGCGAAGTCGTGCGGGTCAGCTAAGCCTAGCTTCATCTTACAAAGCCACCTTAGGGTGGCTTTTTTGTGCCTGATGCATGGCTGACGCAACTGGTCACAAAATAATACAGGTAATTTACATAGGCTAAGCTTATGATTGGTGGGTAGGCCAATTTGAATATGCTAAGGAGAGTATATGGCACATGGCAAAAGGATGGCGTTATTAGTGGGGCTGCTGATCGGCGCCCTGATCTGTTACGGCGTGGGCATGCACCTGGGGGCCTTGAGCCTGCTGGTCGTCGGCGCGCTGCTAGAGTGTGGTTTCTGGTTGCGGCTGTTTAAGAGCCCAAGCTAAGGGCTTAAGCTAAGCGCTAATGCTCAGAGCCTGAGCAAGTTAGCCGCTCGACATAATGAGCTTAGCGTGACAATGAAAAGGTAAAAGAAAAGCCAGCGATTGCTGGCTTTTTTGGTCTGCGGGCTTGAGTCACTATTCTTCAGAACCCGTTATTCCGTACCCAGGTTTTCCCCTATGGTGACAGGTACCTCATAGTACTTGCCGCTGCGGATGATGGTCATGGTCACCTGAGTGCCCGGTGGCGTCTCGGCAATCCTATCCATCAGCATCTCGACGCCGGGAACGGTTTCGTCGTTAAACTTAGTGATCACGTCTCTGGGTCTCAGCTTGGCCTGGGCGGCCGGTCCCTGATGATCCACACCAGTTACCATGACACCGGTCAGATCCGGCAGGTTGAGGATCTGCGCCATCACCGGGTTGATCGCTTCGCCTGTGATGCCTAGTGCACCACGGATCACCCGGCCATCTTTGATCAGCTTACCCATGATGCTGTGGGCCAGCTTGATGGGGATGGCGAAATTAATGCCATGGCCACCACCTTCGCCACCTATCTGGAAGGCGGCGGTGTTGATGCCGATCAGTCTGCCGCTGGTGTCGATAAGCGCGCCGCCCGAGTTGCCCGCGTTGATGGCGGCATCTGTCTGCAGGAAGTCCAGATAACCCGAGCTAAGGCCGTTACGGCCGGTGGCGCTGATGATCCCTTGGGTGATGGTTTGCCCCAGGTTATAGGGGTTGCCGATGGCCAGTACCACGTCGCCCACCTGTGCCGGCACGTCTAAGTTGATAGGCACCACGGGCAGGGTATCGCCCTCTATCTTGAGCACCGCCAAGTCGGTGACAGAGTCTGACCCCACCACCTCTGAGGTAAACTTGCGGCCATCTTGCAGGGCGACCACTATCTCGTCCGCCTTCTTGACCACGTGATAGTTGGTGAGTATGTAGCCCTCTTTGCTCATGATCACGCCTGACCCCAGGCCTTGCAGGGAGCCCGAGTTGAGCGGGCGGCTCTGATCTATGCTCAGACTATAGATGTTGACCACGGCGGGTGCGGCGCGACGTACTGCCTGAGAGAAGGAGAGTTCTATCCCGTTTTGTCCCCGGCTCTGGAAGAAGTTACCGTGATTGGCAGTGCCTGTGATCCATGGGGTGATGACCAGAAAGACGGCGGCCATGATGAGGCCGAAAAAAACTGCTTTCGCGATGTAAATTACCGTGTCTTTAAGCGTCATGATTTAAGGTGTTATAGGATAAGTAGCGTTAGATTAACATGTTTATTTATAGGGCACTATTGGCCTAAGTGCATAAGCAGGAAATAAAAGAGGCCACAACAAGGGTGTGTAAACCCTGCCATGGCCTCTAGTGCGCCTTATCTCAGAACCAGATAGAGGCTGTTGTCACCGCGCAGCAGTTTCAGGGCCACGGCGCCGTGTTGCTCCTTCAGTTCCGCCTTGAGCTCCTTAAGATCTTCGATACGGGTACGGTTGACCCCGACTATGATATCGCCCTTAAGCAGGCCACTGGCCGCCGCCGGAGAACCCTGGGCGATCTCGGTGATCTCGACCCCCTTCTTGTTGTTCTCCAGGGTGGCACCCGCCAGCATTGGATGTACGGCGCCCGCCGCGGTTTCTGTCTGCTGGCTCGCCTCGCCTAATACCGCGGTGACCGTCTTCTCATCGCCGTCGCGGATAAGACCCAGTTTCACCTTGGCGCCAGCGCCCATGGTACCTATCTTGGCTCTCAGCTCCTGGAAGGACTTGATCGGCTTATCGTTGACGCTGACTATGATGTCGCCGGCCTTGATGCCCGCCTTGTCGGCGGCGCTGTCTGGCATTACCTCGTTGACGAAGCCGCCGTGCTGCGAATCTAAGCCGAAGCCCTGAGCCAGCTCGCTATCTAAGTCACGACCACTGACCCCCAGCACGCCGCGGCGGACTTCACCGTGTTCGATCAGCTGATCCACCAGGTTGTTGACCATGTTGGCGGGGATTGCGAAGCCGATACCCACGTTCCCGCCGCCCGGGGCGACGATGGCGGTGTTGATGCCGATCAGCTCACCGTTGAGGTTCACCAGGGCGCCGCCCGAGTTTCCGCTGTTGATGGCGGCGTCAGTCTGAATGAAGTTCTCCAGCATCTCGATACCTAAGCCGCTGCGGCCCATGGCGCTGACGATACCCGAGGTGACCGTCTGGCCTAAACCGAAGGGGTTACCGATAGCCACGGCGAAGTCGCCCACCTTTAATTCATCCGAGTCAGCGCGCTTGAGGGCCACCAGGTTTTTGGCTTCTATCTGTAGCAGGGCCACGTCTGACTCGGCGTCGGTACCGATAAGCTTGGCCTCGATCTCACGACCATCGTGCAGGCCAATCAAGATCTCGTCGGCGCCCTCGATCACATGGTTATTAGTGACGATATAGCCTTTCTTAGCATCTATGATGACGCCCGAACCCAGACCCTTGAAGGGACGTTCCTGCACCTGTTCTCTCGGGGCATTGGGGCCGAAGAAGTAGCGGAAGGCATCGGGCAGACGCTGCTTAGAGACATGGGTGCCAGAGACGGCGACGGCAACCACGGCTGGGGTGGTTTTCTCCAGCATGGGGGCCAGGCTGGGCAGCGCTTGTCCGTCGACGGCCAGTGGAATGGCGGCTTGAGAAACGGCAGGCATAACCATCAGGCTCGCGCCGAGCAGTGCGGCGGAAAGTAGTGATAATTTCGTTTTCATCTATTCATGACTCCAATGTTGCAATTATGAACTTATGACTCTGTAGATATAAGGCTACTCGGACGTAAATCAAGTGATTAAATAATGCAGTGTTACTCAATCCGACTATCGCCTTCTCGATAAAGTTCAGGTGATTAACAAAGGTTAATTTTTCGTTAGTCTTCATCGACTAGCGAGCGATACAGCCTTGACCGTCCCATTAAGGCTTGTCTGTGCCAGCTTAGGTTTTAGCTTGGCCCACATATACCCTGGGATCGATTGTCGTGATACCATTTGGCGGTTGAATTAAGGATAGAAGAGAATAATTTCAGTGTCGCATCTCACCCCCTGGCAGCATTACCAAGCCGATCTACAACGTGATGACTTTTCCTATGACCCTGCTCAGGAGCAGGCGGTCAAGGCCCTGCAACGTGTCTATGATGAGTTGCTGGCGGCGCAGCAAAAGCCCTCGGGGATGGCGAAACTATTGGGTTTCCTGGCTAAGCCAGCGCCTCAGGTGCAAGGCTTGTATCTCTGGGGCGGGGTAGGGCGCGGTAAGACCTATCTGATGGACACCTTCTATGATGCCCTGCCGGGCGAGCGTAAGCTCAGGGCGCACTTTCACCGTTTCATGCATCAGATCCATCTGGACCTCGACGGCCTCAAGGGGCAACGAGACCCCCTGTTGGTGATTGCCAAGCGGATGGCCGAGCGTTATCAGGTGATCTGTTTCGACGAGTTCTTCGTCTCCGACATCACAGACGCCATGTTGCTGGGCACCCTGTTTCAGGCGCTATTTGCCGAAGGGGTGGCTCTGGTCGCCACCTCAAACATCATTCCCGATGAGCTCTATCGTAACGGCCTGCAGCGGGCGCGTTTCCTGCCGGCGATTGCGCTGATCAACAAACACTGCCAGGTGCTGAATGTCGACAGCGGTATAGATTATCGTCTACGCACCCTGGAGCAGGCGGAGATCTATCATTATCCGTTGGATCCTCAGGCCGACAAGAACCTGCTGAGTTACTTCCAGCAGCTGGCGCCTGAGTCGGAAGTTTCCCGCGAGGCCATAGATATCGATGGCCGCGAGATAGGCATACGTCAGCAGGCCCAGGGCGTGTTGCTGATTGATTTTCGTGATTTGTGCGACGGCCCCCGTAGTCAGCGCGACTATATGGAGCTAGCTTGTCTCTATCACACCGTACTACTCAGCGGTGTCGAGCAGATGGGAAGCCAGAGCACGGGGGATGACATCGCCCGCCGCTTTCTGGCCATGGTGGATGAGTTCTACGAGCGCCATGTGAAGCTGATCATCTCGGCCGAGGTGGCACTGGAGGAGATCTACACCCAGGGGCTGCTGAGTTTCGAATTCAGACGCTGTCGCTCGCGCCTGACCGAGATGCAATCTCACGATTATCTTGCGCTGGAACACCTGCCCTAAGTCCTAGATTAATGCGATAAAGGGCGCTTTTTGCCTTTTCGTCATCAAATCGATGTCAAGCTGAGTAAATCATTTAAATTAGCTGAAAAAATTAGGTGATTTTTAACTCAGCTTTGTCTATAATTCGCGACCTGCCCTCGTTACTCCGCCAAAACGGCGGAAGTTGTAAAGCCTTATTCTTTGCTCGAAGGGGCGGAGAATGGCATTTTTTGTGTTGTTATTTATTAAAAAATAATGGCATTTGAGACAGAATTTAAACATTGGGTTTTTGTAAATGAAGACTACATATACTGCTACACCAGAAACAGTGACGCGCGAATGGTTCGTTGTTGACGCTGAAGGTAAAACTTTAGGTCGTATCGCGACTGAAATCGCTCGTCGTCTACGTGGCAAGCATAAGGCAGAATACACTCCTCACGTTGATACTGGCGATTACATCATCGTTATCAATGCTGAGAAAGTAACTGTAACTGGTAACAAAGCAGCAGCTAAGACTTACTACTCTCATTCTGGTTTCCCAGGTGGTATCAAGCAGATTACTTTCGATAAGCTGCAAGATCATAAGCCAGAAATGATTATCGAGAAAGCAGTAAAAGGTATGTTGCCAAAAGGTCCTCTAGGACGTGCCATGTACCGTAAACTGAAAGTTTACGCTGGCGCAGAGCACAACCACGCTGCACAACAACCACAAGTTCTTGATATCTAATCCGGGAGTAAGCTAATGTCTGCAACTCAGTACTACGGCACTGGCCGTCGCAAAACATCTACTGCTCGCGTATTCGCTAAAGTAGGTAGTGGTAACATCGTCGTGAACCAACGTCCACTTGACGAATATTTTGGTCGTGAGACTGCTCGTATGGTTGTTCGTCAACCTCTAGAGCTAGTTGAAATGACTGAAAAGCTAGACATCTATGTAACTGTTAAGGGCGGTGGTATCACTGGCCAAGCAGGTGCAATCCGTCACGGTATCACTCGTGCCCTGATGGAGCTTGATGAAGCTCTACGTCCATCTCTACGTGCCGCTGGTTTCGTTACCCGTGATGCTCGTAAAGTTGAGCGTAAGAAAGTCGGTCTACGTAAAGCACGTCGTAAGCCACAATTCTCAAAGCGTTAATATTACGCTGCGAAGATTGGAAAAACCCAGCCTTGTGCTGGGTTTTTTTATGGCTGTTTTCTGCTATTTTTAAACCCTAATTGTTCGCTACAGGAAACACACCTAGATGACATTCCAACTCCTGATGCTGGTTTTGGCCATAGTGCTGATTATCGAAGGGATAGGTCCGCTTTTATTTCCGAATCGTTGGCGGGCATATTTGCAGGAAATTTCCAGCCAAAATCAACGGGTTTTACAAAGGTTAGGTGGTGCTTTAGTGACCGCAGGCGTGGTCATATTGATTATTTTTTCATAAATTACTTGCCACTTCCCCCCCAAGATCTGCTAAAATCCCGTTTTAACCACTACCTTGCAGCAAATAATGGGCAAAAACGTTGTAGTTCTCGGCACCCAATGGGGTGACGAAGGAAAGGGTAAGATAGTCGATCTACTTACCGAACAGGCCAAATATGTCGTTCGTTATCAAGGTGGCCACAATGCTGGTCATACACTTGTTATCGATGGTGACAAAACCGTTCTTCATCTTATTCCATCAGGGATCTTACGCGATAATGTAAAATGCATTATCGGTAATGGTGTTGTGCTTGCGCCCGACGCCCTGATGAAAGAGATCAACATGCTTAAAGAGCGTGGCGTCCCTGTAGAGGAGCGTCTGCTTATCTCCGAAGCGTGTCCGTTAATCCTTCCTTTCCATTGTGCCTTAGATATCGCACGTGAAAAAGCACGCGGTAACAAAGCTATTGGTACAACGGGTCGTGGTATCGGTCCTGCTTATGAAGATAAGATCTCTCGTCGCGGTCTTCGTGTTGGCGATCTGTTTAACGCAGAACTGTTCGCCGAGAAACTGAAGGAAGTGATGGCATATCACAACTTCATGTTGACCGAATACTATGGTTGCGAAGCGGTTGATTACGAGACCACGCTAAAAGATGCGTTGGCCATTGCCGACTATCTGAAGAGCATGTGTACCGATGTTACTGAACTGCTGGATCAGGCCCGTAAGAATGGCGACAACATTTTGTTCGAAGGCGCTCAGGGCACGTTACTGGATATCGACCACGGTACTTATCCGTTCGTAACCTCTTCAAACACGACTGCCGGTGGTGTAGCAACAGGTTCAGGTTTCGGTCCACGTCATCTGGACTATGTCTGCGGTATCATCAAGGCATACACCACACGTGTAGGTGCGGGTCCTTTCCCAACTGAACTGCGTGACGAGATCGGTGATCACTTAGGTACTAAGGGTCAAGAGTTCGGTGCGACCACAGGTCGTAAGCGTCGTCCAGGTTGGTTAGATATCGTTGCCATGAAGCGCGCGGTTCAGATCAACAGCATCAGCGGTTTCTGTTTGACTAAGCTTGACGTACTCGACGGCTTGAAAGAAGTGAAGCTATGTGTGGGTTATCAGTACCCAGATGGCAGCATCTCTACCGTAACTCCGCTGGCAGCCGAAGGCTACGAGCAGGTAACGCCTGTACTCGAGACTATGCCTGGTTGGAGCGAAAGCACCTTCGGTGCGACCTCTATCGATCAACTGCCACAGGCAGCGCTCGACTATATCAAGCGAATCGAAGAGCTACTGGAAACGCCAGTCGACATTATCTCAACGGGTCCCGATAGAAACGAGACCATGATTCTAGTGAATCCGTTCAGTTAATCATAAGGGCCGCGTTAAGCGGCCTTTTTATTTTTAGGGCCTAGCCTAGAGTAGCGAAAGCGAACCTGGTTAGATTAAGCCTGGTTAGTAAGCCTAGTTAGAATAAACTTAGCCAAATAGGCTAGATTAGCGATAAGCGCGTAATCACTTTTTAAGCTAACGCCGCAGCGGCCGATAAGATAAGGTATACTGCCTAAGTCTGTCATAAAGATAAGGCGTGAGATCAATCTAGAGACCTTAACTAACGTAACAGTTAATGCAAGAGTTAAGGTAGGAGTTAAGGCAAGAGTGATGACGAGATTAGTATGCGTTATTTTGCTGGCCTGTCTATCGACGCTGGCCCAGGCCCAAACACAAGTACAAGCCGAGGTACAAGCCGTTAAGGCTAGCGATAACAAGCCTGCCGATAAGAAGGCGGAGCTCAAGGCGGTCAACATCTACAGCCAAGAGCAGCTTGTCGAGATGATCCGTGACAAGTCTTACCTGACTCGCGTCAAGGGGGACGACTGTCAGCTGGTGCAAGATATCGAGGCTCGCGCCGAGGTATTGAAGCAGCCGCTGTACCAATATTTATGGGCGGAGATGCTGAACTATGGCATCTGCGTCACGGCCAATCCGCCACGGGGGATCTCCATGCTACGCGACGCCGCAGAGCAGGGGAGCGCCGAGGCCATGGTCAGGATCGCCGAGTATTACCATGACGGTAAGTTCGTGATCCAAGATAAGGAGCGTGCGGTGCAATACACACTGCCCGCTGCCGCCAGTGGCGATCTGCCTGCGCGCATGATGCTGGTCAGATTGTTTGGCGAAGGCTATGGTAGCCCCAGAGACTATGAGATGGGTTACCACTGGCTATACAACGATGTATTTAGTGATGAGGCGACCAAACAGGAAGCCCTGAAATTATTGATGGTGCTGGAAGCGAAAATGCCCGCAAGTGCAGTTGAGAGGGCTAAGCAGGCGCACCTGAGATCCCGGTAAACGCCCTAAGCCCCTTAGCAACAGCAGGAGAGCCTGGGCAAAATTTATGGATAATGAATGATCAAAGATCCGCATTTAAAGCGTGAACAAGAGAAGTACGACAACCCCATTCCTAGTCGTGAGTATATTTTAGATTACTTACGCTCACAGCAATCACCCCTCAATCGCGAGAAAATCGCCCAGGCGCTGAACATCAGCGATGAAGAGCAGCTCGAAGCCTTGCGCCGTCGCCTCAGAGCCATGGAGCGAGACGGCGAGCTGGTCTTTACCCGTGGCCAGGCCTATGGTCTGCCCGAGCGTATGGATCTGCTCAGCGGTACCGTTCTGGGGCACAAGGATGGCTTCGGCTTCCTCAAACTCGATGAGGGCGGCGACGACCTCTTTATCAACAACCGTGACATGCTGATGTATTTTCACGGTGACAAGGTATTGGCGCAGAAGGCTGGCGTCGATCGTAAGGGGCGCCGCGAGGCACGCATCGTCCGTCTGACCCATGAGCGCACCGCGCCTCTGGTGGGGCGTTTCCATCTGGATTCCGGCATGGCCTTTGTCATCGCCGACGACAAGCGTATCACCCAGGAGATCTTGATCCCCGATGACGCTCGCAACGGCGCCCGTCAGGGCGATGTGGTGGTGGTCGAGTTGACACGCCGCCCCGGTCGCTACATGAAGGCGGCGGGCAAGGTCACAGAGGTACTGGGCAAAGAGATGGCGCCGGGCATGGAGATAGAGATTGCCCTGCGCAACTATGATCTGCCCCATACCTGGTCGAGCCTGATCGAGAAGAAGCTGCGTAAGATCCCCGATGAGGTGACCGAAGAGGATAAGCAGGGCAGAGTCGATCTGCGCAGGCTACCTTTGGTTACGATTGATGGTGAAGATGCACGCGACTTCGACGATGCCGTGTACGCCGAGACCAAGAAGAGTGGCGGCTGGCGCCTGTGGGTCGCCATCGCCGACGTGAGTCATTATGTACGCACCGAGTCGGCGCTGGACAAAGAGGCCCGCGCACGCGGTAACTCTGTCTACTTCCCGTCTCAGGTGATCCCTATGTTGCCGGAGAAGCTGTCTAACGGCCTCTGCTCCCTCAACCCAGGGGTCGACCGCCTCTGTATGGTTGCCGAGATGACCATTTCGGCAACGGGTAAGCTGTCGGGTTACAAGTTCTACCCGGCCGTGATGCACTCCCACGCGCGCCTCACTTATACCCAGGTGGCGGATATGCTCGAGGGTGGCGAGGTGAGCGATGAGCTCAAGCCACTCTTCCCGCATTTGCAGACATTGCAGTCGCTCTACCTGACCTTGGACGATACCCGTGCCCAGCGCGGTGCCATCGCCTTTGAGACCACGGAAACCCAGTTTATCTTCAACGCCGATCGTAAGATCGAGCGCATCGAGCCGCGCACCCGTAACCAGGCCCATAAGATCATCGAAGAGTGCATGATCCTGGCCAACGTGGCGGCGGCCAAGTTTGTGAAGAAGCATAAGGGCGAGGTGCTCTACCGGGTGCATGAGGCGCCGTCTGAGCAGAAGCTGACCAACTTCAAGGACTTCCTCAAGGAGCGCGGCCTGTCGATGGGCGGTGGCCTAGAGCCTGAGCCGGCCGACTATCAGGCCTTGATGGAACAGGTGGTCGACAGACCCGATGCCGAGCTGATCCAGGTGATGTTGCTGCGCTCCATGCGTCAGGCAACCTACACCCCGGATAACGAGGGCCACTTCGGCCTGGCACTGGAGGAGTACTCTCACTTTACCTCGCCGATTCGCCGCTACCCGGACCTCATCCTCCATAGGGTGATCCGTTACCTGTTGGCGAAGGAACGTGGTGAGGCCAGCGACAAGTGGACGCTGGATGGCGGTTACCACTACCAGATCGAAGAGCTGGATCTGCTGGGCGAGGAGTGTTCCAACACAGAGCGGCGAGCCGACGAGGCGACCCGCGATGTCAGCGATTGGCTCAAGTGTGAGTTTATGCGTGACCATGTGGGCGATACCTTCGAGGCGGTGATCGCCTCTGTGACTCACTTTGGCATGTTTGTCCGTCTGAGCGATCTTTTCATCGATGGTCTGGTGCATATCTCCACCCTGGGTGGCGACTATTATCACTATGATAATATGCGTCAGCGCCTGGTGGGCGAGGCCTCGGGCCAGGTGTATCAGATAGGCGACCCAGTTACCGTCAAGGTGGCCGCGGTCAACCTGGACGATCGCCAGATCGATCTCATGATGGTGGGCGACGATGGTAAGACGTCGCGCCCCCGCCGCGCCAAGAAGCCACTGACCGCCCGCGAGCGGGTCAACCTCGAGGGTGCCAAGATGGCGCGCAAGGGTAAAGAAGATGACAAGCCGAGCGGTAAGCGCCGCTCCGCCAGACGCAGCGACGCTAAGCCCGGAGCAGGTAAGTCGGGAGCCGGTAAGGCGGGCGCGAGCAAGTCGAAGGCCGGGGCGAAGAAGTCATCGGCCAAGCCGGGCGCCAAGAAACGTAAGAGCGTGAAGAAGCGCAGCAGTAAGAAATAAGAGACTCAAATTAGATGAAGAAACAAGATTTCACCTTCGGCATCCACGCCGTCGAGGCCTTGCTAAAAAACAGCCCTGAGCGGGTGATCGAGATGTGGGTGTTGCAGGGGCGCGACGATCAGCGTCTGATGCCACTGATCGCTATGGCCGCCGAATATGGTGTGTCAGTGCAGCAGGCCTCACGCAAGGCGCTGGACGACAAGGCCGGTAGCAGTCAGCACCAAGGCGTGCTGGTACGCGCTAAGCCTGCCAAGCAACTCAATGATAACGATCTGCTGGCGCTACTGGATAAGACAGAGACGCCGTTTCTGTTGATCCTCGATGGCGTAACCGACCCTCACAACCTGGGCGCCTGTCTGCGTAACGCCGACGCCGCCGGGGTACATGGGGTTATCGTGCCGCGCGACAATTCGGTTGGCCTCACGCCAACCGTTAGCAAGGTTGCCTGTGGCGCCGCCGAAGTGGTGCCCCTGTTTCAGGTGACTAACCTGGCGCGTACCATGAAGGCCCTGCAAGAGAAGGGCGTGTGGATCGTTGGCGCCGCCGGCGAAGCTGAGCACGACCTCTACAAGGCCGACCTGAAAGGCCCTATCGCCATCGCCATGGGCGCCGAAGACAAGGGCCTACGCCGCCTGACTCGCGAGAGCTGCGACTCGCTGGCCTCTATCCCGATGGCGGGGAGCGTCTCTAGCCTCAACGTCTCTGTGGCCACAGGGATCTGTTTGTTTGAGGCGGTTCGCCAAAGGTTGGGGTGATCGGAAATTCGATCTTTCAATTTTTGAGTTGGCCTAGTGGGTTTCCATAGGTGGTAGGAATGCCGATGAGGTGTAGACTTCATCGGCATTTTTGTATCTGCTTTTTAGCATTTGGTCGCATGCTTATTTATGAAGGTAGTTAAAGGTCGTACCTTAACTGTTGTCAATCGCCTGCCCGGCGGGGATATGTACTTGGGGCGGGTCGTGCAGCGTTAACCCACATTGTTATCTATCGCTTGCCCGGTGGGGGAATGTGTACTTGGGTTGGGTTTTGTAGCGTTAACCTTCGCTGTTATCAATCGCCTGCCCGGCGGGGGATGTGCAAGCACTCTTTTGGCACGCTGTGAATATATCCCTATACGCTTCACGGCGGCGTCCATGCCGCCGAGAGCCAAAAGCGTGCTTACACCCGGTATCTAACGTCTCTTCGATTGAGCAGCATTGGGTTATCCAGTTCTAGGTTCTTTTTATATGTAGGGGTATGAAAGAGTGATTTTATGAGCAGTAAAATTCTATTCAGTATTTAAATACTTATGTAGGATTTGTAATATAGCTGCTTTCGGATGATAAGGCTTCTAGGCTGAAACAGTGGGCAAGGGAATGAACATAGTTGAAATACTAAATTTAGGGTTTGGCGGTTTAGCCTTTTTGCTCGCTTTTATGGCTTATCGACTCCTGTTAAATAAACAAGTAAGAGAAGAGCGTAAGGAGTATTTTAAGGCTATCTATTTTTATATGGCCTTTTCACTGGTGTTAGGAGTACTGGCTTTTACCGCACCACACATACCCAAGCTTTTGGAACATGAACCGAATCCCCTGATGGAAGCCATGATTACTTCTGCACAAAACCGTTCTCCTCTATCTACTGATTTCGTTGAGTCGCAAATTGAAGAGATGACTAAGGCTCACAATGAAAGATTAAAGTCTTTGTATGAGCAAAGGTCTATTGAACATCAAAAGCTAAGCGCTGCGAGCACTTCGGATACCGAAGTTAGAGAAATAGAGAAGTCTATTCGGAAAACAGATCAACAAATTAGGCAAGAGAACATGGACTTGTCTCATAAAATTAGAGATCTAAAGAGTTTGTTATAGGTGGGAACCAATTCTTCCAATGCCATTCAATTTCGTTTGCATTGTAGCAATTGACGATTCATTCATTTGTTAGTTAAGTTTGAGGAACGCACCTTTCTTAATATCTATCGGCTGCCCGGCGGGGGAAGTGCTTACCCCCGCATCTAAACGTCTCTTCGATTTGGCTTCACTTGGCATTGGCAAATGATGTTGATTAATTTTGAGGAATGCTTTAACTGTATATAGGCCAAATAGTGATGGATTAGCCTCTTCATCAATTGGTTACATCGGTACTTGGAGTGTAAATTAATTATCGGCAGGGATTTATCCGGTAGGTCGGATAATAAGCCACTAGCTGTAGAAAGGAGATCGTTATGCAGTATAAAAACACTCAGCCTGGAATTGCGATGCTTTCAATTATGGGAATTGTAGTATTGGTGCTTGTCTTTGCTTCGGTAACGAAGCCTACCGAACCTATTGGATTTGCGTATTTAATTTTAGGTGTGCTTTCTATTCTTTTTTCATCATTAACCATTAAAGTGGAAGGTGGAGAAGTAAAGTGGTTTTTGGTCCAAAATTTTGGAATAAATCAATAAAAATATCTGAAATCGAGTCGATCAAAAAGACAAGAACGAAATGGTACTATGGGCTTGGAATTCGTTTAATTTCAACTGGATGGTTATATAACGTTTCAGGTCTAACAGCTGTTGAATTAAAACTCAAAGATGGCACAACCGTTAGTTTGGGTACAAACGATCCTGAAAACTTAATAAAGGCTATTGAGCAAAGCAGCTAACAAGCCAAGTCAGCGGGAGTTATCCTTGATATCGAATGATAAAAGCAGCGTTCACCTATTTTGATAGCCTCTTAGGTTTGGCTTCATTGGTTACATTTTAAGATGATTTTTGCCGTAATAGCAGTGCATTTGACAAGGAAGCAATTAATGAGATGGATTCTTACACTCTGGCTTACTCTGGCTTACTCTGGTTTTTGTTGGTTGTTCGAATACTAGGATCGATGAACAAGCCAAGATTAGCCTAATTTCTCCAGATACTATTCTTTTTGACGGCTCTATAACACAGCAAAATGTAGCTGTTTTTGAAGAGCTGTTAAACGCTCAATTCCAACAAGTCGCTACAATCGTAATCAAAAGTGTTGGGGGGGATGTTTTGTCAGGTATTTACCTTGGTGAACTCGTTCACTCCCATCAATTGAACGTAATCATTAGAGGAGTATGTGCCTCTTCTTGTGCCAACTATATTGCGACCGCCAGTAGTAATGTCATAGTTGAAGAAGGAGCTGTACTTGGTTGGCATGGTGGTTCGCTGCAATCCTTATATGGAGGGTTTGAGCATGATTGGTTCGATTCGCTTTTTACAGATAAAGAATCTTTTAAGGAATATCTTGCGGAGTGGCAGTTAAAGGAACGAGCCTTCTTTGAGAAAGTTGGTGTGAATCAGTCTTTGACAGTTTTGGGTATGGTGCCTGGACTAAAAGAAAAGCGAAATACGATGCTATATAGCTTTGATAAGCAGACACTAAACTTATTGGGAACGAGTATTAAGTATGTTGGTGAGCAAAACCGATTTGATGTCGAGGGAAATGAGGTTCTTCAGGTGTTTCAGCTATCTCCTCAACAGTTGCAAGTGATGTTGAAAAATCATTCACTACGTTTGGCTCAAGCCAGAGTATATGGAACGAATTGAGAAAAGATAATAATGTCTAAAACAGATTCGCTCCTGATTGATAACCGACTGACACCAGTAAGGTGAAATCGAAGAGACGATAGATATCGGTGTAAACACGTTTTTGGCCTTCGAAATCAGGGATGATTTCGTAGAGCCCACAGGGAAGTGCTAGTGGCGTGCCAAAAACGTGTTTGCACATAAAGCCTGCGGCAGGCAATTGATACACCATGAAGGTATGGTTCAAAGCACCCTTTCAAATTTCAATCCGGCTTAAAGCCAAAACCATTGGAAGCAGCGCTTCATCTACCAGAGCAGCATTGAATCCTTGTGCTCATCAAGGTTCGCAAACCTTACTTAAAGGTGTACAGCAGATTAAAGGTAGTGACGGTATCTGTCTGCTTTGACCCTTCTGGCACCACTTCTGTGTACTTGATGTTCATACCTATTTTAAACGCCCAGTCCTGGAATAGGGTGTTCTTGTAACTCATGTCCAGGGTGACTGTGTTGTTGGCCTCGCCGGTCTCGGCGGTGAGGTCGGCGTTGAAGCTGGTGTATTCGTGGATCTTCTGCTCGAACTTGGCGGCGGTACGCAGAATGATCTCGCGGTCGGCCTCGGGGTCGGGCACTGACTCACTCACCTGGGGCAGGTTGTATCGATAACCTGGACCGACTTCGAGACTCAGCTTAGTGCTGTCGTCGCTGATGGCGTCGAAACCATAACCGGTCGACACGGTCGAGATGCGGGTATAACTACCGAATCTGTCTTCGGTGAAATCACCGCGGGCGAAGACATAGCCTGAGTAGATCTTGTAGCTCGACTGGAGCTGGACGTCGTACTTCTCCGAGGTGGTCTTTTCTGAGTCGGAGGCGAAGTAAGCCTTGAAGACCCCTTCCTGACGAAAGTTGTCTGTGTCGTAGACGAGTTTGGTGCGGCCGTTGAAGCTGCTGGACTCTGTGTTACCCGTGTTGATCTGCAGCCCGGCCTCTATCTCGGCAGAGAAGTCGCTGGGGGGTTCCTGATAGTCCGGGGGCACCAATGCCCAGGCGCTGTGGCTGAGGCCGAGTGTGATAAATAAACTTGTTGCTCTTAACATTATTTTTATTTTTTGCACGCGTCTAGAACACAAAAATGACAGCGGACTATCATACCGTTTCACCGGGCGATGGGCAAAGTGAATAACGAAAGATATTGCTTGAGTTTTGAGGTGTGACCATGTACTATTCCGCGGCTTAATTCAGTCACTTTATTTAGTTCCTTGCCTCCATTTGGTCTGACTGAGCCAACAACGAGGCTAGATAACCGTAAGGAGCAAAAAATGCGTCATTATGAAATCGTATTTTTAGTTCACCCTGATCAGAGTGAACAAGTGCCAGGTATGATCGAACGTTACACGGGTATCCTTACCCAAGCTGGCGGTCAAATCCACCGTTTAGAAGACTGGGGCCGTCGTCAACTGGCTTACCCAATCATCGAACTGCATAAAGCTCACTATGTTCTGATGAACGTAGAAGCGACTGCAGAATCGGTTGAAGAGCTAGAAACAGCTTTCCGTTTCAACGACGCTGTTCTTCGTAGCATGGTTATGCGTACCAAGGGTGCCATCACCGAAGCTTCTCCAATGGCTAAAGCGAAAGACGAGCGTGAAGCACGTCGTTCTAGCGAAGAGCGCCCAGCTGTAGAAGCTGAAGCATCTGAAGAAGCCGCTGAAAACGCAGCAGAGTAAGTTTATTTGTGGCCACCAATCACTTGGTGTTATCTGGAACCATAACCCGGTCCAGAAGCTTTAGTAGCCCGGCAGGCATCCCACATTGTGTGATCATGCTGGAACACAAATCGCAGGTTTATGAAGCAGAGATGCTGAGAAACGTATACTGCCAGATGCAAGTGATATTAAGTGGCGAACGCTTTAACAGCATCACAGACAAACTGAAAACCGGTGTGGATATTGAGGTCAAAGGTTTCATCGCCCTCCAGAGAGGACGCAATGGACAAAACCGCCTGGTATTACACGCTGAAAATGTCGAATTGAAAACTTAGGAGACTGTCAAAATGGCACGTTATTTCCGTCGTCGCAAGTTCTGCCGTTTCACTGCAGAAGGCGTTACTGAGATCGATTACAAAGATATCGCTACTCTAAAGAACTACATCACTGAAAGTGGTAAAATTGTTCCTAGCCGTATCACTGGTACAAACGCTAAATACCAACGTCAACTGGCTCGCGCTATCAAGCGTGCTCGTTATCTTTCTCTACTGCCTTACACTGATCTACATCAGTAATAGCGCATCAATTTAGAGGAATTAATAATGAACGTTATTCTACTTGATAAAATCGCTAACCTGGGCAACCTGGGTGACCAAGTGTCAGTTAAAGCTGGTTATGCTCGTAACTTCCTTTTACCTCAAGGTAAAGCGGTAGTTGCTAACGCTGCTAACACTGAAGTATTCGAAGCACGTCGTGCTGAACTAGAAGCTAAGCTAGCTGCTGAACTAGCAACTGCTACAGAGCGCGCTGAGAAGCTGGCTGCTCTTGAAACTGTTGTTATCGCTTCTAAAGCAGGCGACGAAGGCAAGCTGTTCGGTTCAATCGGTAACCGTGACATCGCTGATGCAGTAACTGCTGCTGGCGTTGAACTGGCTAAGAGCGAAGTTCGTCTACCACTAGGTGCTATCCGTGCTACTGGTGAATTCGAAATCGACGTTCAGCTTCACGCTGAAGTTAAGGCTGTTGTTAAGCTTTCTGTTGTTGCAGAAGACTAATACACAGTTTTAAACGATTAAAAGAAACACCGCGCTAATCTGATTAGTGCGGTGTTTTTTTATGTCTGGAATATACCGCTAGCTGCTCTCGCCCCTATTTTGCTCGGTATTATCCTGTGCTAACTGCGAGGCCATCAGAGTGAGTCGATAGTGACAGTTGCCTGCTACCAGGCTGGTCACGGGTTCATTCGGGCTAAGGTAGAGTTCTTGCGTGCCGATATGGCGAGGTTCATCCGCAGTGCATAGGTAGATGTCACTCACCACCTTAAGCAGGCCCGTCGGGGTGAAGCTTGAGCAAAGCTGGATACTCACTGTTTGATTGCTAAGTTCACTCACGCCTGGCTCGAGAGTGAGGCATTGTGCGATAAGCGGTCGGTCGTCGCCTGTGAGGGTGAAGTTGAGGCGGCACTTGGGCGTACTGCGCTGACGCTGCAGGGCCTGCATTCTTCGTTGTTGGGCCGCGAGATAAAATCCGCCTAATGGGCTGCTCATCCTATGCCTCGTCCTATGCCTCATCTTGATGTCCATCTTATTAACCTATGCCACTGCCGAGTTAGCGACAAGTAAAAAAATACCCGGCGAGGCCGGGTATTGTCGATTGGGTAAACGCTCTGACGTAGGACTAGTTTCTGACTAGTTTCTGACTAGGTCCAGCTCGCCCATCAGGTTGTCGGCGTGATCCACCTCATCCATCATCCACAGAATGTAGCGGAAATCCACGTGCACGGCGCGGGTGATGGTTGGGTTGAAGAACCAGTCTTTGGTGATCGCCTCATAGGTAGAGTCGAAGTTTAGCCCCACCAGTTCGCCCTTACCGTTAAACACGGGCGAGCCCGAGTTGCCGCCTGTGGTATCGACGCTGGAGAGGAAGTTCACCGGCACAGAGCCGAAGCTTTCCGGCTTATCCAGGCAAGAGAAGAGGCGGCACAGCCAAGAGGCTGGGCCTTGATAGACAGACTCGACCTTGTGACTGCCGTAACGCTTGGCCTTGATGGCATCCAGCACCTTTTGAGGTGCATCGAACGGCTCGACGCCCGTGTGCTTGGCGACTATGCCTTCCAGACGCGTGAACGGCTGCTTGTAGAGGGCATCTTTCGACTGGTAACCATCGACCATGCCGTAGGTGATACGCAGTGTGCCGTTGGCATCCGGGTATACCGGCCAGTTGTTGGTCTTGTAATAGGCGATAACGGCTTCCATGTAGCCAGGACGCGCCTTAGACAGCTTACCGGCCAAGGTCTTCTTGGCTTTCTCCTGGGCCAGGTTGGTGTCGTACAGGGCCACGGCGATGCGGATGAAAGGATCGGCGCTGGTTTCAAACGCCTTCACATCGGCGTCCATCCAGGCCAGACGCTCATCCTGGTTGGTGAGGCCGGTCAGCGAGTAGAGGCCGTCCAGCTTGTCACTCAGGCTCACCTGTGGATCGTCCGATTTCAGCATGGCATCGAGCTCGGGTACGCGGTTGTCCTGTGCAAGATAGGCGTCGAGATCCTGTAGCCAGAGTGTCTTGTCGACGCTGATGGCAAAGCTTGAGTCGATACGCTTGAGGCGCGCCTTGAACATCTTCATGTCGCGCTCTTGGTAGCCCTCTTCACGCTCGGCATCTGGCTTGGTCTTCTCTTTGGCCAGACGGTAGAGGCGGTTGGCCGCAGAGAGCAGATCGCTCGATTGGGCATTCTCGAAGAAATAGCGGGTCTGCTGTGCCTGGCGCTGCTCAACTAGCAGAGTCTCTAGCTGATCAAACTTGGCCTGATAGCTCTGGTATTGGCTGTCTGTGCTTAGCCACTTGCGGAAGTCGTCTTCACGACCCTGCTTGATGCCGGCGATGTCGGTGGCCTTGAAGCCGTCGAGCAGACCGTTATATTTCTTCATGCGGTTGGCCATAGAGGCCAGCGTGCCCGCGTACTTGATCTTAACGCCTGCGTCCTGTGCACCCATGGCTTCTATGGTGTCGATGCGCTGCTGATAACGCTTGGCCAGGGTAGGGTAGAGCCAGTCGCTGGCAAACTTCAGCTCGCTGGTGAGGCGGTAGCGGCTGGTCGAGCCCGGGTAACCGGCCACGAATACACCGTCGCCCGCCTTGACGCCGTCGGCGTTGATCTTCAGGTAGCTCTTAGGCTTGAAGGGTACGTTGTCAGGCGAGTAGGCTGCCGGCTTGCCGTCCTTGCCCACATAGGCGCGCAGGAAGGTGAAGTCGCCCGAGTGGCGTGGGTATTCGTAGTTGTCGATATCGCCGCCGAAGGAGCCGACGCTCTTAGGTGGCGCGTAAACCAGACGCACGTCGCGAATGATCAGTTGCTTGATCAGGTAGTATTCCAGACCGTTGTGGAAGCTGCGCACCGAGCAGCGATAGTTGTCGTCGCTCTCACACTCTTTGATCAGTGCCTTACGGTTGGCCTGGATCTCTTCGTAGCGTTTCAGCGGGTCGTCGCTGAGGTCTTTGGTGACCTGCTCGCTCACGTTGGTGACCGCCTCTGTGATGTAGAGACGTTCGTTAGGGCCGGCAGAAGGTTCGTCCGCTTGTTTGCGCGCCAGGAAGCCATCGGCGATGTAGTTGTGCTCTTTCTTGCTGTTGTATTGAATTGCGCGGTAGGCACAGTGGTGATTCGTTACAACTAACCCTTGGGGGGACACGAAACTGGCGGTACAATACCCCAGTCCGACAACCGCATTCATCGGATATTGGGTCAGATCGGCGAGTTGTTTTGCTGGAATTTGGATACCGCGTTCGCTCAGCTTGTCGGCGATCGAAGGCATTTGATACGGTTGCCATTGCCCTTCATCGGCAATCACTACGCCAGATGACAGCATTAAGGCTGCAACCAATGCTTTGCGCATGTTTATTCCTTAATTATTATGTGTAAGTTTGTAGGACGAACAGGTAAGAGGCCTGTTTCTGCTTGACCCGGGTTTTATATCATATTTTGCCTAATCGTTGGAAATTTGGAGAGTTAATGTCACAGCAAGGTGGATTTCAGGCTAAGAAAAAGCCTAGAGATATACAGATCGACGCATTGAAGATGCCGCCCCATTCGATTGAGGCCGAGCAGTCTGTGCTCGGTGGCTTGATGTTGGATTCAGATGCCTGGGATAAGGTGGCCGAGGCCGTGGTGAAGGATGACTTCTACTCCCGCTCCCACAAGATGATCTTTACCGCCATGGAAGCTCTGGTGGCCGCGGGTCAACCCATAGATCTGATCACCGTCTCCGAACAGCTGGAGCTGGAAGATCACTTAGAAGATGCCGGTGGTTTCGCTTATTTGGGCGAGATCGCCAAGAACACCCCGAGCGCGGGTAACATACTCTCCTACGCCGCCATCGTGCGTGAACGTGCCGTGGTGCGTGAGATGATCAAGGTGGCGAACGAGATCGCCGACGCCGGTTTTAACCCCGAGGGGCGTAACTCCAGCGAACTGCTGGATCTGGCCGAGAGCAAGGTATTTAAGATCGCCGAGCAGCGCGCTAACGCCAACGAGGGCCCAGAGGGGATCAAGACCATCCTCGAGAAGACGGTAGATAAGATCGAGGAGCTGTACAACAACCCTCACAACGGTGTGACCGGGGTGTCCAGTGGATTCAACGATCTCGACCGCATGACCGCGGGTTTCCAGTCGGGCGATTTGATTATCGTCGCGGCGCGTCCCTCTATGGGTAAGACCACCTTTGCCATGAACCTGTGTGAACAGGCGGCGCTGCACGAAGACAAGCCAGTGCTCATCTTCAGCTTGGAGATGCCTTCTGAGCAGATCATGATGCGTATGCTGGCCTCTCTGGGCCGGGTGGATCAGACTAAGATACGTACGGGTCAGCTCGACGATGACGATTGGGCGCGTGTCTCCTCCACCATGGGGATCATGCTGGAGCAGGGCAAGATGTATATCGACGATGGCTCGGGCCTGACGCCGACCGAGGTGCGCAGCCGCGCCAGACGTATTGCCCGCGAATATGGCGGCCTGTCGATGATCATGATCGATTACCTTCAGCTGATGCAGGTGCCCGCGCTGTCCGACAACCGTACCCTGGAGATCGCCGAGATCTCCCGCTCGCTCAAGGCGCTGGCTAAGGAGCTTGAGATCCCGGTGATCGCCCTGTCGCAGCTCAACCGCTCCCTGGAGCAACGCGCCGACAAGCGCCCGGTAAACTCCGACTTGCGTGAATCTGGCTCTATTGAGCAGGATGCGGATTTGATCATGTTTATTTATCGTGATGAGGTGTATAACGACGACTCCGAAGATAAGGGCACCGCGGAGATCATCATAGGTAAGCAGCGTAACGGCCCCATCGGCCGGGTGCGTTTGACCTTCCAGGGCCAGTTCTCCCGTTTCGATAACTACGCCGGTCCGCAGTTCGAAGAAGATTAATCCGACTAAGCTCATAGGGTGAGATTAAACTTGGTTTAATTAGCCCTATGGGTCGCTATTTTGCGTTACCCTCATCGAGTCTCGACGCCATTAACATTAAGGTTATTGTTTGAAACCCTTTCCCCGAGCAGAGATCAGCGGCGATGCGCTGAAAGCTAACCTAAAGCGATTACGCCAGCTGGCACCCCAGAGTAAGGTGATGGCCGTGGTGAAGGCCAACGGCTATGGTCACGGCTTATTGAATGTGGCCCACTGCCTGGCCAGTGCCGACGGTTTTGGCTTGGCGCGCCTCGAAGAGGCGCTGGAGCTCAGGGCCGGTGGCGTGAGTGCCAAGCTGCTTCTGCTGGAAGGCTTCTTTCGCCCAAGCGACGTGGCAACCCTGGTCGAGCATGATATCGATACCGTGGTGCACCACGAATCCCAGCTCGAGATGCTGGAGGCCGCCAGCCTGGCCAAGCCGGTGACCGTGTGGATGAAGATAGATACTGGCATGCATCGTCTGGGCTTTAATCTGGGTCAGTTTGAGGCTATCTATCAGCGCCTGCTGGCCTGTGCCAACGTGGCCAAGCCCATCAATCTGATGACACATTTTGCCTGCGCCGATGAGCCGGATAATCCCGCGACCGCCGAGCAGGCGCGCCGCTTCGAGCAGATGACGGCAGACCTGCCTGGCGATCGCACCCTGGCCAACTCGGCCGCGACCCTCTACTGGCAGGCGACTCAGGCCGACTGGATCCGTCCGGGGATAGCGCTTTATGGCGTTTCGCCTGTGGTCGGCGATCTCGGTCGCAATCATGGCCTGGAGCCCGCCATGGAGCTGGTGTCTCAGCTGATTGCGGTGCGGGATCATAAGGCCGGCGACCCCGTCGGCTATGGCAGCTACTGGTGCGCCAAGCAAGACACCAAGCTAGGCGTGGTGGCCATAGGTTATGGCGATGGTTATCCCCGCAACGCCCCAGAAGGCACGCCTGTCTGGGTCAATGGCCGCTTGGTGCCCGTGGTGGGCCGTGTCTCCATGGATATGCTGACGGTGGATCTCGGCCTGGATGCCACAGACAAGGTGGGCGATACCGCCGTGCTCTGGGGCAAGGCGCTGCCGGTCGAAGAGGTGGCCGAGCATATCGGCACTATCGCCTATGAGCTGGTGACTAAGCTGACTCCCCGTGTCGCCGTCTGCCTCGAATGATCAGATGACTAAGTTGTTGATGGCGAAATTATTTCTCATGCGGCTAGCTTCTCGGGCTAGCCGTCTGTTATTTACAGGCTTGCTCGCCTTAGGGAGTCAGCAGGCACTGGCCAGCGATGACCTGGCGCCTCAGGTTCAGGTGAGCAGCGACGATGGCACCGAGGCCGAGTATGTGGCCGTGCCCTTCATCTTCGCCACCGAGAGCCTGAGTACCTCTGTAGGCGCCGCTGGCGTGGTCAAGCATGCCGGTCAGCGTCAGGCCTCCCTGTTTGCCTTGGGGCTGGGCACCGCCAACGACTCCTGGGTCACCTATCTTGGCGCCAACGACTATCAGCTGCCGGGTGTCGATAGCTGGCTGTTTTCCGGTGAGTATTACCGCGCCCGCTACACAGAAGGGATCTTCTACATCCCCGGACAGGAGGTGGGACGCGCCGCCGATGCGCCTGAGCGGGTGGTGACTCAGGGGGATGAGTCCTTTGCCAGGTTGCACCTTAAATATGTGCTGCCCTGGGGACGAGGCGCCAAGGGCGCGGCCGCCAGTCTGCGCAGCGCACCATTAGGCAACCAGGAATGGAACCCGCTCACCTCAGGGGTGAGCAGCATAGAACTGACCCCTTTTTATACCGAGCAACGCCTAGAGGGATATGAGTCGCTGCCACAATCGGCGCGGGGGCTTGAGCTTGAGCTTGCCTGGGATAACCGCGACGATCGCGAGAACAGTAAGCAGGGCGGGCGCACCAGCCTGACCCTGACCCGCGACTGGGGCAGTAGCCAGCGTCAGAGCTGGACCACCTGGGAGTTTGAGCAGAGCCTCTATCTGTCCCTGGGGCAATCTGGCTGGTTCGACAGTCGAGTATTGGCCTTTAACTTTTATCTCGCCGACACCCCTACCTGGAACGACTTTGACCCAAACAGTCACACCAACGGGCGTCCGCCTGGATTTGCCGGGGTGGGCCTGGGGGGCTTTAAGCGCCTGCGTGGTTACAGCGGCGATCAGTTCACCGGCCGCAGCGCCTTGCTCTATGCGGCCGAATATCGGCTAGAGCCCAAGTGGCAGCCTTTGCAGAGCCTGCCCGTGTTTCGCTGGTTCGATATTCCCTGGTGGCAGTGGACGGCATTTGTCGAGGCGGGCAAGGTGAGTGACGAGTTTGCCTTAGATAGCCTGCACAGCCAGATGAAAACCAGTTTCGGCGCCGGTATCCGCTTCGAGGTGGAAGGCGTGGTGGTACGTACGGATCTTGCCATCGGCGAGGAGGAAAGCCAGTTCTGGGTCATGGTGAACCAGCCTTTCTAGTCATTACTTGAGTATTGCCTCGCTGGTTAGCCTTCGAAGCAGATCTCTATGTAGGCGGTACCGTAGATGCTGCTAAAGGGCATGATGATCTTCTGCCCGTCCGACTTGTGGGCTATGGTGTGGTTCTTACCCGACACCACTATGGGGGTCGCCATATCGAACTCGTAGCCCTTATCGCTTAGGAGATTCTTGGCGCCGCCGGTCACCATGTTAGTCAGCTCACCCACCAGATCCGTTACCTCTTCGTCTATGCTCTCCGGTTTCTCCCCCAACATCTTGTTCATGATCTCTAAGATCAAGGTTTCTTCGAAGGTGATCGACAGCGAGCCCTTGGTCTGAGGGCCGACCATGCCGATCAGGCCTGACACATCGCCCTTGGCCAGGTTATCTTTCTTCAGGTTAGGTTTGCCGGGTTTGAGCTCCATGTTGGCCATGGTCTTGAGCACATTGAGCAGGGAATCGAGAAAAGGATTGATAAAGTCTACATTCATCGCAGGTGCAGCCCCTTCTGGTGATAACAGATTGCAGCATATCGGACTTTAAGCTTAGGTGATAAATGGACTTAAAGCCTGCTGGCACTTTAACACCATAACATAAAGCCCTGGCGCGGCGACAAATCTTTTATATCTAACTTACTAATGGTAAAGATATTTGTGAGCTGTTGTTTGTTTTAGTGGCTCAAGGTGCCTAAGGATGGCGGCGAAGGCTTGCCCAATTCACCCTTTTCGCGTTAGCCTCGACAGCATTCACGCCCGCTAATGTTAGGAGCCGCCATGTCAATGCTTCCCACACACTATACCCATGTGCAATTTAACGCCCCAGGTGGGCCCGAGGTGCTGGAGTTGGCGCAGAGTCCCTTGCCTGCCATAGCGCCGGATCAGCTGCTGATCAAGGTGGAATACGCCGGGGTGAATGGCCCTGATATCGCCCAGCGCCGAGGTATTTATCCACCGCCGCCCGGTGCCAGCGAGATCTTGGGTCTGGAGGTGTCAGGCACAGTAGTGGCCAAGGGCGAGCAGGTGACCGGCTGGCAGTTGGGGGACAGGGTGTGCGCCCTGGTGCCCGGCGGTGGCTATGGCGAGTATGTGGCGACCTGGGCGGTACACTGCCTGCCTATACCCACAGGAGTGACCATGGCCCAGGCGGCGGCCCTGCCCGAGACCTTCTTCACCGTGTGGGGACACATGTTCATGCGCGGCGGCCTTAAGGCGGGTGAGACAGTGCTTATTCATGGCGGCTCGGGCGGTATCGGCTCGGCGGCGGTCACCTTAGCGAAACAATTCGCTGTTAAGGTGCTGGTCACCTGTGGCAGTCAGGAGAAGATTGACTACTGCCTCGCCCTGGGGGCCGACCACGGCTTTAACTACCACGATGAGGATCTGCTGGCTCAGATAAGGGCGGTGACGCCTCAAGGGGTGGACTTGGTGCTGGATATGGCCTCGGGTGACCTAATAGATCTTAACCTCAAGGCGCTGGCGATCGAGGGTCGCCTGGTCACCATAGCCCTGCAGCGTGGTAGGCGCGCCGAGGTGGATGTGGCGCTCTTGATGGCTAAGCGTATCTGCTGGACGGGGGCGACCCTGAGGCCGCAATCGGTGGCGGCCAAGCAGGCGATCGCCGATGGCCTGCGTGAGCAGGTGTGGCCTAAGTTCGACACCCAGGAGGGCAGCAGCCTGGTGCCTCACCTGTTTGCCGAGTTTGCACTGGGTGATGCGGCCAAGGCACACACCCTGATGGAATCGGGGCAACACAGAGGAAAGCTGGTGCTCAAGGTGGCGAATGACTAGCCGTCAACGGGTGTGACAAGCCGCGCGCTCATGGGGGCTGAGCGGTCTGTTAACTTTGGTATAAAGTAGGTTAGAAAAAACTTGAATAACTGATTTGATCGGCTAAATTCGTTACTAGTATCTACCGAGTGAACATTTTGATAGCAATTAAATAAAATAGATCCATTTGGCTATTGATTTCTGGCGGTATTTATTAAAAATGTGTGGGCTATTGTCCAGAGGCGTTTGTGGCGATGGCAGTGACTAAGCTAACTGTTGTCAGCTTTATAATTTTATATTGGTATGTGTTGATTTAAGGGTATTAGCATATATGTATGACACGTCTAAAGAACCTGTTTGGTATGGTGAACTTCGTACGGCTCGAGGTAATACTATCCTCATTCACGACAAAGAGTTTCCCGAAGCCACGGCGGGACGAGTTTATCTCTATAACACGGTAAGAGATGCCGTGATTGAATATGCCGAGGACATCGTTAAGGTGAACCTGCATGACCTTACGGAAGAGGAACTTAAGGCCGCTAAAGCTGAATATGACGCGAACTGGTTAGCTACCCGAGCCGCCTTCATGCAGCAGCATGCCGGTTGGGTTGAGGCGATTCATGCTAAACCTGCACCAGCGCCTAAGAAGGTGAAGGTGGACGCCGAAGAAGGCACCAGCGATGACGACGATGATGATGTCGAACTCGAAGTCGATAGCCTGGACGACGGCTATGATGATTGGTCTGACGATGACGACCGCAACTAGGCAACCTGCCAGGACTCCTGCTTAGTTCGCCGCCATCCTTAGGTAAGAGGTTCCGGTCCCTCTGGAACCCCTACCTAAATCTTTTTTACTTCTCTTATCTCTCTTCCCGTTAGCATCTCATTTGATGAGATCGAACTGATAGCGACTCATGTGGTGATACACCTCGCCCGGCATCAGCCAAGGCGTGCCCGCTAGGTGTGCCTGATTGGGAGCATCGGGCAGCTGCTGTGGCTCGATACATACCGCCTGATATGAGGCCAGTTTCTGCCCTTGTTTGCCAAGGGTGCCCTCGAGGAAGTTACTGCCGTAGATCTGCACTCCTGGTTGATTGGTGTAGAGGGTCATGCGTCTGCCTGAGGCCGGGGCGCTGACAGTGCCGAAGCGGCTCAGGGCCTTGCCGTCGTGGTTGGGCGTCAGGTAACAGTGATCTATGCCCCTTGTCGGCTCGGTTTCCAGCGCCGTCTTGAGGCTCGCGAGGGACTGTCCCTGGCTGAGATCCAGCGGCGTACCGGCTACCCGAGTCACATCTGTCGGGATCCCCTGCTCATCTGTGGTGAGGTAATGCTGGCTGTCGCTCTGGATGATATGCCCCAGGCTGCTGCGCTCACTCGCGCCTTCCAGGTTGAAGTAGCTGTGCTGGGTCAGGCTGATGGGGCAGGGTTTATCTGTGCTGGCGAGGATCTCCACATAGAGGTTGTTGCCCACCAGGCGGTAGTCGAGCTGGATATTGGCGTTACCGGGAAAGCCCATGTCGCCATCCGGGCTGAACAGGCTGAGGCGCACGCCATCGCTGAGTTGGCCGATATGCCACTGCTTACGATTGAAGCCCTCGCGGCCGCCATGCAGGCAGTTGTCCTGATGGTTGTTGTCCAGACTGAATTCTTGACCGTCCCGGTTCAGGCGGGCACCTGCAATGCGGTTGGCGTAGCGTCCGGCGATGGCGCCCAGGTGGGCGTCTTGGGTCAGATAATCCTGGGCGCTGTCGCAGCCCAGTACGATATTGCCACGCTCGCCCTGGTTATCCGGCGCCCAGAGGGAGCGGATTATGCCGCCGAGGCTGAGCACCTCGATGGCCAGGGTGCCGTTGTCTATGATGATGCGTTCAATCTGGCCACCACGGGGATCGTTCCAGGCATCGAGCGGGCGAAAACGTACCATGATAATCTTTTCCTTAAGCGATTAAAGTTGGGATCCTATTGTATTATCTCGCCCCTGGACGAGGGTATGAATACGTATTCTAAACAGCGATTTACACTCTATGACCCGCGATTAGTAGAGCTCCTCGTCCAACCTTGAGGCGCCCTGGCTTGCCGAGCAGAGGTAGACGCTGGGCTCCAGGCCCGTTGCCGCCTGATATTGGCGCTCGACCGCCTCGACCACGGCGTCGGTAAGGTCGTGATCCACCAGAGCCACGACGCAGCCGCCGAAGCCGCCACCCGTCATGCGCACGCCGCCGCGCTCGCCGACCACTGCATCGATGATCTCGACCAGCTTGTCTATCTCGGGCACGGTGATCTCAAAGTCGTCCCGCATCGATTGGTGCGACTGGGCCATGAGCTCGCTCAGCTTGGCGATGTTACCTGCCTCCAAGGCGTGGGCGGCGTTCTGGGTGCGGCGGTTTTCGCTCAGCACATGGCGCGCCCGGCGGTAACAGACCTCGGGTAGATCATCCTTGGCACCTTCCAGGGTACGCAGCTCAAGATGACGCAGGCTCTCGACGCCGAAATGCTCGGCGACCTGCTCGCATTGTTCACGGCGCAGGTTATATTCGCTGTCCACCAGACCGCGGGGTACGTTGGAGTTGACTATGATCAGGCTCAGGCTTTCCGGGATGGGCACAGGTTCACAGTCGAGATCTTCACAGTCGATCAGCAGGGCATGCTCCTCTTGGGCCATGGCGCTAATCATCTGATCCATGATGCCGCAGGCACAGCCGACATATTGGTTTTCGCCACGCTGGGCCATCTGGGCCACCGCGAGCGGCGATAGCCTGAGCTGGCTGCAATCGTTGAGCGCGGTGCCGAAGGCGATCTCCAGTGCCGCAGACGAGGAAAGCCCCGCCCCTAGGGGGACGCTACCGACGACCGCCAGATCCATCCCCTTGGCGGGCAGACCGCTGGCCGATACCGCCGCGGTAAAGCCCTTGAGGTAATTGATCCAACTGTCGTTGGGGTCCATCTCACCCTCCTGGCCGAAGTGCCAGGTGTAGATCTTGCCGGGAAAGGCGTCGGATACGGCGCGGAATTTGTCGTCGTCGCGTTGTTTCACTGCGATAACGGTTCTAAAGTTGATGGCGGCGGGGAGGACGAACCCATCGTTGTAATCTGTATGTTCGCCGATCAGGTTAACCCGGCCCGGCGCCTGATACAGGTCATCGGCCGTGGTACCAAAGGTCTGCACAAAAAGTTTATTGGCGCGCTGTGCGGTATTCGACATTGGTGTTGAACTTCTCAGAAAAAGTTAGCGTTCTCTGCCCCTGTGGGCAGTCTTGTTCATGGTGGTAACAACCATGAGTCATCCTTGTCATTTTTATATCACGTCTCAGTCATTGATGTAACTGAGATTTGTCAGCTGGGATCGGGAAAATATCGCCGACTGGCTCTAGTGTTAACCAGATGTTTTATCTTGGCCAGTTGCCGAGCCATCATGGGCTCGGCTGAGGTCTGCCTGGAACGGGTCTGTTTGGCCTAGCCAAATAGCTTAGTCCAGGGTTGGCTCGGCGACGGGGGCGACGACAGGCTGGGCAATCAGGCGACTCAAGACCAAGGTAACCAGTATGGTCGCCAGCAGGGTGATCGCCATCAGGTGAATGAAGTGCAGCGGACTCCAGACGAAGGTGAACAGGGCATAGAGCAAGACCCCGAAGACCAGACCCCATTTTATCGCCTTGGCGCTGACATTTTTGAAGACTAACGCACAGATAAAGGCCGCCAGTACCGGCATCGAGTAGAGGCCGTTGAGCTGTTGCAGCAGGGCTATGATGCTCTCGGAGCGGGCGAACAGGGGCACCAGGGCGACCGAGATCAGGGTGAACACCAGAGCGACCCGGGTGCCTATTTTGCGCACGTCGGCATCGGCGTTGATGTAGTTCTGGTGGATGTCGCAGGTGTAGAGGGCGGCGGCCGAGTTGAGGCAGGAGTTGAAGGAGCTGAGCACGGCGCCGGCGATCACGGCGGCGAAGGCGCCAGAGAACCAGCTTGGCAGCAGGTCGCCCACCAACTTGCCGTAGGCCACGTCGCCCACATCGCCATAGAGCTTAAAGGCGACTATGCCCGGCAGCACCACGATCACCGGGATGATCAGCTTCATCACCACGGCGGCGTACAGGCCTTTTTGCGCCTCCTTCACCGACTTGGCGGCTAGGGCGCGCTGGGTGATCACCATGTTGGTGCCCCAGTAGAAGATCTGAATGAAGATCATCCCGGTGAGCAGGGTCGACCAGGGAATATCTGACTGACTATCGCCGATCAGGGTCAGGCGTTCCAACGGGACGTCGGAGAGATCCCAGTCCACGGCATGCATCGCCAGATAGGAGACCGCCAGCCCCATCAGGATCAGGCCCAGGCCATTGAGGGTATCTGAGATGGCGATGGCTCTCAGGCCGCCGAAAATGGCATAGATGGCGCCCACCACGGCGAAGATGATCGCCAGCACTGTGATCGAGATGGAGAGGCCGAACATGGACTTCATGAACAGCGAACCTGTGTAGAGCACCACCGGCAGCAGGATGAAGGCGTAGCCCAGCATGAAGAGCACAGAGACCATGGCGCGGATCCCCTTGTCCTGATACTTACGCTCCAGCAGCTCTGTGGTGGTGGTGCAGTTGTAGCGGTAATAGATAGGGATCAGCCACTTGGCCAGGATGATAAGACCGATTGCGGCGGCGATCTCCCACCAGGCGACCAGCAGAGTCTGGGCGCCATTCATGCCGACGATCTGTTCGGCGCTGATGTTGGTCATCATCAAGGAGCCGGCCACTACTATCCAGCTCAGGCCGCCGCCGGCGAGAAAGTAATCGCGGCTGTCGTTGGCGTCGCGGGTCACCTTGCGACACTTAAGGTAGGTGATCAGGGCGACCAGCCCCGTGAGGGCGACGAAGATCGCCACCTGTATTGTCTGTTCCATCTGCTTGCTTCCTTATTGTTATTGTCTTGCCAGGGTACGGATATCGCCATCGCTGCCCACTGGCATCAGGGTAAAGCCGAAGCGGATCGGCTCGGCTTTGATGCGGTAGGGCGCATGTACCGGACGACCCCAGGAGGTGTCACCGCCGACGCCCATCTGGCGGTAATCGATATTCCAGGTGACGAACTCCCTAAGCGGGATCTCGGCGCCGTGGTTGCGGGTGACGGCCACTAGACCCGAGGCCGAGTCCTGGGCATCGCCGCGGCGAAAATCTATGTCGGCCTGGGCGAATGGCCAGAGGCTGGTCTGTAGGGTGGCGACCTCATCTGCCTCCTTGCTGCCCTGATCTCCGGACAGCTCTCCGGCATTATTTCCGCTTTGGGCCTGGTTAGCGATCGCTAGCCATCCTTGACCCTGATGATTTGTCACCGCGGCGTAGCGCACCTGGGTGCGCTGCCCAGTCTCCTGGGGTCTTGGGTATCTGTGATAGGTTTGCTCGATCGGCAGGGCGTACCAGCCCAGGGGATTGCCCGACTGGCGATCGGCGTAGGTCTCCTCTGGGCCGCGGCCAAAGTAACTCAGGTATCTGTGCTCAAAGCCTAGTCTGGTGCTGAAGCCGAAGCGGGGCAGATCGGCAAGCGGCTTATTACCCGGAATAAACTGGCTGTCGACCATCAGGCGTCCGGCATTATCCAGGCTATAGTGGGTGCGCAGGCTAAAGCCCATCTCTGCATGGCTCTGGCTGATGGCAAGGCCGAGGGCGGGATCGGCGTCGATTGTCGTGACTTCTAGCTCAGCCGCCGCGTCTTGCCAGGCGCCGGCCCACTGCGGCATCTGGTTACCCAGATCGTTGTCGGTTGGCGCGCGCCAGAAGTTGGCCATCAGTGGCGCCTTAAGCTGAGGCTCACCCTCTTGGTAGATCTGGGTCAGCCAGCCGCTGCGTTTATCAAACTTATAGCTCAGCTCACCCGAGGTGAGGCGATAGCTGCCGCTATCCTCGCTGATCTTGGCCTGGTTTTTCTTTACTTGATAAGCGGCGTTAGCCCCGAAGCGTGGCAAGGCAAACTGCTCGAAGGCGATGCGGTGATCGCTCGGCAGCAGGGGTCTAGGAGCATCGACCAGCACCTCGAGTCGCAGGTGATACTCGAAGGGGGCGCTAAGGCTCTGTTTGCCCGGCAGGGTGAAGCTGACACGGGCCTGCTCGCCGGGGGAGAGTGTCGGCATGGCCTGGCGTTTGCTCGCGATGATCTTGCCATCTCGCTGCAGCGTCCAGTTCAGGCTCAGGTTTGATGTGGAGGCGAAGTCGAAGCCGTTGATGAGATTCACCCAGGCCTTATCACCTTCAATCTTAAAGTCTCTCAACTTGATGGGTTGATAGACCTTCTTCACCTCACTCAGGTGGGGATGGGGGTTACGGTCGGGATCCACCAGGCCGTTGTTGAGGAAGTTGCCGTCGGTGGGCATATCGGGGTGATAGTCCTTACCGTAGGCCCAGTATCTCTGACCTAAATCGTTGCTGAAGGCCAGCGCCTGATCCACCCAGTCCCAGATGAAGCCACCCTGCAGCTGGGGATAGGCCTCTATCACATCCCAGTAGTCTTGCAGGTTGCCCACAGAGTTGCCCATGGCGTGGGCGTACTCGATCATGATCAGCGGTCGGTCGCTGGCACGCTCGGCGTATTCGCGTATCCGCTCGATGGAGGGATACATGGGGGCGACGATATCCGTGTAAGGCGCCTCGCCCGCCGGTTCATACTGCACAGGGCGGCTGGGATCCCGCTGTTTTATCCACTGATAGAGGCGCTCAAACAGCTTGCCTTCGCCCGCCTCGTTACCCAGGGACCAGATGATCACCGAGGGGTGGTTCTTGTCGCGCTCGACCATACGCTCGATGCGTGCCTGATGGGCGGGCAGCCAGCTCATCTCGTTGCCCAGCTGGGTCTTGTCGTCTATCGCCAGCGGGTGGGACTCTATGTTGGCCTCATCGATCACATACAGGCCATAGCGGTCGGCGAGGCTGAGCCAGTAGGGATGATTGGGGTAGTGGCTGGAGCGCACCGCATTGATGTTGTTCTGCTTCATCAGGCGGATATCCAGCTCCATGGTCTCTCGGCTGACCACATGGCCGGTTTGGGGATCTGTCTCGTGGCGATCCACGCCGCGTATGGTGATCGCCTTGTTGTTGACCTTAAGCTGACCCTTCTCGATGGCGATCTTACGTACGCCTATCTGCTGACTGGCAACCTGAAGCGTCTCTCCTTTCTCCGTTTTGAGGGTCAGGATGAGCCGGTACAGATTTGGCATCTCGGCGTTCCACAGCTTGGGATGGCTTAAAATCTGGCTAAAGTCGAGCTTGGCATCGCCTTTCAGGCTCAGGTGCTGGTTATCTTGTGCGACCGGCTTGCCCTGGGGATCCAGCAGGCGCGCCTCCAATTCAAGGGCTTTTACCTCTGGCTGGTGGCTGGTGAGATTTACCCTGATGGCAAGCTCGGCTTGGGTGAGATCCTCGTTTAAATGATTGATAACCTGGATATCTTCTATGCGCTGCTTGGGGGTGGCATAGAGGTAGACCTCGCGCTCTATCCCTGTCATGCGCAGCATATCCTGGCTTTCCAGGTAGCTGGCGTCGCTCCAGCGGATCAACTGCATGGCGATGAGATTGTCGCCCGCTTGCAGGTAGGGGGTGATGTCGAACTCAGCCGGGGTCTTGGCGCCCTGGCTGTAGCCGACCTCACGGCCATTGACGAACAGGGTGAGGGCCGAGCGCGCCGCGCCTATATGGATGAACACCTGTTTCTGCTGCCAATGGGCGGGCAGGGTGAATGTCTTGCGGTAGAGTCCTGTGGGGTTGTGATCATTTGGTGCATCGGGCCACTTCGTGTCGAAGGGATAGCGCTCGTCGAGGTAGATGGCGTGGCCGTAGCCCTGGGTCTCGAAATTGCCCGGCACCAGTATGCTGCCCCAGTGGCTGGCATCAAACTCGGCAGCGGCGAACTCTTTGGGGGTGGCGCCGGGATTCTTGGCCAGATGAAAGTGCCAGCGGCCGTTGAGATCCAGATAATGCTGGCTGCGGTCCATCTCATCCAACAGCGCCAGGGGCTCAGATTCATAGCCGAAGAAGCTGGCATGGGGCGCCAGCTTGTTGATCTCAAATAGGGTGTGATCCTGCCAGCGATCCCTTGCAAACGCCGGGTTGGAGATTACTAGCCCAAAGACTAGGGAGAATACAAGTGCATAGGAGAGTCTCTGTAGCAGAGAGAAGCGGTTGTTCATTGTGGTGTGTCCTTACGTTGCCAAGTGATGGCAATAAAATCCAAAGTGGGGCTAATGGCGATTCGAGAGGGGCTCTGATGGTGTGGCGTTGGCGGGTTAAGCTGGGTTACCGCCTGCCAGCCGCGCAGCTCTTGCTGGGGTGTCTTGGTCACTCTTTCATGTGTGCCCGCTAACGGCAGGTAGGGCCAGGCGCGAAGCACAGTGCCCTCAAGGTTAAACAGCCAGCCATCGCTGCTCCAGGCATAGTCTTCACTGCCCTGGCCCAGGTCGATAAGTGGCGTGTGGCTGCGAGATTCTGGGTCGAACAGGGTGACGACTCGCTCACCGTCCATACGTTTCTTAAGGTAGCTGAACTGCTTGATACTCGGCAGGGCGTGCAGGCTGCGCCCGACATCGCTCACCACGAAGTGGCGCTCGTCGGCGTTTTCGCCAACCGGCTCATAGTAGAGGTTATAGCCATATCTGGCCCAGATCAGGGTGCCGATACCTTCAAGCCTGGCATAGTAACCTGCTGGGATCAGGCTGTTTACCGCGCGCTGGGGAGCCTTATTATCAATCAGCGACTGTTGCCAGATGCTCTGGTGGGGCACGCCCTGTTCGGCCACATAGGCGAGGCCCTGTGAGATCAGACCCTGTGATATTAGCTGAGGCGAGTATTCGCTGATCTCTGGGGTGTGGGTCAGGGCGGTTATCTCGCCCGTCTCGAGCTCGAATCGAAAGATGTCGTTATGATCACCGGCGCGATCGGAGGCGAACACCAGCTGTTTGCCCTTGGGGCCAAATGCAGCCTGATTGTCGTAACCCGGGCGGTCACTGACCCTGATGGGCTCGTCGAGTCGCCAGTGGGGGGCGTCGGCCTGTTTGGTTAAGGGATAGAGCCAGATGTCATAGCCCGCGGCGCTGACCTGAGCGGTCGCGCCGGCTAACAGGCAGAGGCTGGTCTTGAGTATGTTTCCGAAAGTATTGGATTGATTAGTTTTTTGTTTTTTTGTCGGCACAGTATTGTACTTCCCATCTTATCGCAGGATAGCAAGTACAATACAAGATATTTAGAATAATGTATACAATCTATGGTTTGAGCGCAGTTAGGGCTAGCCTGTGGTCTCCTGAGGCTCGACGGCGATATCGGCCTCGTGCTGTCTGCCGGACTTGAGCTCGCAAACCACATGTTCGACAAAACCGGCGCCGGCGGCCTCGTAGAGGTTGAACACGCTGTGCACCCCGGCGGCCTTGAGGGATTGGGCATCCTCGCTGTATTGCACGATCGCGCTAAGCTTGCCCTGATAATCCAGGCGCTTTAGCTGCTCCACCGCAAACTGGTTACCCGCGTGGTGGGGCATGGCCAGCAGCACCAATTCGAGATTCGGCGCCCTGTCCAGCTTCTCCCAGAAGTCGGTATCCGAGGCGTCGCCCTGTACCACGTTGCGTCCCTGCTGGCGGTGGAAGTCCACCAACTCTTGCTTGTGTTCTATCCCCAGGATCTCACCGTCAAACTGGTTGGCCAGCTCGTCGTAGGCACCGCTACCGATACGCCCCATCCCCAGGATGAGGAAGCGTGGGTTGCCCACGGGGATCTGTCTGTCTTCGGGGTGCAGCGGGTGTCTTTCCAGCTTCTGCAAGCGACTCTGAAACTTCTGATACAGGCGGGCCGAGGCGGCATTAAGGGGCGCGGCAAACAAAAAGCTGAGGCTGAGGGCGACGGCCAGGATCACCAACCATTGCCCGGGTAGCCAGCCCTTGCTGGTGGCCACGGCGGCGACGATCAGGCCAAACTCGCTGTAGTTGCCCAGGTTGAACGAGGTCATCAAGGAGGTACGCGAACGCAGCCTGAAGTGGGTCAGCAAGTAGAGGAATAGCAGGATCTTCACCGGGACGATAAGCACTAAGAGGGCCGCCAGGCCGATGTCGGCGAAGCTCGGCAGGCCATTGAGGCCGACGGTGAGGAAGAAGGCCACCAGAAACAGCTCTTTGAAGTAGAAGAGCGACTTGGCCAGCTCAGATGACTTGGTGTGACCCGCTAGCAGTATGCCTATGATAAGCGCGCCCAGATCCGGCTTGAGACCGACCAGTTCGAATAGGCCGGCACCCACCACCAGGGCCATCACCAGGCCGAAGAGCACCAAGAGCTCGCCGTGACCGACCTTGTCGAACGCCTTGTAGATCAACGGTTTGGCGAAGGGCAGCAGCAGTAGCCCCAGAGCCCAGACTGAAGGGATATCCCCCTTGGAGATGGTGAGGAAGGCGACGGCGAAGATATCCTGCATGATAAGAATACCGATGGCGACACGGCCATAGAGGGACTGCATGTCACCTTTATCTTCGAGCACCTTGACGGCGAAGATGGTGCTGGAGAAGCTCAGCGCGAAGGCCAGCAGGGTAAGCTGATTGAACGCCAGGCCGCTCAGTTGCTCCAGCCCCAGCAGGCCGAGCAGCTTAAGCAGGGGCACCAGGAAGATAATAGATCCCATCAGATGCAGGCTGGAGCCCGCCCACACCTCGGCCTTAAACAGGCTACGAATATCCAGCTTGAGGCCGATGGCAAACAGCAGCAGGGTTACACCCAGCTCCGCCAGCTGTTCCAATAGGGGCAGGCTGCTCTCGTCGATACCGAAGAGGAACAATACAAAGCCCGCGACCAGATAACCTATGAGTGGTGGTAAACCGATACGACTGACAAGCATGCCACAGGCTAAGGTGATGATGAGGATGGCGGGTTCCATGTTGCTCCTAGAGATCCGTAAGGTATACCCCTGATTGTATAGGAATTGGGTTAACTATAAATGAAAACTTTGATGAGCGAGCTATCTTTTAGCCCTTAATAAAAAACCTCCCGTAGGAGGTTTTTAGGTAGCTTATACGAGACCGCCTGAGCTTATTTGGCTAGCAAGTGATCCAGGTGGGCGGCAAACTCCGCAGGCTTCATGAAGCCTGTGACCCGCAGATCGTCGCGGATCTCGCCCTTGGCGTCGAACATCAAGAGGGTTGGTAGCCCCAGCACATCATAGTGCTCAAGTAGCTCGATATCGATGGCATCGTTTTTGGTCACGTCGGCCTGGAGGAACACCATCTGCGACAGACGAGCCTGCACCTCAGGATCAACGAAGGTGATCTTCTCAAACTCCTTACAGGCGACACACCAGTCGGCGTAGAGATCCAGCATCACGGGCTTACCCTGGGCGCTGGCGGCGGCCACCTCGGCCTGTAGATCTTCAAGGCTCTTGATGGTCTTGTGGCTCACCTTATGGCTAACCGCACCCGTATGGGCCTGGTAGCCCAGGCTGGCCATGACGGCTTGGAAGCCATAGGAGAAGCTGCCCAGCAGGGTCAGTAACAGCAGTACCGAGCGCACCGTCTGCTTCCAGTTAAACTCGGTGAGTTTGTTCTGATGCATCAGGTAGGCGGTTAGACTGACGCCCCACAGGGCCCACAGCAGATCCGATACCAGTCCGGTCCAGATTCGGCCTATCATCAGGATAGAGACGGCGATCAGCAGGAAGCCGAACACTGTCTTGATCACATCCATCCAGGCGCCGGCACGTGGCAGCAGTTTACCGCCCGATGAGCCTATGATCAGCAGCGGCAGACCCATGCCCATGCTGAGCACATAGAGGGCCAGGAAACCTTGTAGCAGGTCGCCGGTTTGTGCCACATAGACCAGGGCGCCCGATAGCGGCGCCGTGGTGCAAGGTGATGCCACCAGACCCGAGATGATCCCCATGACAAACACACCTAGGACGTTGCCGCCCTTCTGGTTGTTAGAGAAGCGGTTCATCTTCTCCTGCCAGCTCGATGGCAGGCGTAGCTCGTACAGGCCGAACATGGAGAGGCTGAGAACTAAGAAGAGGATCGCCAGCCCCACCAACACGGCAGGGTGTTGCAGTGCGGCCTGATATTTCATGCCTGCCGAGGCGACGATAAGCCCCAGCAGCGAATAGGTGATCGCCATCCCCTGCACATAGACCATGGAGAGGCTGAAGGCCTTGCCGGTAGAGAGCTTCTCACCCTGGCCGACGATGATGCCCGACAGGATCGGGTACATGGGGAAGACGCACGGGGTCAGCGCCAGGCCTATGCCCAGGCCGAAGAAGATAACCAGGGTCCACAGCAGGTTGTCGCCAGAAAGCATCTGGCTGAGAGAATCCTGTTGGGTGATAGGCGCCTGATTGCTTGCGGTTTCTATGGCTGCAGTCGTTGCCTTCATCGCCTCGGGCAGCAGACCTGCATTGGCGGCGACCTGAGTCAGGGGCGCGCTACGCGTGGTGGGCGGGAAGCAGAGCTTACCCTCGGCGCAGCCCATGAAGGTCACGCTGATGTTGGCTTCGGCCGTGGCTTCCTTGAGAGCCACTGGCACCTCGACGTATGAGTAGTAGACCTCCTGCTCGCCGAAATACTCATCGCTGTGAGCCTTGCCCTTAGGCAGTTGGATCTCACCCAGGGTCGCGCCGTCGGCGGCGAACTTGAGCTTGTCGCGATACAGGTAGTAACCGTCGGCGATCACCCAGCTGATCTTGACCAGGTTGCCCTCTTGTTGGGCATCGAAGACGAAGGCCTGATCCACAGGCATCAGCTGAGGTTCATCTTTAAGAAAATCAAACTTACTGTTGCTGAACAGGCTTTCACTTTGCGCCCCGGGGGCGATCAACAGCAGGGTTGAGAGGAAGAGGAACAGTATTTTCTTCATGATAGTGAGGTTTCTTTTATCCATGCTAAGTAAGCCGCCGAACCTGTGTGGATCTCTGTGGCGATCAGCTCGGGAACTTGGTAGGGGTGCAGCGACAAGAGGCGTTGCTCCAACTTGTCGTAATGACGGGCGAGACATTTTATCTGCAGGCATACCTCTGTCTCCTGACACACTTCACCCTCCCAGGTGTAGAGCGAGGTGACGGGGGCGGAGATCTGAATACAGGCCGCCAGCTTGGCTTCCACTAAGGCGCGGGCCAGGGTGCTGGCCGTCTCATTGTCCGGGCAGCTGGTGGTGACGAGTAGACATTTTTCCTGCATCTGTTGCTATTACCCTGTATGGTCATTAATTGGGTGTTAAGGTAACCGGGTTATACTGGCCCACATGGGTATCGTGGGCGATAGCTACTTTACGTGTTTTGTCGGCGACTTGCATTAAGCTATTGCTAAAATAGTGAGCTTATCCCAAGTTTGTCACTGGGATAAATTCGCTAAAAAAGCCGTCCGACTTGAAAGTAGACCCGTTCGCCCCCATTTAGTTTTCAATCAATTAGAAATTTCGTCAGTTTGTGAGGTCAGCGTGTTTTTCATCCTATTGATTATCTTTGTTCTCATTCCTGTTATTGAGCTCAATGTGCTGATCCGCGTTGGCGAAACCTTAGGCAGCTGGACTACCGTGGGCCTGGTGATCTTCACCGCCGTGGTGGGGGTCTCTCTGGTGCGTAGTCAGGGGATACACACCCTGATGCAGGTGCAGCAGAAGCTGGCGCGCGGCGAGGCGCCCGGTCAGGAGATCGTCGAGGGGATGATGCTGGCTATGGCCGGTCTATTGCTGCTGATCCCTGGCTTCGTGACCGACTTTATCGGTTTATTGCTATTAACCCCGCTCACCCGAGCGCCCATCGCCGCCTTCCTCTACAAGCGGATGCAGGCCAAGGTGAGTCAACAGGGGGGCTTTCATGGCCAGTTTGGGCAGGGGCCATTTGGGTCAAATGGTTCGGCCGGTGGCCGTTCGCCCTTCGACCGCTCTCCCTTCGATGAGCAGGGTAACACCTTCGACGGCGACTATGAGCGCAAGCCAGATCCTTCCGATAAGCTGGACGAAGAGCGTCAGTTAGGCGACAAGCCAGAGGGCGATAAGGCGAGCGACGAGGACAAGCGCGAGCCGAAGTAAATCGGCTTAGCCATTAGGCTTCCAGTTGAGCCATTACTCATCTAGCTGGGCCATCACTTCCTTGGGATTTCTGGGGTAGAAGTGGTCCGCCTTCCTGTCGATATGTTGAAAACGGCGGGTGTTCTTGTAGGGCAGTTTCATGAAGCCCGACACCCCTTTCCCCTGAATCTTATCCACATGACTGAGGATCCTGTCCAGGCTCGCCCTGAAGGCCGCCTGCTTACGGGGATTCAACAGACGCAGATAGCTGTGGATCTTCATATGGTTAGGTAGCACCTCGAAGATGATGCAGCCGGTGTGGTGGATCTGGTTGATCCAGCCAAGCTCGGTCATGATCTCCTTGGGCAGCTCCAGATTTTCATCCGGGTCGCGGCCATCCTCGAAGTAGGAGTGCAGCCGGGATTTATCCTCCAGCGAAGGCACATCGCCCACCTCGAAGGGCAGCTGCTGATCCGGGCTTGGCCTGAAGGGCTGACTGGTGTCGTCACGCTCCAGATGCAGGGTGTCGCGGGCGTTGAAGAAGCAGGCCTTAAACACCCCGATACGGCGAATGCCCCGCGCCAGGGTCACCATGTTGTTCACCGCCAGGATGAGCGCCGCCTTCTCCTCGGCGTTATAGGTGGCCAGATTAGAGTCGATATACACCCCGGACTCCTGCCAGTGGATCGCCAGGCCGCCTACCAGCGAATATTGGCCCACCCGGCTGACTGCGGCGATAAAGCCCTTCTCGGTATCTCCCATGCCCGCCATGAAGTTGCGGTAGTACTTTTCCAGCTGGAGATCGTCCATCTTCTCTATCGGCTCATCCTCGTTGTGCTCCCGCAGGAAGGATTTACGCGAGCTGTAGGTGACCGTCTCAACATCTTTGGCCTGCTTGAGGGTCCATACTGGGATCTCAGGCTGCAGTGGCGCCATGGGCAGATCCGGCAGATGCAGACGATGGCTATGGGCCATGCTTTTAAGAAAGTAATCCCCGGCCCGGTTGCGGGTGGCAGGATCCTCGCTGAGCATGCCATCAAGGGTGCGGGCCAGTTCTATGGGCAGGCCTATGCTGCTGGCGGGGATCACCTTGCTGCCGAAACGGCTGGCCTGACCCGAGGCCAGGGCGTAGAGGGTCGCCGCCACCCCTTGTTCGTCGAACCTGGGGCTGGAGAGGGCGCCGCTGAGTTGTTCCTCACCGATGAAATAGACATCCCCCATGCGGGCGTTGGTGTGTTGCTGGTCACTGGAGAGCAGATCCATCACGTTGCCGTTGACCGGATTGCCTTCGCCGTCACGCTGTGCAAATACCGCCGAGCCCCAGTCGATCAGCGAGAGATGATCCCGCTCCATGTCGTACACCAGGTTAGAGGGCTTGATGTCGCCATGTACCAGGGGGCGGCCGTTGTGCAGATAGTTGAGGATCTGTGCCAACTGGCGGGCGATACTGACTATGATGCGCGCCGGCAAGGCGCCATGCCTGAGGCAGAGCTTGTCGAGATCTTCCCCCGGCGCCCTGGCCATCACCAATATTCCTTGCTTGCCCACATGCTCAAACTTGATCACCGGCGGCACATTGGGGTGGATCACCTGGGAGAGCATATAGGCCTCCTCCTCCAGCCTGTCCTGGATCTGCTGGGGCAGGGTGATACGGGAGAACTTGAACACGTGTGCCTGGCCATGGCCATTGATGCCGGCGAACACGAAACCGTAGGCGCCCTTGCCCACCAGTTCGATATCTGAGTAGCCCAGTTTGCTCAGTTGCTGTTTACAGAGTCTTATCCACGCCCTGTGTTTACGGGCATCGTCGGCCTTGAGCAGGTAGATAGACTGCTCTTCGGAGATATAAAAGTGTTGCAGTTCCGGGCTGGGAGCTTGGCTGTTGGGCATGGGTCATTTCACTGAATGTCGATATGTTTTTATAGCAAGAAGCGGCGGCCAGGCACAATAGCTAGATTTTTCAGCAGTGCGATGCCTAACCGATATTTTCGTATGAGATGTTGACCTATATCAATTCTGTTACATACACATACAGGTAACCTGAAGCTAATATAAAACTAAGCTTCATTTTTGAGCGACTTTGAAGAGTGAGGAGGGCGAAATGACGGAACTAAACAAAGCCCTATTGATTGAGTTATTAGAATATCCGAGGAAGCGCATCGTGCAGTCGATGGAGCTAAAATTTTGTCCTCACGCGGGTTTTTTCAATAGCACCGACCCTCAGTGTATCCACTGTTATCAGGGGATGGAGTGCGTCTGGATGAACCATAACGATGAGCTGGTGGCCGTCGAACGCAAGTCGGTTGCCGAGCTGAAACAGCAGCTGCTGATCGCGGTCGATTTTATCGACTCCAGCCTCACCCCCCATCACCTGTCGCGCCGTAACTGCGAATGTGAAAACTGTGTCTGGCTCAGACGGGTACAAAAAGTCCTGGATATTCAATAACGACCAAGAGAAAAGCTTGCCGAAATAATCGGTAAGCTGGCATCTTGGCCGACGAGAGATTAGAGTAGCCTGCATAATGAGACACTTGCTTATGCGGAGCTAACGATGCAACCCAGTTTTTGGCACGATAAATGGGCCTCACAGCAGATAGGTTTTCATCTGGACGAGGTCAACGCCCTTCTTATCGACTATTGGCCGCAGCTCAAGTTAGCTGCCGGCAGCCAGGTCTTTGTTCCCCTGTGTGGTAAAACCTTAGATCTCTGTTATCTGGCCGAGCAGGGGCTGGAGGTGATTGGCTGTGAACTGAATCAGAGCGCGGTAGAGCAGTTCTTCAGCGACAACGAGCTGCCGGTCGAGCGTCAATCGAGCGGCGAGCATGAGTGTTACCGCACCGAGCAGGTGAGCATCTACCAGGGGGATCTGTTCCGTCTGCCAAAAGAACCCCTGGAGGCGGTGAGCGGCTTCTATGACAGGGCGGCGCTGATCGCCTGGCCGCCTGAGATGCGCCAGCAATATGTGGAGTGCCTGGCCGGGTTATTGCCGCCTAAGAGCATAGGATTGCTGATCACCTTAGACTATCCCCAGGAAGCGCTAAACGGCCCACCATTTGCGGTATCGGATGCCTGGATCCAGGAGCATATGAGCTCCTATTTCGAGATCGAGTGCCTCAGCACCCAGGATGTGCTGGCCGAGAACCCAAGGTTCGTGAAGAAGCAGGTGCCCTGGCTGACCGAGTCTGTCTATCGTCTGGTGAGGCGTTAAGCTACAGCAACTTAAGCTAAAGAAACTTAAGCTATAAAAAATTAAGCGTTAGAAAGCAAAAAGGCGACCTAGGGTCGCCTTTTTCATGAGAGCCAGAGGCTCATCGAATTAGAAGTCGTAACGAACACCAACGGTGAAGATGTTATCGTCTTCTAGGTCAACTTTAACGCCAGCAACTTTGTGGTCGCCTTCGTACATTGCATAGTGACCGTAGATCAGAGTTGATTTAGCTACGCGGTAGTCAGCACCCACAGTGATGTTAGTCACGTTGATGTCAGTACCAGCTACACCAGAGATGTTTTTGTAGTACTTACCGAAACCAGCTTCGTCTTTACCGTACTCAGCTTTCAGGTTAACGCCGTTCAGGTTGTAGGCAACGTTCACGAAGTAAGTGTTGTTGTCTTCTGAACCGTCTTTAACGCTTTCAGAGTTTTGGAATAGACCGCCTACTTTGAAGTCGCCTAGTTTAACTTGAGCAACACCACGGTATGCGTCGATACCAGAGATGCCTTTGTTGTAAGCTACTGCAACATAGTAGTTTTGTGCCTTGAACTTCTTGTCACCCAGAGTCGCGCTTAGAGCGTACTGGTCATCAGCATTTTCAACGCCAGCCTGGTTGTTGTCAGTCATCAGGTAAGTCGCATTCAGAGTGATCAGGTCGGCGATCTTTGGAGAGTAGTACCAGATACCGTCGGCGCTACGAGTTTGCGCGCCTACCAGACGGTCGATATCGGCGTTTGAGTTACCGAATAGGTCGATGCCACCTTCAGATTGCTTGAATACTGTGTCGTTACGACCAACAAGCAGGGTACCGGCTGCGCTCTTAAGACCTAGGAATGTGTTACGAGCCTTGAATACGTCACCTTTAGAAGAAGTATTCTCAACTTGGAATTCCATTTGGTAGATAACATCGATACCGTCAGAAATCTTTTCAGAACCTTTCACACCTAGGTGTGAGAAGTTGTTCTCAAGAATAGTACCATCTTTACCTTCTTGAGTAGTTGAACCCTTGTCAGAGTTGGTTAGGGTTAGGTCTAAACGACCGTAGAAGTTAGGGCCATCGGCTAGCGCGCCGAATGAAGTCAGTGCAATGACAGATGCTACTGATGCAGAGATTAGAGATTTTTTCATGTATTGTGCTCCCAAGAACTGAGTTCTTTTCCATTTTTTAATGGTTATTAACATAGTTTCCATAATTTGCTCCGAGGGTCCGTTCTCGTAACAAAGTTGGCCAGAAGTTTACAGTTTTATGGCAGTAAGAGTGTGGCGCAGATCAAATTTCTGCTTATCGAGATTAGCTTTACGAGGAATTTGTGACAGATCTGTCTCATCCGTTTAAAAAACAGCCAATCCTTGTAAATTTAACGTATTACACCTACTCCCAAAGGGGTATGCACTCTGCTGTTGATGTAAACAAACTGTAACTTATTAAGAAGTTGCTAAAATTGTAGGCGTTTTGCTTGGTAAAGCATAAATATGTTTAAAAAGTGTGCGCTTACGCACAAATATTGCGTGTTTTTTCGCTGACAGGGTCGAAAGCAGTGGGAGCGCAGATAAAGCCACGCGGCGAGTAAAGCGGCTAGAAGAAAAGCAAAAAGGCGGCTCTTGGCCGCCTTTATTTAAGCTGGAGACAACTTAGAAGTCGAAGCGCATACCTAGGGTGACTATGTCATCACCCAGATCTTGCTTCATGCCAGCCAGTTTCAGGTCGCCATCATATTTAGTGTAGTGACCATAAAACAGCGTGCTCTTACTGATACGGTAGTCGGCACCTATGCTGAACTGTTGTAGATCTACGTCAGACAGGGTTTCCATGCCCGCGCCATCGCTACCACCCACATAACGCTTCACATACTTGCCCAGACCCGAATCGTCCTTACCGTACATCGCCTTAAACTTCAGGTTACCCATCACATAGGCGGCATTGATAAAGTAGGTATCGCCTTCTAGGTTGGCGTACTTGCTGTCCACATGTTCACTGTTCTGATACAGGGCGCCTAAGATCACCTGACCTAGCTTCACCTGTGCTACGCCGCGATAGGCTTTCACATCGTCGATGTTGTCGTTGTAGGCCGCGGCAACATAGTAGTTCTGCGCCTTGAGCGCCTTATCACCTAAGGTGGCGCTGAGGGCATACATGTTGTCTGGTGCCACGCGCTCGTTGCCGTCATAGGTCACATAGTTGTCTTCCATCAGGTAGGTGGCGTTCAAGGTGATGAGATCGGCGATCTTAGGCGAGTAGTAGGTGATACCGTCTGCGGTACGCGATTGACCGGCGGCCAGCAGATCGATATCTGAGTTGGTGTTACCAAAGAGGTCGAAGCCACCTTCGGATGCCTTAAATACGGTGTCGTTACGACCCACAAGGGCGGTACCTATGACGCTTCTTAGCCCCAGGTAGGTGTTACGTGCGGCAAAGGTATTGCCTGAGTTGTCATAGTTGCTGACACCAAACTCCATCTGGTAGATCACTTCCAGGCCGTCGGCGACTTTTTCGCTGCCCTTCACCCCTAACCAAGAGAAGTTGTTCTCTATGATGGTGCCATCTTTCTGGTTTTGGGTGGCGATGCCATTATCCGAGTGAGTGAAGGCAAGATCGGCACGGCCATAGAACTGAGGACCGTCGGCGAGCGCGGTGAATGAGGTGGCTGCGAGGGTGGCGAAAATGCTTGCCGATAGAACAGATTTTTTCATTGTCATCTTCCTGTAGCGATTATGGCCATCTCAAAGAGGGCCTTTGATTTTTTAGCTAGCGAGAGTCATGGGCCCAGAGGGAGCTTTCTTGGCCGCTTATGCTGCGTCGCGGCGTCAGTGTGCCCAGAAGTGCAATGTTGAGATGTGATCCGTGTCGCAAATCATTGGTTTTACGTGAGTTTTATCATGTTGTTTTACATTTAAAAACAGTGGGTTAATTTGGTCATTACCCTGTTTCACCCTCTGCTTTCCTGGCTGCTGCAATCGCCCCATAGGCTTAACACTTGTCACCGTTTTTCTTTTTGGGCATTTGCCTGGGATTGCGGTAAAATCGGCGGGATTTTAGTTATCTTACCGGAGCCCACCTTGAGCCAACCTGAACTCTCTGACGCCTATCTCAATCGCTTTGCCGGCATTGGCCGCCTATATGGCGCTAAGGCACTGACCCGATTTGCGCAGTCCCATGTGGCTGTGGTCGGCATAGGCGGGGTAGGTACCTGGGTGGCCGAGGCGTTGGCCCGCAGCGGCATAGGCGAGATCACCCTGATCGATCTCGACGATATCTGCGTCACCAACACCAACCGCCAGCTGCACGCCCTCAAGGAGACGATAGGTGAGTCTAAGGTGGCCGTAATGGCCGAGCGTATCATGCAGATTAACCCAGAGTGCCGGGTCAATCAGGTGGAAGATTTCATCACCACAGATAACCTGAATGACTATTTTACTGGTCGTAAGCAGGGCGGTAGTCTGGACTATGTGGTCGACTGTATCGATGCGGTCAAACCTAAGGCGGCATTGATCGCCCACTGTAAGCGCCAGAAACTGCCGATAGTGACGGTAGGTGGCGCCGGCGGTCAGACAGATCCCACTCAAATCCAGGTGGCGGATCTGGCCAAGACCTACCAAGATCCTCTGCTGGCCAAGGTGCGTAACCTGCTGCGCCGCGAATACAATTTCTCTAAGAATGTGCAGCGCCGTTTCAGTATCGAGGCCGTGTTCTCCACCGAGCAGTTGGTCTATCCCCAGGCCGATGGTAGCGTCTGCAACGTCAAGGCCACGGCCGAGGGTAGCATGCGCATGGATTGTGCCTCTGGCTTTGGCGCCGTCACAGTCGTGACAGGCAGCTTCGGTTTTACCGCCGTGAGCCGGGTGCTGACCAAGCTTGCCGCCAAGGCATAGCCGATATCGCCTGCTGGCCTGAGGCGTAAATCACCAAAAACTTGATTTAAGTCTAAAGTCACCCTTTGGTCACTTGTTAGACTCAGTCGACATTTTTTGCTGGTGATTGATTATGAAACAGGCCCTGTTAAATCGATTCTTACGCTATGTGCAATTTGATACTCAGTCTGACGGGAGCCAAAGCTGCTGCCCCAGTACCCAGGGACAGATGGCGCTGGCGGATCAACTCAGAGAGGAGCTGATCCAGTTAGGCTTCAGTCAGGTGGCGCTTTCCGCGACTGGCTATCTGACGGCCCTGGTGCCCGCGACGGTCAATGGGGTTCCGCCCATTGGCTTTATCGCCCACTTGGACACGGCGCCCGACTTTAGCGGTGCCAATGTTCGTCCTCAGCTGATCGAGAACTATGATGGCGGCGATATCCCCCTCGGCGCGCAGCATAGACTCTCTCCCGAGGAGTTTCCCGAGTTAGATCGCTACCTGGGACAGACGCTGATCACCACAGATGGTAGCAGCCTGCTGGGCGCCGACGACAAGGCGGGGATCGCCGAGATCATCACAGCGCTATCGACCCTTCTGCAAGATCCCGACAGTCGCCATGGCGATGTCTATCTCTGTTTCACGCCGGATGAAGAGATAGGGCGCGGCGCCGACAAGTTTGATTTCGACGCCTTCAAGGCCGAGTGGGCCTACACGGTAGATGGCGGCGAGCTAGGTGGGCTGGAGTTCGAAAACTTCAACGGCGCCACGGCCGTGGTGACCGCCAAGGGCAACAACTGCCATCCGGGTTCGGCCTACGGCGTCATGGTTAACGCCCAGACCATGGCTGCGCGTTTTCATGCCAAGATGCCGCTGGGCGATACCCCGGAGAACAGCCTGGATTACGCCGGCTTCTTCCACCTGATTGAGATGAAAGGGGTGACCGAAGAGGCGCAGCTCACCTATCTGATCCGCGACTTCGACCTAGACCAGTTTGAGCAGCGCAAGCGTTGGCTTGTCGAGCGGGTCGAGGCCTGCGATGCTCAGCTACAGCAGGGTTCATTAAGCGTCAGCATCACAGACAGCTACTACAACATGCGCGATCAGCTGATCCCCCATCCCCATATCGTCGATATCGCCAAGCAGGCGATGACTGATCTCGGCATCACCCCCAAGATCAAACCGATCCGCGGCGGCACCGATGGAAGTCGTCTCTCCTACATGGGGCTGCCTTGTCCTAATCTGTTTACCGGTGGCCATAACTTCCATGGCAAGCATGAGTTTATCTGTCTGGAATCGATGGTGAAGGCGACCGAGGTGATCATGGGGATCTGTCAGCTGACGGCCAAGCAGTTGAAAGCCTGATGAGTGCTTAAAAGCCTGATGGGTTAGAGAGGTTGAGCTCGACGGCCTCGCTGTCCAGTACCTCCACCGGGAAGCTTACCTCGAAACAGGCGCCGCCCAGCTCGCCGTCGTCGCGATAGCGAATATTGCCCTTGAGCAGGGTGACGGCGTTGAAGGCGGCGGACAGGCCTAGGCCGGTGCCGCCCTCTGAGCGCGTGGTGGTATAGAAGGGCTCGAAGATATGGCCGGTAGCCTCGCTGTCGATCCCCGGCCCGTCGTCCTGAATACAGATCTTGAGCATTCCCGCGTCCACCTCGGCATCTATCCTGATTTTCCCTTGGCTGCGGCCCTTGAAGCCGTGGGCATAGGCGTTGGAGAAGAGATTAGTGACTATCTGCTTAAACAGGCTCAGGTTGGTGAGTATGTTGAGGTCGGGATCGACCCTGTACTCCACCTCGGCCAGCTTGTCGCCGTAGATGAAGCGCATCGACTCGTGGTGCTCTTCGAGTCCCTGTTTGAGATTGATGCTGCGCTTATCTTCCAGGCTCTGCTCGGCCGCTATGGTCTTGAACTTCTGGATCAGGCTGCTTGCTCGGGTGATGTTGCTGATGATCAGCTCGCAGCTCTGCTGGTACTCTTCCAGGATGGCGTTGATCTCCTCCAGGGTCGCGTTCTCGCTGTGGATCAGCTTGATCAGCTCCTCGATATGGATCAGCTGAGTGCTGGCGGCGGTGAGACAGATGCCTATGGGGGTGTTGATCTCGTGGGCCACGCCAGAGACCAGGCCGCCGAGGGCCGCCATCTTCTCCTGCTCGACCAGCACCTGCTGGGCACGCTTGAGCACTAAGAGTGATTGCTCCAGTTCCTGGGTGCGCTCCTTCACCTGGCGGGCCAGCTCATCCTTGTAGCTACGTTCCAGTTCCAGTAAACGCTCGCGATCCGCCAGGGCTTCCTGCAATTCCAGTTTGGAGGCCTTGATGTCGTCGAAGGAGCGTCTGAGTTGCTGCTGCATCTTGTTTATCGCCTCGGCAACCAGCCAGAATTCGTCATTCTTATGGCTGTCCTTGACGAACACCAGGGGCTCGAACTCGCCTTCCAGGTTGATGTTTTGGCTGTAGTCGCTGAGCTTATGCAGGTGGCGGGTAACCAGGTACCAGACCAGGAAGAGGATGAAGCCGGCCACGATGAAGGTCTTGATGGCGTTGGAGAGCAGTATGACGATGGCGCGGTCCAGCAGTTTCTCATAGACCACCCTAAGATCCGCCTGCACCAGCAGGGTACCCACGTCGATATTCTCGTTGCCCGAGCTGTAGACCAACTTGAAGCTGCGCTCTATGGTGTTCTCCGGCGTGGCCGTGCCCGCCTGCCAGTGTTGGCCGCTGTCGTCGTCTATCTCTATATAGGTGATGTCCGGCAGCTGGATGAGGCCGTCGATCTGGGTGTTGATCAGCCGCTCGTCGATCACCCAGATGCTGGCCGCCAGCACGTCGAGATTGACCTTCTCTATGCTGTCGAATTGGCGGGTGATGCGGTTGACGTCGCTACGATAGTCGTTGATCAGCTGAAAGCCCGTGGTGAGCAGGGTGATCAAGGAACTAAAGAGGATGATCGACAGGGTGAGTTTTCTGCCGATGGGACTCTTGAGTAGCTGCGCTGTGTGGTTTGCCATTTATGGGTTCGCTTATCCTAAGCACCATAAGAACGGCCGACGATTGACGCTAGGTGCAGTGTCCAGATCACATAGCTTTAAGCATAGCCTGATTATTATCTTCTGCTCGGGTAAAGGGATAAAAATGTCGCCAAGATGATGTTTGTAAAGTCTTTATGTAGCTATGCGTGTTGGCATTTTACTTGCAGTTATTCTGCTTACTGCAGGTTTTTTGACACTAGGTATCAAGATGGAAAAAGTAAATCTGATGCTGTTTAAACAGACGAGTCCCAAACAAGTGATCTTTAATTTGATGTTGTGGCTGACCCTGATCAGCGCCGCCTTACTCTTTGCACCCACCTCCTTGATGCAGACCCTGAGGTTAGAGCTGCTGGTTAACCAGTATGCCCACTTCATCGGCCTAGGGCTGATTGTCGGCGCCGCCTATCTGCTGACTCAGGTGACCAACTATTTTCTCGACGAGGCGATCAAGCACCTCAAGGGCAAGCGCACCAAGGAGACGATCGAGAAGAAGGTGAGGCTGCTGGATCCCACAGAGCGCGCCCTGCTGAGAGAATTCTTCCTGCAAGGGGAGACGGTGCTGACCCTGCCGGAAAATGAGGCCGCGGTGCAGAGCCTGCTGCAGGCCAACATCTTGCAGTATCTGGGCAACAAGCAGCAGTACGCCATCCACGGACCGACGGCTGACTTTAAGATCGCCATGGAGGCGAGATCCCATCTCAACCGCCAGGTGTTGCGTCTGCCACAGGGCGAGCCCAATCAAGAGCAGCTACAGCTGCTGATCAAGGCCAGACCCCACTTTATTCACAGTGTGGTGCCGAGCCGCAAGCACGCCGCCTAATCTCGTTTTGGGGATTTGGTAGGAACTGTGTAGGAGATTTGGTGTGAAAACACCGAGCGCTAGATAAAAAAGTGGGGGCATCAGCCCCCATTTGCATTAGAAATATGATTTTCTGGACTTCTAAGTCCTATCTATTCTGGTTTCGACTTCGAGATAAACAACCACATGATGTATGACATTATGCCAATGGTGGTGAAGATCACTATCATAGATAGCAGGCCAATGGGGTTACCGAACATTAAATCTAACCAAAATGCCATGTGAGAAATCCTCTTTCGCAGCTGTTTATATCGTTGTCTGAAGCTAAATTAGCGCGAATGGATATGAGAAATGCTGATCTCGATCAATGAATGCTGTCAATTTGATAGCGCCCTATCATCGTTTTGCTGAATTTTGTGAGCCTGGTGGCAAATTTACCCCCTGCGAACAGGGCGATTGTGACGAGTTTTAACCGCTTAGGATGAAAAATCGGCAGTCGGTAATAAAGGTGTCGCAAAAGGCTTGCCATTAGTAAAAGCAAAGGTATAATTCCGTTCACTTACTCGAGACAGAGAGTAAGGTCTGATTGATGAGCCGGAGTGGTGGAATTGGTAGACACGACGGATTCAAAAGTCACAGTGTTTACAGTTTGAACTCAGCTAAAGCATTGTTTTTAAAAGTTAACCTGAAATAGTTAACATTGAAAAACCTTGCAAAGATTTGCAAAGTTTTTTAACTGAAAATTTATACCAATACATTCAATTGGTTATAGATGTCGGGGGTTGGGAAAGACTTCCTTTTTTAGGTCGTTTAAACGCTCCTTCAGTATGTTAAAACACTATATGCAATTAGCGGCTAAATCAGACAGATAAGATGCAGATGTGGTGGAATTGGTAGACACGCTAGCTTCAGGTGCTAGTGGCTTAACGGCCGTGCGAGTTCAAGTCTCGCCATCTGTACCAACTTATCGATGTTTAGTTATGCCAGAGTGGTGAAATTGGTAGACACAGGGGATTCAAAATCCCCCGCCCTTAAAAGCGTGTCGGTTCGAGTCCGACCTCTGGTACCATCTCTTCTAGAGATTTCAAGCCGACATTAAGTCGGTTTTTTTGTGCCTGTTATTCTGGCGTCACAGTTGTCTTAAATACGCCCATTTCGTAATAGCTCATAAAGTTTGGCTCCCAAATG